>JAAYIR010000322.1 GCA_012523355.1 candidate division WS1 bacterium
GCGCCTCCCGGCGAATCTGCGGTTGCTCCATCCCCGGCAGGTACGGATAGATCAGCGTCAGGAAGTTGGCCTCGGGCTGACGCTTGACCAGGCGGGCGCGAGGCAGCGTCATCAGGACCTGCCCGTAGAAACGCGTGCGGAAGCTGAAGGTATCCGCCTCCATCCGCGCCCGGTCGCGGTTCAGGGACGCGACCAGGAGCTCCGCGGCCGGGCGCGCCGGTGACTCCAGCTTCCAGCTCTCTCCGCTGATGACCGCCTCGGAACAGGAACGCGCCAGCGACCCCTCGGGCAGATCGCCCCAGCCGGCATAGGTCTGCGCCTGGGCCTCCGGAATCAGGGCCACCTGGGCGAAGATCATAGCCCGTGGCAGGACCGCCAGGGTCTGTCTCCCCGCCTCCAGTGCAAGGGCTGGCCCGGCGGGCACCCACTGCCAGCAATTCTCCCGGGTAGTACGAGCGCCGACAGTGGTGTTGCGAGTATGCGGTCCGAGGCGAAAGGCAAAGGGGCCATACCGTCCCCGCAGATAGATCCAGACCTGGTAGGTTCCGGCTTCGGGAAGGTCAAACTCGAGGCGTGCTTCCCCCTGAGCTCCACTAACCGGCGTCAGCCAGGGGCCGGTATAGCGCCTGGCGAGCACCAAAGCACCGGCGCCATGCTCACGCACGATCACGTCGGCGTCGCCGATGTAGAGCTGCTCGTAGAGACTCGCCTCGTCATTCACCTGCACATCGTCGTAGACCAGATAGTAGGAAGGAACTACGGTGGTGTCGTCTCCTACCATGACCAGCGTGCGGCTCCCGTGCCTGAGGGTCACACCCGGCCCCGGAAGACTGTAGGCGCCACTGCTGTGGGTACTCACCTCACGAGTGCGGAAGGCCGGCACCATGTTGACCGAAGAGCCAGCCGCGACCTCGCCGGTCTGAATCGGCGAGATCCGTTCGCGCGGGCTGTTGAGAGTCACGTAGTTCTCAAAGCGCCCCTGGCTGTTGATCAGCAACTGCGAATGGCAATCCGCGGCACTGACCGCTTGCCCGGGATCCACCAGCAGCTTCTCTCCGAAGGCGGTGAGCGCCAGCGCGCCACACTCCATGTGTGAATGGCCGCCAGCACTCAGATTGAAGGTGAGCACGCAGGAGTCCTCACTGTATCCGCTGCGGAAGACCTGGTAGTTCTGGCTCTCGAAGTAGGCGGTCCTGGGGAGGCCCGTATAATCCTGCGGCTGGTTCTCCGAGGGCTCAAACCACAGCAGGGACAGCACCTCCGGCGTGGGGGCTTCCGGCCGCGCGATGCTGTTCCACAGCTTGCGGGCGGTTAAGTTGTCGGGGTAGAGCCGCAGCAGCCCGACCGGGAAAATGATCGTCCCGCCATCACTGTCACCAATCGAGGGCAACATGTCCCCGGCATTCACGATGGCATACCAGTCGGCGAACTTCCTGAGGTTGGACTCCCGCGTTTCGGGATACAGGTCATTGATCTTCAGGCTAATCATGAAAGGCATCAGCAGATGGATCGGGGTGTTGAAATACGAGGTGCCCTCGGCGGCGTCTCCCGCCGGGCCGATCCAGGTATTGAGGTTGACGGTGGTCAACCGGGCGGCCGTCGGCAGCCAGGCGGAGTTGCTCCCCGGCTCCCCCGCCAGCGCCAGGTATATCGGCCCGACCGACCCGGCATCATGCGTGGCGAAGTTGCAGGCGATGAGATTAGTCTCTCCGAAGTAGCTATCAACTACATGCTCGTACGATTGCTGCGCAGTGGTCTGGAGAAGGCCGGTGAGCATGCGCAGGTCCTGCGGCGAGAACAGGTCGTATAGCCAGTCGTAGGCACAGGCTACGGGGTACTCACTCACCATATCCTGGTGCCATCTGGCGTATTCCTCCGCGATGCGGAGCAGCCATGCCGCCGCCCGCTCTCCGTAGCGGCGCTCCCCGGTCACCTGCCGGGCGAAGGCCAGATCGAAGACCGGCTTGATCCAGGCTGACCGGTCATAAAGCCCCTGTGGGGGATTGTTCTGGATTGCCGCAATCGAGGCTTCCACCCGCTTGGAGGCCGCTGATTCGGGATCCAGCAGCGCGTCGCAGTTGCTCAGGAAGGTCTTCCATACGGAGGCCCGGGGCTCCTGGGCCAGCTGGTCACGAATGCCGGGGAGGTCCTCGACGCGGAACAGGAGGCGCGGGCGCGGCAGTTGTAGCCCGGCGATATTGGATGCCTGGCCTTCGTTCGAGGGTATCACCGGCGCGGCATCGGCTAGCTGCTTCGGCACCCAGGTGGGGAACAGCTCATTCTGAGCGGGATTGCGGGTCACGTTGCTCAGTTTGCGCGAGGCCAGCTCCATCACCCAGATTTCGGCTTCGCCGCTGCGGTTGGAGACGAAGGCCAGGCGTTTGCCCTCGGCGTCCCACCGGACCTGGCCGTCCCAGCAATCGCCCTTGGTCAGTTGCGTCAGATTCTTCCCGTCGGCATCCACCACGTATATGGCCGAGGTGCCATCCGGCTTCTGGAGTGCGAAAGCGAGGCGGTTGTGCGGTCCCCAGTCCGGTTCGCGGATGTCCCCCTCCAGCGAGAGCAGACGCGTCTGCTCCGAGCCGTCGTCCGCCTTCATGGTGAACAACTCGAACTTGCCGTTACGGTCGCTGATGAAGCAGATCCGTCCGCCGTCCGGTGACCAGTCTGGGGAACGCTCATTCGACTTGGCCTTCCAGGTCAGATTGCGGAGGTTGCCCCCGTCAAAGTCTATCAAGTAGACCTCGGCGAAGTCAGTGAGGTCGGCGCAGAGGGCGATCTGCCTGCCGTCGGGAGACCAGCGCGGGTCATACCACTCTCGCCTATACGGGGTGAGATTCACCGCTCCGGAGCCGTCCCAGTTCATCGCGGAAAGGGTCCAACTGCGCCGCAGGAGTATCTTCTTGCCGAGCGGCGAGATATCTGGCGAGCGCTGCCACTTGGGGAAGGGGATCGGCTCCGGGTTCTCCTGCAGGGCGGAGTCAAAGATTACGCTCCGCCCGCTGCCGTCGGCTTGAATCCGCTCCAGGATCATATTGGGCTGCCCCAGGGCATCCTTGTCCTCGCGGATGAACACGAGGGTGTCTTGCTCCGCGCCCCTCGCCTCCACGGCCATCAGGGCTCCGATAGCGAGGACCAGGCACAACCAGCGATGCATCATGAAACCACCCTTTCTTCCGGCGTTCATCTGTTTTTCCAGGCTACTTCTATCATGATCAAGAAGCTATCCAGGCGGGCACCATTGTCGTACTCGGTTGTGGAGCCAATGAAGTATCCCGGCGCCGCCACGGCGATGGCGTGCTCGCAAGCCGCGCGAACCTCCTCCGGGGTGCCGAAGGCCATGAGCTGACTGATGTCAATGCCGCCGCCCAGGAACAGCCGGGGGCAGGCCTGCCGGACCTCCGCCAGATCCATCCCCGCCACGGTCTCGATCGGGTTGAGGCCGTCAATCCCAGTCGCCACCAGGTCGGGCAGCATCTCCATCAAGTATCCGTCGGAATGGAACAGACACTTGATTCCGTGCTCGTGCCAGGCATCGTTGACGCGCCGCAGACGGGGAATAAACTCCTCACGCAGCCAAGCCGGTGAGTGTAGCAACCGGCCCTTCATGGCAATGTCGCCGTAGGTCAGCGCACAGGGCGACAGTGCGGGGTCTGCGATCGCGTGAATCTGTGCCACCTCGCGCTTTGTGGAGACTTCGAGATACTCGGAGACCAAGCCCGGGTCATCCGCCTGCAGATATGAGAACAGCTCGAGTCCCAGATTGCCGCGGATCGTGTCGAGTCCCGTGCCGGTCTCGCCGTGCAGGACCACGGTGTCGTCGCCTAGATAGCTGCGAATCTTATCCCAACCTGCCCGCCATGACTCGGCGTATTCACGAGGGCTAAACGGTTCCTGGAGGCGTCGGGTGGCCTTGAGCACCCACTCCCGCGCGCCAGCCTCGTCACTGAAGGGCCGCCGGCGGAGGCCGCCGCCCATCCACGGGTCCTCCTGGTAGTGGACGAAGCCGTCGGCGTCTTCCCACTCCCGGGGGGGAGACGGCGCGGCCCCGGCCATGCGGGTCATGTCCAGGGTTCGCGCCGTGGCCTGGAGCTTCAGCTTCAGCCCCTCCTCGCCCAGCGGGGGGCGCTGTCCGGTGAAGTGCTCGATCACCGCATCGTTCAGGAGGATATCATAGACCGGGATGCGGTCGGTCTCCTGGAGGTTGAGCGCAGCCTCCACGCGCTCGCGCTTGGTCATGGCTGCACTCACGGCGTTCCCTCCAGCAGCTTCATGAGCTGAGAGAGGTAGTAGCGGTAGTTCGCGTAAGACACGTCCGGTGGGAGGCTATGGTCCACTCCCGCGATGTAGCCGCCTTCCTCCACCAGCGGTCGCACGCGCTCTATCTCGACATCAATGGTCGCTGGTCCCCTGGCCAGGGCCCGCTTGTCCATACCAAACCACATGCGCAGGTCGCGGCCATATTGCCGGCGCACTTGCACCACGTCCATGCCACACTGGACCTCGAAGGGATAGAGGATGTTGATTCCAGAGTCCAGCCAGACGGGAATCAGTGAGGAGATGTCCCCGTCGCTGTCGAGGCTGAACCACTCTACGCCTCGCCCGCGGAGGAACTCCACCACCCGCCGATAGCGGGGCAGCATGTACTTGCGTGCCAGCTCCGGCCCCAGGAGCGGCCCCGTCTTATAGGCCATGTCCTCCCAGAAACCGAACACATCCACCGTCGTATGCTCGAGGATCTGGTCCATCATCGCTATCAGGAAGTCGGCGATGGCGTCCATCATCTCCTCGACGAAGGCGGGGTCATCGTAGAAGAGCAGGCACAGGCGCTGTACGCCGACGAAATTACGCAGCCCACCAAAAAACCCGCCCCAGCGGTCAGCTATTACGATGAGCGGCTTCTCTCGCTCGCGGAACCCGGCCAGAAAGCTTGCATAATCCTCCCCCAGGCGCGCGGCCAGGTCCGGCTGCATCCGCTCCGCCAGGAAGCGGCGCAGGTCCTCCCGCGTCTCTACCGGGAAACGTACGAACTGGGGCATGGAGGAGTAAGGATAATCCTTACGCTCGCGCATCAGGATGCCCTCATGGTTGATATACAGCACGGTGCGGTTATCTTCCTCGAGGACCTGCCGCTCGAAGGGCGGATTCGGGAAAAACCACCCACTGTACCAGGTCCACGGCACCTCCGGCGTGGCTGGCTCGTCTTCGGGGTCATAGCCTTCGGTCTTCCAGCGTTCAAGGGTCTCCGGCCAGGCCCCGCCCCATCCACCATAAAAGCCCTTGTCCACCGGCTGGTAGTTGAGTACTCTCAAGAATCTCTCGCGAGTGGTCATCGCGTCACGTATCTTCCGGGTCTCAGCGCGCGTCCAACACCAGGAGCCAGTCCTGGTAGATCGGCAACACCCCTGGCAGCTCCCACTCGCCCTTGGCGTCGCCGCTCGCCGGGCCCCAGTCGATCTCCTCCCCGGTGGCCGGGTTCACGAGTGTAGCCCGGTAGTCTACCCCCGCCTCAAGCGCGGTCACCTTCGTGCCTCCCCCTCCCCAACCCCTCCAGCGCGGCAGGTAGAAGACGCGCACCCGCCCGGGAATCCCCGCCGCGTAGTCGCCGCAGTAGTCCTGCTCCGTCCAGCGGGACGAAATCCACTCCGGGTGTGGCTCAAACTTCCACCACGGAAAGCGTTCCAGCAGGCGTTTGGCCAGACCCACCTGGGCGGAACCGGGGAGCTGATAGGCGTCCTCCCAGGGCACGTTGCCCCAGGCCATCCCATGCGGCGAGGGGCCGTAGAGCCGCTCGCGGCTGTTGACCTGCCAGATGCCATTCGCGCCATAGGTATGCCCGCAGGCGCCGGAGAGCAGGCACACCCAGAACATCAGCCGCTGCACCTCCTGCCGGCAGGCCTCCCCGATGCCCTCATAGCACACTTCGCTGTTGAGGACGGGGAGAGTGGGCTGCGCCGCGTACTCCTCAGTGACCCGCTGGACCGTATTGGGCAGGCTCTGTCGGTCGCCATGGCCGGTCTGGAGCATCTCGAAGTCAATCAGCTTCCCGTCGCCGAGCGTCCGCCCGTTGCTGCCCTCGTGGATGCTTATCAGCCGCTGAAAGCCGTCCACCTCCCGCAGGTAGCGCGCGACCTCCGCCCAGCCCTGCTGCTGCTCCTCCCGGGCTTGCTCCTTGTCCTCCCTGATGTAATAGGGCATGTCCCACTCCCCGGCCAGACACCAGACCACGGGATACGCCCCATAGCGGGCCACCAAGTTGCGCCAGTGCTGCTGCAGCTTCTCGACGCCCATCCA
>JAAYIR010000323.1 GCA_012523355.1 candidate division WS1 bacterium
AACTGCGCCAAGTGTCTGGAACTGGCGCTGAATGACGGGCGAGACCTGCTGGATGGCACCCAGGTGGGTCCCCGGACGGGGACGCTGGAGGAGTTCCGGTCCATGGAGCAGGTGCTGGAGGCCTACACCCGACAGCTCACCTACTTCGCGGAGTGGGCGGTGTATGGCAGCAACTCGGCAGATCTGGTGCACCGGGCCCAGTACCGGCTGCCGTATCTATCGCTGCTCACCGAGGATTGCGTGGCACGGGGGCTCGACATCATCGAGGGGGGCGCGCGGTACAACTACCACTCCAGCGCGGCGATGGGCATCCCTAACGCCGCGGACAGCCTGGCGGCGCTGGAGCTGGCGGTATTCGAGGATCAGGCGGTAAGCTCCACAGAATTGATGAAGGCCTTGCGGAACGATTTCCGAGGTCAGGAGGACTTGCTGCAGTTTCTGCGCAACCGTCTGCCCAAGTACGGCAATGACCAGGAGACACCGGACCGCTACGCGGCGAAACTGGTGGAGCAGTACTGTGATCTGTTGGCCGGTCACCGGACCGTGTGCGGCGATCCTTTCTTCTCCCACCTGTTCACCTTCACCTTGATGCTGGGCTACGGCAAGCTGACGGGGGCTTCTCCCGAAGGACGACGGGCGGGCGAACCCCTGGCGTACAGCCTCTCCCCCACGCAGGGTCGTGACCGGGAGGGTTTCACGGCGGTGCTCAACTCTCTGAGCCGGATACCGCACCATCTGGCGGCGGCCAGTAGTTCGGCCATCCTGGAGGCGCATCCCAGTCTGCTCGAGGGCGAAAGCCGGCGGCTGTTCACCGACATGCTGGTGACCGCGATAGATCAGGGCGTGGGGCAACTGCAGATCAACGTGGTCAGCGCCGATACGCTCCGCGCCGCGCAGGAGAAGCCGGAGCTGTACCGCAGTCTCTGCGTGCGCGTGTCCGGGTTCAGTCAGCAGTTCGTGCTGCTGGACAAGGCGATGCAGGACCACATAATCGCCCGCACGAAGCATGAGAAGTAGCCGGTGAGGCGAGCTGGTCCGGACAGCACCGGCCCTATGAAAATCGGATGTAAAGTCTATCAATAATCAGGAGAAACAGAATGTCGAGTGAAAAGACGCTAGCCGAGGCCCACACGCGAGTGCGAGGGTTCGCCAGTGACAACTACGCCGGGATCTGCCCGGAGGCCTGGGCAGCCCTGCAGGAGGCCAACGAGGGGCACGCCCCTTCATACGGGGAAGACCCCTGGACCACCCGGGCGACCGAGGCCCTAAGAGAGATCTTTGAGACGGACTGTGAGGTCTTCCTGGTCTACAACGGCACGGCGGCTAACGCGCTGACCCTGGCGCACCTGTGCCAGCCGTACCACAGCATCATCTGCCAGTCGCGCGCGCATGTCGAAACGGACGAGTGTGGCGCGCCGGAGTTCTTTGCCAGCGGCGCCAAGCTGCTACACGTGGGCGGCGCCTTCGGCAAGGCGGATCTGAGCGAGGTGGAGCGGCTAATCACCGCGCGCACCGACATCCACTACCCCAAGCCCAAGGTACTGAGCCTGACGCAAGCGACAGAGTGCGGAACCGTGTATACGGTCGCAGAACTCGCGGCGCTGGGGGAGCTAGCTCGCCGGTACGGACTGCACGTGCACATGGATGGCGCCCGGTTCGCCAACACCGTGGCTACGCTAGGGGTCACTCCGCGCGAGATCTCCTGGGAAGTGGGCGTGGACGTGCTGTGCCTGGGAGGCACCAAGAGTGGGACGCCAGCGGGCGAAGCGGTGATCTTCTTCGACCGCGAGCTGGCCACCGAGTTTGAGTACCGCTGCAAGCAGGCAGGTCAACTGGCAAGCAAGATGCGTTTCCTGGCCGCACCCCTGGTGGGAATACTGGAAACCGGCGCGTGGCTGCGCAACGCCGAACACGCCAACACCATGGCGTCCCTGCTGGCCCAGAAACTTACCGCGCTGCCCGGAATCGAGCTGGCCTTCCCCTGCGAGGCGAGCGCGGCCTTCGTACGCATGCCACTCCCCCTGGCCGAGTACCTGGCCGAACGAGGCTGGCACCTGTACGACTTCATCGGCGGCGCCTACCGTTGCATGTGCTCGTGGGACACCACCCCGGAGGATGTGGAGGCCCTGGTCGCCGAGGCCCGAGCCTGGGTGGGCAGGGGCTAGGCTTTCATAACAGGCTTGATTCCAAGCTTGCGGGCTGGACTGCCAGGGGCAAAACGGTAATCCCCGCGTTCCAGGTCCACGAAGCTAGGCTCCGCAATAACCGTCCCCTGGGGCGCGTTCACGATCTCTCCGCTCTCGCTGAAGAACAGGTTGTCGGAGGCGGCAGCAAGCCCCTGGGGTTCAGCGATGCGAACCAGACCCGCCGCACGAAGCACACTCTGCTCCAAACGGTGTTCGGTGGAAACAAGGAAGCGCAGGATCAGATCGGTGTCGCTCAGAAAGACGTTGTTGCGCAGGGTGTTGCGGCGCGCCATATGGCTCTGGTAAGCCCGCTCGACACGCACGGACAGATTTCTCTCTACCAGGCAGTCCTCGCATTGTTCGTCCAGATAGTAGGAGGCGGCATGGGCATACATCTCCAGCTCGCGCAGGTCGCGGATGTCGTGAGCGTAGTTGCCGCGCAAGAGGGCACGCCGGGAACCACCCAGGTAGATGGCTCCCCCATCGCATAGCTCGCGCATTACGTGGTGAATGTGATTCCCCTCCAGACGGTGATCGTCGCCATTGACCGCGATCCCGGAGTAGGGGGTGTGATGAATGTAGTTGCCCTTGATGGCGCAGCTTTGCCCGCTGCACGATAGGGCGATTCCGCTGGGATAGACTCGTCCCACGCGGTAGAGTCGGTTGTCGAGCAAACGCACGCGCTCCCCCTGCACGCGGAGGCCGCAAGCGCCGAGGTCATGCAGCTCACAACCGGAGACGGTCAGACCCACGGCATGGTCAGCTTTGATTCCCTGCCCGCCAACATGCAGGATCTCCAGATTCTCGAGACGGCAATCCCGTGCATATGAAAGAGCTAGCGCCCCGGGGAAAGCGTAAGCCCCGAAACCGCCGGGAACGAGAGGCGTGGTGGTCAGAGTGAGCTTGAGGCCGCGAAGGGTAATTTCGCGTACCGCATGTTCCTCGGTCCCCTCGAGTCTGATGAGCGTCTGCAGAACGGGCACCCAGGCCTCGGTAGCACGCATAGCCTCTCCGGGCTGCGGCCAGTAGAATACCCGCCCCAGGGACCGGTCCAGATACCACTGGCCGGGATGAGTAAGCCCTTCACGAACATTCCAGATTACGTACTTGTGTTGGTTATAGGCTCCCGGCGGGTGGCCCGTGGGGCCAGTGAAGTACAGACGAGCCTGGTGGGAATCCCGGCGGGCCACGCTCACCAGGGACTCGTCCCAACTGTGGAACACAGTGAGCTCAGCCCCGCTCACGTCCATCTCCGGCGGTATATCGGCAGGATCATAGCGCAGGGAGGCGCGCTCCTTCGCGGTCGGCTTGCGTTCCCAACCGCCCCCGGTGGTGCCTAGCCAGCGCACGGTGAAGTTGCTGCGATGCTGCAGAAAGCCCCCCTCAGGAAAACGAGCCCGGGGCCGGAGCTGCCCATTGACCACCAGTAGACGAAAGCCCTCAGACCCCAGGGCCTCAGGCGGCACCTCCGCGCTCCAGAGACCTCCGGATTCGCGCTGCCAGCGCCCAAGCCGTACGCCTCCAGACAAAACCGCCTCCTCGCCCGGTTTCGCTTCGAGAGTCAACCCCGAATCCTGGGGTCCCAGAATCAAGGGTCTAGTGAGCTGGTAAGTACCCGCCCGGATGACGAGGCGGCGCGGCTTGCGCCCCTCCTGACGCGAAGCTTCCAGGGCCTCGTGAAGGTCGGTCAGTGGACCACCAGGGGACACCTCCCAGACGGGTTCGGTAGCTCGGGCGTTGCGCTTGACTGCTCGCGGCATGATTACATCTCCCTCTCCAGACGGGTGGCAGAACCATACATAGTTGAACGTGGCGCGAGATATCCCTTCTCCCGGAACACGAAAGCTGCGACAACTCTTCCGCCGCCACGGGGAAGGAGTTTGAGCCTCTGCCGCGAAATCATTCCTGCAGCATCCACTCAGGCGTCTAGATAAGACAAGTGAGGCGATGGAGTTGCTGAACACCTGTTGGCTCCCGATGCGCCAGCCCTTACACAGGTGGCTGGTAGCTCTCCTGGTTGGCACCGCCCTGGGCTGTAGCGTCGTGAACGCTCAGGCGGCCCCCACCTCCCCCTGGCCCGATACTGCTTCCTGGCTGATCCCCGAGTCAAAGCTGAGAGCGGCGGCCCCGCCGGAGCCGGAGGTCATTACGGCTACCGCCACGCGTGAGAAGACAATACTCACCGAGAATAACCAACTGAGGTACGATCTCAAGTGCCCGGAGGGCTCCTTGCGAGTGGACAGCAGCATACAGGGCAGTGGCTGGCCCGCGATTCCCCACAAGGAATACCACATCCAGCCCGGAGTCGAGCCACCCAAGGGCGCCCAGTCACCCCTGCCCAACGGGGGCGTAGTGATGGGCAATGGTATCGGCTACGGCGGCAGCTTCGGTGGATTTGGGCCCCATGGCTTTGCCGACGTCTATGGAAAGGCGCCGGAAAATAATCGCCTGCTGAACCTGACCGCTCCCTCGGTGTGCATTGGCACAGCAGCCATGACAGGCCCGGGCTGGGGTTCAGCAGAAATGGTCCTGGAGCGGATCGTTAGCCCACTGTGCACCATGCGCTTCTCGGTGCGAATCAAACGTGTGGCAGGCGACCCGCTGCTCTACATGCAGGTTCTGGCTGACCCTCAAGCCGGCAGTGTCGACCGGATCAAGTTCAACGGCTATATTCACTGGCCCTACCCCATCACCTACAACATCCGCAATGTATGGCAACCCGCCCGGTACCTGGACATGCGCCGCTGGATGTGGATTGCGGGGCATGAATGGAATCTCCACCTACCGGCCACCGAGGAAAAGCACGAGGCGGCGGTGGCCGAGCCCGATCTCGGAGGCGTCTTTGGCT
>JAAYIR010000324.1 GCA_012523355.1 candidate division WS1 bacterium
CCTCCTGACTTGGGCCGTGTCCGCCTATGCTGGTCTCCGATTTCGACTATCACCTGCCGCCCGAACTGATCGCTCAGGCGCCCCTGCCTCAGCGCTCAGCCTCCCGCATGCTGGTGCTCGACCGGGCAACCGGCCACTGGGAGCACAGGTACTTTACCGATCTTCCAGAGTTCCTGGCGGCTGGCGATTGCCTGGTGCTGAACGATACCTCCGTGCTCCCCGCGCGCCTGGTGGCCCGACGCCCCACCGGCGGCCAGGCCGAGCTACTGCTCCTCCGCCCGCTGGAGGAAAACCTCTGGGAAGCCCTGGCCCGTCCGGCCAAGCGTCTCCCTCCCGGCACCCAGCTCGAGTTCGGCGGCAAGTTGAAGGCCACCATCCTCTCCCGCGAGGGGGAGGGGCTAGTGCAGGTGCGGTTGGAGCACGAGGGAGAATTGCTCGATGTTCTGCACCACGTCGGCCTGACTCCTCTACCCCCCTACATCCGCCGGCCGGACCAACAGCCGGGAGTCAAGGAACAGACGGACCGCGAGCGCTACCAGACTGTCTACGCCGAGAGACCCGGCGCGGTCGCCGCCCCCACGGCAGGGCTCCACTTCGATGCCTCCTTGCTCGAGCGCCTGGCCGCTGCCGGTATCGCACTGCCCCGGGTGACACTACACGTGGGTATGGGAACCTTCCGCCCGGTGACCGTCGAGCGCGTGGAGGAGCATCGCATGCACGCGGAGTATTATGAGGTGTCGGAGGCAACGGCGCAGACTATCAACCAACGCCGGGCTGCGGGTGGCCGGTGCCTCGCGGTGGGAACGACGGTATGCCGAGTACTGGAGACGGTAGCTGGAGCGCACGGCCAGGTTCAGCCGGGCACAGGCTGGTCGGAGCTTTTCATCTACCCCGGCTACCGTTTCCGAGCTGTGGATCGGCTGCTGACTAACTTTCACCTGCCGCGCTCAACGCTGCTCATGCTGGTCTCCGCCTTCGCTGGTCGGGAGTTGGTCCTCGCGGCGTACGAGGCCGCCATCCGCGAGAAGTACCGCTTCTACAGCTACGGCGATTGCGTGTTAATCGTCTAACCAGGCTCCACATCATCTGAACTTCTCATGTCCAAGATAGGCGACTTTACAATCACGGCCTCCCACCCCTCCTCTCTGGCCCGCCAGGGAGATCTTTTCACCGCCCACGGTTCCCTTCTCACGCCCGCTTTCATGCCCTGCGCCAGCCGCGGGGTGGTGCGCGCCCTGGCCCCCCAGGATATCGCCGATCGCGGCCTACAGATCATGATCTGCAACGCCTTCCATCTCCTGGACCACCCGGGCGAGGAGGCCCTTGCCCGGCGCGGTGGCCTGCACCAGTTCATGTCCTGGCCGGGCCTGCTCGCCACCGACTCTGGCGGCTACCAGGTCTTCTCGCTGGCGGAGCCACGCGACATCTCCGAGGCGGGCGTGCGCGTCCGCTCGCCCCGGACCGGCCAGCCACTCCTGCTTACCCCCGAGCGCTCCCTGCAGGCGCAGAACACTCTCGGTGCCGACCTCATAATGTGCTTCGACGAATGTGCGCCCTTCCCGTGCGAGCGCGAGTATGCCGCCCAGTCGGTGGAGCGCACCTTACGCTGGGCTGAACGCAGTCACGCTGCCCACCAGCGGGAGGATCAGCTCCTGTTTGGCATTGTCCAGGGTAGCGTCTACCCAGAGCTGCGCGCACGTTCGGCGCAGGCCACTGTGGCTCTCGACTTCCCGGCCTACGCTATCGGCGGGGTCTCCGTGGGCGAGAGCCGGGAGCAGATGCTGGAGGCGGTGGAAGTCTGTCTCGAGCACCTGCCACCGGACAAGCCGCGCTATGTCATGGGCGTGGGCACGCCGCTGGATATTGTGGATTGCGTTGTGCGCGGCGTGGACCTCTTCGACTGTGTCCTGCCCACGCGCAATGCCCGCCACGGTCTGCTGTATACCTGGTCCGGCGTGCTGCGTCTGGGCAACTCCCGCTTCCGCGAGGACGACGGGCCGCTGGAGGAGGGCTGCTCCTGCCCGGCCTGCCGGGGGTACTCGCGGGCGTACCTGCAGTACCTCTTCCGGCTCAAGGAGGGTGCAGCCTGGCGCCTGCTGAGCCTGCATAACCTGCAGTTCTATGCCACGCTGGTGCACAGAATCCGCGAAGCCATCCCGGCAGGACAGCTAGGGAAGTTGTGGGAACAAGTCGCCCAGGCCTCGGAGCGACTGGAGGAGCCATCATGCTGAACGCACGCGACTTCGGAGCTCTCGGCGACGGTCAGACCGACGAGACCACCGCCTTGCAGCGCGCGCTGGACGCCGCGGCAAAGAGCGGGGAAACGGTCTATCTCCCTGCCGGCGTGTACCCCTGCTCAACGCTACGGCTGGCGCCGCATGTTGGCCTGTGTGGCGATCCCACCTGGAGCTTCCGCGAATTCGGCGGCGCGGTCCTGCGTCTCAACGACCGGGCCGCGTGCTGTCTGATTGATGCTACCGACGCCTTTGGCGCTACACTCAACGGGCTCTGTCTCGACGGAGCCGACAACTTGGGCGAGGGCGTGCATGGGGTTCTTACTGATCCTCCCGCCTATCCTGCCCAGGAGAACGTCCTGCGCATCGAGCGCTGCAAGATTGCCCACTTCAGCGGGGATGGGGTCTTCCTGAACCGCATCTTCTGCTTCACCCTGCGCCACAGCATGTTCGCTCACAACGGCGGGCATGGCGCGCACATCCGGGGCTGGGACGGCTTCATCCTGGATAACTGGTTCTCCGGCAACCGCGGCGCGGGCTGGGGCGCGGAGGAGGAGAGCGCCTCCATCACCATGACGGGCAATCGCATTGAGTGGAATAAGCTGGGGGGAGTCGTGCTGCGGGGCGCCACGCATTACAATCTTACCGGCAACTACATTGACCGCTCGCGCTGCGCCGGCATCAGCATCCGCCCGGGCCGCAAGGGCGGTATCGAGAACGGCGTCTTCACCATCACCGGCAACGTCATCTACCGCAGCGGCGCCCCTCATGGGACGCCCCCGGAAGACCTCGACAGCTCTCAGGTGCGTTTTGAGGAGGTGTCGGGCCTGGTCTTCACCGGGAATACTCTTCGCGCGGGTCAGGATGACGGCGGCCAGGGCGACTTCTCACCGCAGCACGCAATCGTCCTCCGCGCCCTGAAGAACTCGGTCATCAAGGACAATGTCCTGGACGGCGCCGCCTTGCAGGACTTGCTGGTGGACCTCGCCGGGCACGGCGAGGGCGTTATCATCCAGGACAATCCGGGGAGTCTGTTCGTGCCCAACTAGTTGGGCAATATCCCCAGGCGGGGATCTCTCCGGCCCGCCCTCAAGTGTCGTTCAGGTTACACCGCCGCCATGGCCCGACCGATGATCTCCTCCTGCACTGCCTCAGTCAGACAGACGAAACGCGCCGACAGACCGCTGATCCGCACCGTCAGGTCCCGGTGCTGGTCGGGATGAACGCATGCGTCCAGCAATTCCTCCAGGCTCACGCAGTTCAGTTGCAGCGTCGGCCCACCCAGGGCCGCGAAAGTACGGATCGTCGCCGAGAGCGTCTCCACCGGCAGCGCCGGGCCCATGGGCAGTTGCACATCCAGCACCGCATTCCCCGGATAGTCCAAAAAGTCCAGGCGCGAGAGGGTATGAAAGACCTCGGACAGGCTCGCGGGAGCGGTCACCCGGTCCGGGGCCACCCCCTGGGTCATCAGGTCTCCGTCCCCGCGCCCGTCCGGGGTGGCACACACGTGCGCGCCCATGCTACTGAAGGCGTAGTAGACAAAGAAACTCCCCTGGAAAGTACCGCCGCGCTCGGCGGGCAAAGTCTGCACGTAGGCTGCCAGGTCCGCCACCAGCCGCGCAGCCAGTTCATCCACCTCGGGATCGCCGTGCCCATAGCGCGTCAGACTGCGGACACGCGCTCGCAACTCCTCATGGCCCTCCCAGTTGTCGGTCAGGGCCTTCCGCAGCTCCTCCAGGGTTAGCCAGCCCTCCTCATAGACAGCCTTCTTCACGACCATGAGGGAGTCCACCACCGTGCCCATTCCGACCAGCGCAATCCCACTGGGGTTGTACTTTGCCCCGCCCTGGCTGTAGTCCAGACCCTTCTCGATGCAGCCCTCGAGCGTGGTCGAGAAGAAGGGGCAGGGCTGGATGCGCCACTGTTCCCGGCCCAAGGTCAGCGACCACTCCGCGCCCACCTGAAGGGAGCGCTTGACCCCCGCGAGGTACTCCGCGTAGAACTCCTCAAAGCTCGGCGGCTTCTCTATAGTCTCAGGCAAGGGCCGCAGCTCCTCTTCGTTGAACTCCCGCGGCTGCGGCGCCGGCTGCAGGCACAGATCGAGCGTCCGGGCCAGGTTGAAATAGAAGAAGGCCCCCGCGCTGTGCTCCACGCCCTCGGTGATGGTCTCCTGGCAGCCGCCATTGACGTACAGCCGCGCCTCACGCTCCGTTTTCCCCGAGCGCACCAGCGCGGGAATGAGCACGCCGTCGTTGAGCAGCGCAAAATGGTTGTGCCCCTCCAACAGCGTCCGGCTGATGAGGTCCAGGTACTCCGCCGGAGAGTCGGTGGAGAAACGGCAGTTGAGCTTGGGGTTGAACAGGCCATAGTCGCGGTGGGTCTCGATAATGACCCGCGTCAGCTCATTCCACACCTTCTTGCCGTCCGCGTCGCAGCCGCCCAGCTCCATGCAGGTGCTGGTCTCCGGCCAGGGGTTGTCCTCAATGTGAAACTTCATGTCCGTGGGCAGCATCCAGCGGGCCAGCAGGTCTCGGGCCTCGGCCTCGGTCAGCCGCCCGGCCACCAGATCGGCACGGTACAGGTCAATGAGC
>JAAYIR010000325.1 GCA_012523355.1 candidate division WS1 bacterium
AGCCGGTACAGGTACGGCCGGTCCACCGACCACAGCTCCACCTGCTCCAAGGTCGCCTCCTGCGTGAGGGTCAGGCTCTCCCCGGGCGGCACCGTCACCACCGAGATCACGCCCGCTACCTCCTCGCCCTCAGCATCCACCACTGTCGAGGCCACCTCCGCTTCCGCCATGGTTTCCCGTTCGTTCTGAAGCTCCGTCTGTATCTGTACCTCTGCGGTCCCAAGGTCCTCGCTGACCTCGGCATGCACGAAGACCCCCCAGGGGGCCACCGCTACCGTATCCGTCTTGACCAGCCAGACGTGCCGATAGATTCCGCCGCCCTCATACCACCAGCCCTCCAGGCCGGTGGCGTCCACCCGCACCGCGAGCACGTTCTCCCCGCCGTAGTTGGCCTGGTCGGTGATCTCGTAGCGGCAGCCGATGTACCCGCTGGAGTGCCGTCCCAGCCGGTGGCCGTTAAGCCATATGGTGGCGTCCCGGAAAACGCCGTCAAACTCCAGCCACAGCCGTCGGCCGCGGTCGGTGGCGGGGAGCACGAAGCTCTTGCGGTACCAACCCACGCCGGTGGGTAGGAAGCCGTGGCTGACCTCCTCCTCGGGCGTGAAGACGCCTTCCACCACGAAGTCATGCGGCAGGTCCACCACGCGCCAGTCATAGTCATCCCAGTTCATGCCCGCGGGCCCGCTTGCGTGTCCCGTCTTGACGCTGGAATAAGCATCGCTCTGGGTCTTCCCTGCCGCCGGGACAATATCGCCGCGATGGAACCTCCAGCCGGGATCCATCAACAATCGTTCATGGGGAGTCCTCTGGGTGCTCATTGCATACACTCTCCTCATAGCTGCCGCAGCAAGTTGGCCTGTGCAGACAGGCGTGATATAATTAGGCGCTGGACGGCTAAATCCCTTTCAGAACGCGGAACCGAGCCGGGTCCCAAGGCCGGGGTCACCAACTCCGGCGCCAACTTCCGGTCCCCGCCAAAGGAGTCTCCATGTCTCTTACAGCCAAAATCCTTACCTCTATCAACCTGCCCGAGCAGGTGGACGTTGAGATTAGCGACAGTGTACGCGGTACAACCGAGGTTCTGACCGTGGATTTCCATGCAGCGATGCAGGAACTGGCCGAGTTGGGCGCGGTCAATTTGCAGGAGGTGGACCCCGCGGAGTTGATCAGCATGGCCTGCGCGGTCGCCAAGCACCGCGCCATTGACCAATACCTGATGTCGCTGGGCATTGATCCTCACAAGGACGTCAAGATGATGAACGAGCTTCCGGAGCAGCAGAAGTAAGGGGCTGGCTCGCCTTGGCGCCTCACTACTCGGGCGGGTCTGATCCCCAGGCAGGGACAGTCACGTCCAGCTTCGGGTAGATATAGCCGCCCGGAGCTCGACTGAAGTATCTGCTCACTCCGTTCACGATGCAGTTGATGACCTTCGGAGCGCGGATCTTCAGGGGCTGCGGCCCGTCGCCGGTCACCGTGCAGACGGTATCGTCCTGCGAGAAGCTGATCTTCCAGGTCTTGGGTAGCACCGGAATCGCGATCTGCAGTGCCCGACCTTGTATCTGTGTCTTTAGCGGCTGGTGATTACACAGTATCTGTGTGGCAGCGCCCAGGGCTTCCGCCTTCACCCTGGCTCCTTGCGGACCATTGAGTTCCACTCGCTGGCCATCGTTAACCAGAAACACTGGCCCAGCGTTGCTGCTGGCGAGCTCCTGCCCCTCGAACTTCAGCAGCGTTCCGCCCGCCAGTACATAGCCGAGGATCTTGTCGCCTCGGGTGCGTACCAGGGCAAATTTACCGTCGCTAAAAACCCTCCCGGGTGCACACT
>JAAYIR010000326.1 GCA_012523355.1 candidate division WS1 bacterium
AGCGGTCAAGGTGTAGGTCTTCCCGGCCTCGGCCCCCGGAAGCACCATCTCGACCCGGGCTGCATCGCTGGAGGTGGACTGGTAAGCCCGGATATGGAGCGTGTCTCCGCTGACCTGGAACCAGGCATAGGGCACGGCCCAGTAGACGCCCTCCCGCCAGACCGAGAAGTTCCCCGTGGGCCAGTTATGCTCCCCGGTCCCCCCGCAGCCGACCACCCACAGAGCCAGCCACAACAGCAGACACCCTCTCAGGATTCTCCGCATGTATCTTCCCTTCCCGAAGCGCAGCACAGGATCGCCACAACAGTTTCCGCCTTCGCCGTAGCCCGCGCCTCTTCCTCCCGGACCGGCCGGCCTGGAGGGGAGAAGCCGGTCGCCGCGACGCCAGGCCCCTACTGCGCTCGCAGACCAGGCCGGCAGACCGAACACTGCATGACCTGCCCAGAACGGTTATACTTTGCCAAAGGCATAAGTATGAGTGTGTCGGCTATCGTGTTGTCTTTCTGCCGCCAGCATGTATTTCACGATTTCCTGCTTTGACTCTTGGTTTTTCTAATCACGACGGGTATAATAGAGGAGGTGTGTTATGGGGTGAGGAATCATTCTCAGTGCGAAAGGAGTCCTCAGTCTTTCACAACTGGTCTCGCTGACTCTACAACTGTTCCACCAAGGAGGTATGGTGATGCGAAAGCGTGAAGGTTTTACCCTCATCGAGCTGCTGGTGGTGATAGCCATTATCGCCATTCTGGCGGCCATCCTTTTCCCGGTTTTCGCCCGCGCGAAAGCCAAGGCCCAGCAATCCGCCTGCATGAGCAACCTGAAGCAACTCGGCCTGGCCCTGCTCATGTACATGCATGACTGGGACAACACGACCATCCCCAGTATTGATACGATCCCCGACACCGTCACCGGCACGTGGACTGCCATGTACGGCGGGGTGCACAGCACGGGCTACCATCATTACTTCAAGCCTTACACCCAAAACGACGAGCTCTGGTTCTGCCCCGCTCAGTCGCGGCGAGGCACGACCATCGCCAACCCGACGGCCCTGCCCCCCAGCGGCAACGTCCCCTATTACTACCCGACGCTCATCATGCAGCAGTTCATTGACGCCGACAACTCCCCGCCCCGGACCGTCGTGGACTGGCGCACGCCCGAGACCTGGACCAACCGTCCGCTGGACTTCTTCCAGTGGCCTGCCCACTATCTGATCCTGCACGATGGCGCGGTCTATCCGGTAGACCCCGGCTACGGTTCGCAGCGCAACACGGTCGCGCACCTGGAGTATGATTCTACCGGAGCGCCGTATGTCCACTCCATCTGGCAGGAGACGGATTCGTACACCTTGGTCGGTCCACCCAACTACACCTACGACCCGCCGGTCTGCGGCAGCGCGATCGGGCGGCATAATGGGCACGTCAACTGCCTCTTCCTCGATGGCCACGTGTCCCCCATCTTGCTGGGGACGCTCTGGTACGGACCCCAGCCCTTGCCCGCCGTCTATCAGGCCCGGGGCTTCTGGGGGGACGTCTACTACGGCTACGCCAAGACCGGTCAGCAGTATCCCTAAAGAAGGAGGCGAAACTGATGAAGAGAATGGGCTTTACCCTCATTGAGCT
>JAAYIR010000327.1 GCA_012523355.1 candidate division WS1 bacterium
CTGTCAGTCGCCTGGTCTCCCGCAAGGGTCAGGAGCAGGTGCTGCGGGCACTGCCCCAAATCAAGGCGGCCTGCGGGCCGGTGCGCTACCTGATCGCGGGATCCGGTCCGGAGGAGGCGCGTCTCCGCTCAGTGGTGCAGACCCTGGGACTCGCACCCGAGGTGCTCTTCCTTCCTGAGGTAGCCGATTCCGATCTGCCAGCGCTGTACGCACTGGCCGAGGTCTTTGTCATGCCCAGCCGGGACCTGCCCGGCGAGCCCATTGAGGGCTTCGGCCTGGTCTACCTGGAGGCCTTGTTGTGCGGGACGCCGGTGATTGGGGGGCACACAGGCGGCACTGCCGATGCCATTGCGGATGGGGAGACCGGCCTGCTGGTGAATCCGGAGCAACCGGAGGAGATCGCCGCGGCGACCATACAGCTGCTCCAGGATCCGGAGCTGCGGCGGCGCATGGTCAAGGCTGGGATTCAGCGTATCGAGGAGAACTTCACTTGGGACCTGGTGGCTCAGCGTTTTCTGGAGGCGCTGGGGGATTGGGGCTTACGGCCCGCGGTTGAGGCCCTCTCTCATGACGGCTGATGCACACTATCGCATCGCGTACATAGACACGGCCTCTGACCTGGGCGGCGCGGAGAAGAGCTTGCTGGAGCTCACCGCTCGTCTGGATACCAGCCGGTTCACGCCGCTTCTGCTGCATTCCCGCGGCGCGGGGTGGATGAAGCGCGAGGACACAGGTCACCTGCAGAAGATTCCCGTGTTCTCTCCCGGTGGGGTCATGGATCGCCAGCGGGACCGCGTCGGCTCCAAGACGTTGCGTAACCTGCAGGACATGCTGGCCTCGGCGCGCCCGGTGTACCGGGTCATGCGGGGCCTGCGCAACGGGCGGGCGGACCTGGTCCATACGAACACCCTGAAGGGACATCTACTCGGTGGGCTGGCCGCTCGCCTGGCAAGGTTGCCGCTGATCTGGCATGTCCGTGACCTGCTGGAGGAGGGTCAAGGGCGTGCGTTGCTGCTCCAGGCGGCGCGTACTCTGCGCCCGCGCGTCATCGCCATCTCCGAGGCGGTAGCGCGCCAGTTCGACGGGCTCTCGCTGCGTGTGGACCTGATCCCCAACGGGGTGCCGCTGGAGCGTTTCACGCCGGGCGAGGCGCCGGAGAGCTTGCGGGAAGAATGGAGCCTGCGTCCGGAGGAGTGTGTGATCGTCTGTGTGGGGCGTCTCACGCCGTGGAAGGGTCACCGCACCTTGCTGCGGGCCTTCGCCGAGGTCCTCCAGGAATGTCCGGAGTGTCACCTGCTAGTGGTGGGGGAGGTGGCCTTCTGGTCACAGGAATACGGGCAGGAGCTTCACGAGCTGGCAGAGCGGCTGGAGCTGGGAGACCGGCTGATCTGGACAGGGTTTCGACCGGAGATCCCCGAGATTCTGCGCCTGTCGGACTTCCTGGTGCTCCCCTCACGGGATGAGCCCTTCGGGCGGGTGCTGGTGGAGGCCATGGCGGTCGGAAAGCCGGTAATCGCCACCAGCAGCGGGGGTGCGCCGGAGATTGTGCTTCCCGAGGAGACGGGGCTTCTGGTGCCTCCAGAGGACCCGGAGGCACTGGCAGAGGCCATGGTTCGCATGGCAAAAGGCTCGGACCTGCGGCAGAAGTGGGGTCAGACTGGACTGGAGCGGGCGGCGCAGCATTTCGATGTGCGGCGGGTGGTGGCACAGGTGCAAGGGGTCTATGAGGAGATGCTCAACGGCGGGACCTAGAACGGACTCCGGGCGGAGTAAGCTACACTCGCCTGCTTGTCATACGAGATTAAACCAACAGCGCCACTTCCCCCTGAGCCTTGCTCGCCACCGGTGGGCCAGGCATGAAGGGGGATAGTGGCGTTAGCTTCGGACTAAAGCGGTGTGAAGTCGGTGTCCGGAGTGATGGAGGCCACCGTCTCGGCCAGAAGCGCCGCCGTGTTCTCCAGGTCTTTCAGCGAGATTAGCTCGATCGCCGTGTGCATGTAGCGGTTGGGGATGCTGACCAGGCCGGCTGCTACGCCCTCGCGGGAGATCTGGATAGCGTTGGCGTCCGTGCCCGTCGCGCGCGAGACCGCCTCGGTCTGCCAGGGCAGCTTCTTCTTCTCCGCCGCGGCGACCAGGAGGTCGTGGAGGACGGGGTTGATGTTGGGGCCGCGAGCGATAACCGGGCCCTTGCCCACGCGGATATCGCCTATCTGCGCCTTGTCCACGCCCGGATAATCGGTGGCGAAGGTGACGTCCACCGCAATACCCACCTGGGGGTCCACGGCGTAGGCGGCGGTGCGGGCGCCACGGAGACCCAGTTCCTCCTGGACGGTCGAGACCGAGAACACGGCGCACTTCGGCTTGCGCCGGGAGAGCAGGCGGAGTGCCTCCATCACCACAAAGACGCCGGCCTTGTCGTCCATGCCGGCCCCGGCCAGCAGGTTGCCCTGCAGGGGGAAGGGGCCCAGCTCGAAGCTGATGGGATCCCCGATCTCCACCCGTTTGAGAGCGTCCTGCTTGCTGGAGGCTCCGATGTCCACCCAGAGCTTGTGCATCTCGAACTTCTCGCCCCTGCGCTCCTCGGCGGTCTGCAGGTGAATGGGTTTGCGGCCGATGACACCATTGACCAGGCCCTGGCGGCTGTGGATGAAGACGCGCACGCCGGGCATGACCCCGGCGTCAATCCCACCAACCGCGGAGAACTGGACGTAGCCCTCGTCGGTAATGTGTTGGATCATCAAGCCGATCTGGTCGCAATGGCCAGCGAGCATGACCCGGGGAGAGCCGGTGGAGTTGAGAGCGGCGATGACATTGCCGTTGACGTCGGTGGTCACCTGGTCGGCGAAGGGGCTGACCCAGTCGCGGACCACGCGTTGGAGGGGCTGCTCAAAGCCGGAGAGGGAGGGGGCGTGGAGCAGGTTTTCGAAGAACTGACGAGATTCCTTGCGCATAGTGAACCACCTCGGGCCAAAGGTCACGGGTCGCGAGTCACGGGTCGCGGCTGAGGGTTCAAGGGCAGGGAAACCAAGGTCTAGTTGTCGTTTCTGCCACTCGCGATCCGTAAACCGCAGGCCTGCGGTTTTTCTAGGGCGTCAGGGTCAGGAGCTTGCGGACCTGATCCGGATAATGGTAGATGAGCCAGAGCTCCTCTTCGGTGAGCGGCGCCTGGGTGGACAAGTTGGCGCATTGAACGAGATACAGAATCTCGCGGGCGTGTTCGCCGTCGCGGAAGCCCAGGTCCATCTGGGCATACACGTATTCCAGGCCGGAGGCGCCGCCATGGATGCCGGTGGTGATGACCCGGCCGGTTGGCAAGGCCTGGCGTTCTCCGCGACCGAGGACTTCATAGTCGTAGAGTTCGTAGTTGTGGCGATCCTTGAGCGCACCGTCGGCGTGGATCCCCGACTCGTGGGCAAAGGCGTTGGCCCCCACGCCGGGCTGGTTGATGGGAATCTCCAGGCCGAAGGCGTGGGCCACATAGCGTGCGATCTTCCAGGCCTTCTTCAGGTCAATCTGGTTGCTGAGCAGATTTGTTTTGCCCCAGCGGGAGGCATAGCGCAGGGCGAGGATGCAGGAGACGAGGTCCGCATTGCCGGCGCGCTCGCCGATGCCATTGACCGTGGTGTTGATGTAGGCGTCCTGGCCAGCCTCGCAGGCGGCGATGGCTCCGGCACAGGAGTTCGCGACCGCCAGGCCCAAGTCGTTATGGCAGTGCAACTCAATGGGAATCTCGACCTCGCGAGCGATGGTGCCTATGCGCTCGGAGATGGTGGAAGGATCGTCATGGCCGAGGGTGTCGCAATAGCGGAAGCGGTCGGCACCGGCTTCTTTGCCGGCCTGGGCGAAGCGAATCAGGAAGTCCAGGCTGGTGCGGGAGGCGTCCTCGGCGTTCACGCCGGCGGTAATGGCGCCCCCGGCCTTGGCGGCCTGAGTGGCGTCAGTGACCATCTTGAGGATGTCCTCTTCGCTGAACTTCTCGCGGAACTTCCAGCGCAGCATCTGCTCGGAGGTGGAGATGGAGAGATTGAAGTGTTTGATCTTGGTCTGTTGGAAGGCCTTCTCCACATCTGTGGCCAGAGCGCGGGACCAGCCGCCGAGCTGAATGTGCTTCATCAACGGTTCCTGACCGTTGGGGCCGGGCTCCATGAGCTCGTAGTTGGCGTTGATGTAGTTGCGCTCGTGCGGACTGAGCGGGAAACCCATCTCGGACTGGTAAACGCCCATCTGGTCGAGCAGCCAGTTGATGACGGTTTTCTGGATTTTGGCTAGCGAGATGCGAGCGGTTTGCTCACCGTCGCGGTTGGTAACATCAATGATCTGAATCTGTGGCATTAGTATCGCTCCTTCTCCGGGGTGACGAGGCCCCATGCAGGAGTGTGCAAAAGCCGGCCGCAAACCTCACAGCCGGCCTGGACGACAACCTGACTGTATCATGATACGGGAAACTGGCAATAATTGCAAGGCGGAGGAATCGGGGAGACAAGGGAGGAAAGGCGCATACGGGCAGGCGGGGGGACAAGAGCAGGCAAGGCGGACAGCGCCGGAGGCCGCCAGACGGCGGGCTCGGCCAGAGAGGAAAAGAGAATGAAAAGCAAAGGTGCAGGTGTCGGGGTGGGCGCAGGGCTGCTGGTGTTGGCTGTGCTGCTGGCCGGATGCCCACCACCGGGTGGGGAGGTGGCGGCTCCTCCCCAAAAGGCACCGGAGGCGGTTCAGGCGCAGAACACTCCCGAGGGATCTCCAGCCGAGAACGGCGCGGGCGTGGACAAGCTTACCTATCTAACGAGCATGGAGAAGGCGCAGGAGGCGGCGCAGGCCTCCAAGCTGCCCATGGTGGTGGATTTCAGCGCGGAGTGGTGTGGCTGGTGCAAAAAGATGGAGGAGGAGAGCTTCCCCGCCCCTGCAGTGCAGGCCCTGGGGAGTCGGTTTGTGTGGGTGCGGCTAGACGCCGACGCAGACCCCAAGATCCTGGATCGGTACCGGGTGAATGCGTTGCCGACGCTTCTGATACTGAATCCGAGCGGGACGGAGATCTCACGGCACGTCGGGTACATGCCGGGGCCGGAGTTGGCCAGCTTCCTGCAGCATGCTCTGAGCCGGACGGAGAGCGGGTAGGTTTCCCCGGGCCCGGGGAGAGAAGCAGAGTGGAGGACAGACCAATGGCGACCGCCGGTGAGGCGCAGGTGTGGGTGACTACTGCGAACAGCTTTGAGGGTTACCGAGTGGTGCGGTATCTGGGGATCGTGCGGGGGATCACCGCGCGCTCGCGAGGAGCGCTGGGTCAGATGGGGGCCTCCTTCCAGCGCATCGTGGGGGGGAACATAACCCTGTACACTGAGATGTGCGAGCATGCGCGAGAGGAGGCTTTTCAGCTCATGTGTCAGCACGCCATCGAGAAGGGCGCCAACGCAATACTCGCCATGCGCTATGACGCCACCGAGGTGGACCAAGGGGTGGCGGAGGTGTTGGCCTACGGGACCGCAGCGATTATCGAGGCGACCTGAAGGACCTCACCCCGGCCGCGGGGACGCGGCCACCCCTCTCCTTCGGGCGGCGCAGGCAGGGTGTTGCATGGCATGAAAGATGGAGATTCCCATGCTCAACCTGACGGAGACCAATCCCCTCGCCTGAGGCTCGTGTCTGCACGCGACGAAGGAGAGGGGTGTCGGCCGCAGGCCGACGGGGTGAGGATGCCTTGCTGCGGCGGACCAATCCGCACGGTCGTAGGAGTCGCCTCCTCGCATAAGATCACCTTCGCCCGCGAGCAACGGCGAGACCCTACGCGGGTCGAAGAGGATCTCTGGGGATTGGTGCGCGACGCCAAGCTGGGCTTCAAGATCCGCCGCCAGCATCCGCTGCGGGACTTTGTTCTGGACTTCTACTGCCAGGAGGCCAAGCTGTGCATTGAGATTGATGGGCCAGAGCACCGGCGGCAGCAGGGCTACGACGACTGGCGTACTGAGCAACTGGAGCGGCGCGGGATCGAGGTACTGCGGTTTGCGGAGGCTGAAACGAGGGCGAACCTGGCGAAGGTAGCCGTGGCGATTCGGCGAAGGTGCGTCGAGAGGTGCGGCCGTTGAGTTCCTCACCCCGGCGTCGGCAGACCGACGCCACCCCTCTCCTGCGGGCGGCGCAGACGCCGGCCTCAGGAGAGGGGGTTGGAGGGCGCCCGGTATGTGGTGAGGCCGCCATGCGGGTATATGGCCGGGAATCGCAGACGAACGAAGCCACGTTCCAACACCAAGACGGTCGCGACGGGCGGACCTGAGGGTCCGCCCCTACACTCAGAGATAAGGAGTACCAAGATGAAAGAGATTACGCCCATGCGGCCCAAGTGGAAGGGCACCATGACGGACCGTGAGCGGTTCAACAAGCAGATGCACTATCAGCCTGTGGACCGCTGTTTCAACATGGAGTTCGGGTACTGGGAAGAGAACTTCCACGTGTGGCCGCTGTTCTACGAGAACGGCATCACCAACAACGCCGAGGCGGATGTCTTCTTCAATTTCGACCAGATCGCTGGTGCGGGCGGTAACGTGTGGATGCAACCGCCCTTCGAGTACCAGATCATCGGCGAGACGGAGACTACGAAGATCATTCGCAACGGCGACGGCCTGCTGGGCGAGATACCCAAGGACGGGCATGATACCATCCCGCACTTCAAAGAGGCAACCATCAAGACGCCCGAGGACTGGAAGCAAGTAAAGGCGGAGCGCTTCCGGCTCGACGATCCGGACCGCATCGTCGACGTGACGGCTCTGCAAGTAGCTCACCCCCCGGAGCGGGAGTACCCGCTGGGGGTCTGGTGCGGCTCCATGATCGGGCGCATTCGCGACATGCTCACCTTTGAGGGCCTGGCCTATGCCATCTACGACTACCCGCAGATGGTGGAGGACATGGTCGAGACCGCCTGCCAACTGGTGGAGCATTCGCTCGACCAGATACTGGGCAAGGTGGATTTTGACTACGCGGCGGGCTGGGAGGATATCTGCTACAAGAGTGGCCCGATCGTCTCGCTCAAGTTCTTTGAGGACGTGATCGTGCCCCGCTACAAGCGAATTGGCGACAAGCTGCACGCGGCGGGGATTGACCTGTGGTATACGGACTGCGACGGCGACGTGCGGCCCCTGCTGCCGGGGTTCCTGGAGGCCGGGATCAACTGCCTGTTCCCCTACGAGGTGAATAGCTGCGTACACCCGGCGGTGTTGCTGGAGGAATACGGCAAGGACCTGCGGATCATGGGCGGGGTGGATAAGCTAGAGCTAGGCAAGGGCCCGGCGGCGATCAAGGCGTATCTGGAGTCCATTGCGGGGATCGTGGAGCGTGGGGGGTA
>JAAYIR010000060.1 GCA_012523355.1 candidate division WS1 bacterium
GGTATCATGGCACTTGATTGGCCACCTGCAGCGGAACAAGGTCAGGTACCTGCGACCTGCGCTCAGGCTGATTCACTCGCTGGACAGCACACGTCTGGCAGAGGAGATCAACCGTAGAGTCGGGGAGGCGGGGTTTCGGCAGCCGGTGTTGATCGAGGTCAACCTGGTGGGCGAAGAGACCAAGTCGGGCGTTAGTCCGGCGGAGGTGCGGTCGCTGGCGGAGCATGTGCTGGAGTTGCCCCACCTGGAGCTGCAGGGGCTGATGGCCATGCCGCCTTATAGCGAAGACCCGCAGGCCAGTCGGCCACATTTTCGGCAGTTGGCCGGGTTGGCTGAGGAGTTGCGGGCGTCAGGTTTTCCGGCGCAGAGCATGCAGCACCTATCCATGGGGATGAGCGGGGATTTTGAGGTAGCGGTGGAGGAGGGCGCAACTTTCGTGCGCCTGGGGACCGTGCTCTTCGGGCCACGCGTGCCCCGAGAGTGAACAGATTCCGGCGGTAATCCGGAGCCGCTGTCATTGGCCAGAGGGCCGGCAGCCCGTGCTACTTACAACACATACGACGTATTCACACAAGCATTCGCAGCCTTACACTACACAACTGGGAGGGAACACCACATGCCGAAAGACTGGTTCAGCACGGCGGTAGAGCTGTTTAGTCGACATGCAGGCGACGAAGAGGGCCGGCCTCCCCGCTCGCAGCCTGAGTACCCCGATCACGACCTATCCCCTGCCTCCCACGCCCCGGACAATATGAGTTGCCCGATCGTGCGTGCCGAGCCCAAGAGCCTGGATGAGGCCGCGGCGGTGGCCGAGGAGATCAAGCGGCAGAATCCAGTGGTCCTCAACTTGGAGGGCGTGGACAAGATGGAGGCGCGCCGTATCCGCGACTTTCTCAGCGGGGTCATATATGGTCTCAACGGGTACATCTCCAAGGTGAGCACCTGGGTGTTCATTTGCGCGCCGTTCGACATGCCCGTGGAGAAGCTGGCCCTGGACCCCTCGCGTAGCGGCTGGGACCGGTTTGAGACCGAGGCCGACATGCATTTTGCGGACTATTGAGCCCGCAGGCGAGGAGAACGTTGATGGCGACCGCGACGACCTGCCGCCTGGGGCTTATCGGGGCGGGGAACATGGGGGCCGCCCTGCTGCGAGGTTTTCTTCAGCATGGACTGCTGAGGCCCCAGGAGGTCCTGATTTGTGACGTTGAACCACAGCGGCAACAGGCCCTAGCAGAAGAACTGGACGTAAAGACCGCGACGGCCCGAAGCCTGGTGCAGCGCTGCGAGACTGTTCTCTTGGCCGTGAAGCCACAGTCACTTCCGACGCTTCTCGAAGACCTCAGAGACGTTCTTCGCCCGGAACAACTGGTGATTTCCATCGCCGCCGGCGTCAGCCTGACGTGGTTGGGCAAGTTGATTGGCCCCAACACCCCCTTGGTGCGCGTGATGCCCAACCTGCTGTGCACGGTGGGCGAAAGCGCTTCGGCATTCGTTGCCACGCCTGAAACCACGAAGGAGCAGCTGCAGTGGGTGGAGGCCTTGCTGAGGGCAGTGGGGCTGGCGCTGCCGGTGGAAGAAAAGCTCTTAGATGCGGTAACGGGACTGTCTGGCAGCGGACCGGCGTTTGCAGCGCTGTTCTGTGAGGCGCTCGCAGACGGAGGTGTGGCGGCGGGCCTGCCTCGAGAGATGGCCGTCAGGCTGGCGGCGCAAACCCTGGTCGGAACGGGGCAGTGGATTCTTTCGCAGGGAGCTCCGGCGCAACTAAAGGATGCCGTGACCTCCCCTCAGGGCACCACGATCGCGGGCCTGGAGGTCCTGGAGCGGGAGGGAGTGCGCGGGGCCGTGCTGCAAGCAGTGTTGGCCGCCGCCCGCCGCTCCGCGGAACTGGCCCGAGACAGTGACCAGAGCTGATGACTATCTTGTGGGCGCTCTGGGTACATCGCATTTTTCAGATCTACTATGCCATCCTGATCCTCCACGTGGTTGGATCATGGTTTCCTCCCTCCACACCGTACACCCCCTGGGCCAAGATACTTGGCCTGGCTCACGCGCTGACTGAGCCCCTGCTGGGGCCAATCCGTCGGGCATTACATCCCTACCAACGACAGATTCCAGTCGACTTCTCTCCCCTCATTCTGATCGTCCTGCTCTCCGTTGTGGAGCGGGTGCTGGTTGGCCTGGTGATGGGGCGGTGAGTACGGCAGGGAGCGGCGAGAGGGACACGTCTCGCCAGGGACTGCCTTGGTTGCTCCTCCTGCTCGCACTCACCCTGGCCGCTACCGCCATGCTGCGTCTGTCCTCGCTGCGGAATGAACAGTTCCGTCCCGGACGCGACCCCGCCGCAGTGGAGGCCGTTTTCCTGGGAGATGCCCTGTATCGCCTGGGGCAGTTCGTGCAGGCCCAATCCCTGGAGCGTCCTGACGTGGCATGGTACCCCGGATATGTGCTGGAGCAAATGGGGCTCGCCCGCTATGAGCGCCATGCCCGGGGGCCCCAGCCCGATGTCGGCGCACTCCTACGGCTGGGGATGATCTATTCGCGGTCCGGATACCAGGACCAGGGGAAAGCCGCATTCGAGCACGCAGCGCAACGAGACTCCGCCCGATATCCGCTATACCAGCATATGGCGGATCTATACGGCCCCCGTCGCTCCGTGGCTGAGGATCTCGACGCTGCACGAATGCTCCTGGCGGGGCAGCCGCGTTGGCTATGGCTGATGGTCAACCTGGATCTGGCCCAGGCCCAGGGGGAGGAGACCGGCGAAGCGCAGGAGGTCTGGGATACCAGCCTGAGGCATTTTGGGCTGGCGGCGGTCGCGGCGGGGGTGGTGTTGACGGGGCTGATCGCGGCTGGGGTGATTGTTGCTCTCTTATGGCTGCTGCGCTGGCTTGTGACGCTACCGCCACTCCGTTACCGGGCGCCCCTGCGGGTGCCCTGGAACCTGGGAGAGGCGCTCGAGGCCTTTGTCATTCTGTTCTTCCTCGTCTCCCTGATAAACGTACTGCTGCCACGGCTGCTGCCCCGGCTCGAGGGGCAATCAGCAGGAGGGGTGTGGCCGGCGGCAGTGGTGGGGATGGGATACTTGGTGTACCTCGTGCTGGCCCTGGCCTTCCCCTATGGCCGGGCCAGGCAAGCGGGCGGCGAGACCTGGAGACTCCTGGGATTCCGCACCATGGCCCCCGGGCGTGCGCTGGGCCACGGGCTACGGGCCTATGCCTTGTTCTGGGCGTTGATGGCCCTGCCCTTGAAAGTGTATTTCGACACCTTCCTGACCGCAGCCAACCCACTCCTGAGCGCGGGAGACAATCCCTGGGTATACCTGGTGTACTTCGTGCTCATGTGTTTGGCAGCGCCGATAGCCGAGGAGGTTGTGTTCCGAGGCTTCATTTACGCGGGGATACGACGGTCCCTGGGGACCGGCTCGGCAGCACTGCTGAGCGGGATGGCCTTCGCGACAGTGCATTTCCCCGCAGGCGCAACCCAGTTCGTCTTCCTGGCCGCACTGGGATTGACCTTGGCGGTGCTGTATGAGCGGACGCGCTCACTGTGGCCGGGGATAGTGCTGCACGTTGCTCACAACGTCCTGGTCTTCGGCGTGGTGCTGGCAGTGCTGGCTCTGTAGTCGAGAGGCCCGCGGCACAAACCTCAGGATGCAGCAGCCCAGCCGAGGTTCATCTTCTTCAGGGCTGCCGTCGGTCTAGTGCGGAAGTCTCTGCTCCAGTTCCTTCTGCGACAGTCCCTGGACGCGAAGGAGCTTGTCGCGCCCCCGCTCCCCGTGGGCAATCTCCAACGCCGAAGCCGGCAGATCCAACTCCCGCCGGAGAAAATCAAGCAGCGCCTGGTTGGCCGAACCCTTCACCGGCGCGGCCTGCAGACGAACTACCAGCGCGTCACCACGCCTCCCACCCCAGCCGGTGCGCTGGGCGCGGGGAATGACGCGAATCTTGAGTTGGGCGCAAGGCATGTACGCACTCTCCTGCAGGCCAGGCAGCCGGTTCAGCCATGCTCTATCCGCTGTTCGCCAGGGGGCACGGCTCCAGACGGACCATCTCGCGCAGCTCCTCGTAGCGGGAGTACAGGTCCTGGTCGGTTAGCTGCAGGAGCGCGTCCCAGGAGAAAGCCTCCACACAGGCGGAAGCAGTCACAGTGCCGATGGCCAGTGCCTGACGCAAGGTGGCTTCTTCGGTCGAGCCCACCCAGGCCAGGAAACCGATGAATCCACCGGCAAAACTGTCTCCTGCTCCCGTAGGATCGAGGACGTTGGGCAACGGGTAAGACGGCAGGGCGAAATGGCCTTGGCGCGTAATCAAGGAGGCGCCGTACTCGCCCTTCTTCAGGAGCAGGAAGCGAGGGCCCAGCGACAATATCTCGGCGGCGGCCCGGCAGAGATTCGGCGTACCTGTAAGCTGGCGGACCTCGGCGTCGTTCATCGCCGCGCCGTCTACGCGCGCCAACACCCGCAGCAGGTCCTCACGAGCATTCTCAATCCAGTAGTTCATGGTGTCGCAGAGCACCAGGCGCGGAGAGGTCATCTGATCCAGGACCTGGAGTTGGAGGACGGGTGTGATGTTCGCCAGAAAGACGAACTCGGCTCCCCTCGCGGAAGTGGGGACATGAGGGTTGAAATCGGCGAAGACGTTGAGCTGCGTGTCGAGCGTGGTCGCGGCGTCCATGGCGTAGGTGTACTCACCGGCCCACCGAAAGGACTTGCCGCCCGGCACACTCTGGACACCGTCCAGACTAACGCCACGGGCGGCGAGGACCTCCAGGGCCGCGGCAGGGAAGTCTTCACCAATCACCCCGACGAGATGCACCGGCGAGAGAAGGCTGGCGGCAGCTGCGGAGTACAGCGCAGCGCCACCCCATGACTCCTCCCGATCACCGAAGGGCGTAGTCACAGAGTCGAGTGCCAGAGAGCCAACAATCAGGACATCAGACACACAGACTTTCCTTTCTTGTCTGGAGAGGGGGCGCCCACCGCCCGAGCCGGTTTTCTACTCGGACCGACCCTCCGGTGGGAGTATCTCTCTCAGTGATCCGGTAAGTTTGCTGCGGGGAATGACGACCAGGTGACCGCAGCCAACACACTTGAGCTTCACGTCCGTACCCAGACGCACCACCTCCCACTCCTGGGCACCACAAGGGTGAGGCTTCCTGAGGCGCACCCGGTCTCCCAGCTTCAGCGTGGTATGCAGCAGGCGGTGCATCGCAGAGAGATTCGATGCGTAAGCCATGAGGTCCTTCCGACCAGGGAGGCCGACACCTTGAGAACTACAGGCAGGACACTTACGCTGTCCGGAAGGCCAGTTGACGGTGGGCTGGGAAACACGTATGCTAACGTTGCGCAGAAGTGTGAGCCAAGCGAGTCTTGAGCGTCGGAGGATGATCATGACCAAACGTGGTGTGCGGACATGGCACCTGCTAGTCACGGCGCTTCTCCTAATACTCATGGGAGCAGTGCCGACCTGGGCCCAGCAGGACCTGAGCAGTGCGGTGGAGCGCGTGAGCGACTCAATCTTCACCCTCAAGGTCGAGGGCTCCAATGCCGGGCAGACCGGCGTGGGGGCCGGTTTCGTCGTCGCCTTCGAGGGCCACGCGCTCACCTGTCACCATGTGGTCGAGGGCGCGACCAAGCTCACCGCCGCCCTGGCCAACGGGGACGAGGTGAGCGCGGAGGTGGTAGCTAGCGACCAGGGCCTGGATCTCGCGTTACTCAAGCTCGCTCGCAAGAATCTTCCGGCGGTGACCTTCGGCTCCTCGAAGGACCTCAAGTCCGGTGCGGACGTGGCCGCCATCGGCGCTCCCCTGGGCCTGGAGAACTCAGTCACCAAGGGCGCCGTGAGTAACCCGAGTCGAGAGATTGAGGGCAGTCAGTACATCCAGATCAGCGCGACGCTCAACCCGGGCAACAGCGGGGGGCCGATGGTCAACAGCCAGGGCGAGGTGGTGGGGGTTGCCAACGCCATCCTGAAGGACCCCGAGGGCGAGCCCACAGGCGTGAGTTTCGCCATTCCCTCCGCCGTGGCGCTCGAGTTCCTGGTCAGGCAACAGGTAGAGCCGGCGGTCTCGCTGGGAGTCGAACTACCCCAGTCGACCACGCCGTCGGAGGGCGCCCCGGTCATGCGGATGCCAACACCGGAGCCGACCCCGGAGGTCAGCCCGCGAGCGCTGGCGGTGCGCCTCTGGCCACTGCTGGTGGGCATGCTCATCGTCTCGATCTTGGCTGCGGCGCTGGTGGCCTCAATCGTCGCGCGCAAGGCCCTGAGCAGGCTGCCCGCCGCGCCGAGCTGGCCAGGAGCCACGGGGCCGCCACCACCACCCGGCACGCCCCATGCGCCGGTGGATGATCTGCGCGACATAGACATCACCCTGCAATAATTGTCAGACAATCCGGGCTCCACACGGAAGCGGCGTCAAACGGGTGGCGATTCACGCGCTGAGGCGGGAGACGCCGTCCTACAGGGAGAGTGAGACGCATGTGCCGGCCATGGTTCTGGGCAATCATTCCGGGCATCCTGGCGGTCGTGGCTGTCGTCCTGATCTTGACCCTGCTGGTGATCAAGCTCCTGTGGGCCTGGACTATTCCCGACCTGTTCCCCGGCGCGGTGGCCTCCGGCCAGGTTGCCGGGACGATCTCGTGGTATACCGCGATGAAGCTGGCCATCTTCATCGCGGTCATGGCCGGGATCGCCAGGGGGGCGGGCGAACATAGAGTCAGGCACAAGGAATAGAGGGTCGGAAGGCTAGAAGCTCGGAACTGTAGTACACGAAGAGAGAGTACCCGAATTAGGATTTCTGGATTCTGTATTCACGAAGCTACTCCGAGGAGGTGCCCCAGTTGGGCAAAGTAACCGTAACCGTGATGGATACTACCGGCAACAAGGAACAGAAAGCCAGCCTGCCGGACGATGCGCCGGTGGGGCGGATCCTGGCCAAACTGGTGCAGATGATGCAACTCCCGGTCACCGGGCCGGATGGGCAGCCGATGAGCTACAAGTTCCACCATAAGGCTTCGGGCAAGCAGCTCACCGACGAGCAAACCCTGGCCGAGGCCGGTGTCAAGGACGGGGACGTGCTGCGCCTGCAGCCGGAGATCACCGCCGGGTAGCACAGGCCTGCAAGCCGGTGCGCCAGGATGACAGGCGAGACGCCTGTCCTATTGGTTATGAGTGCTGACCAGGAAGTAACCCCTGATTTGCTCCAGGTCTCCCTGGAGGAAGAGGACCGTTATAACCGGCTGCGCCTGATCCACTGGTGGGATCAGGAACGCTTGGCGCAGGCGCGTGTGCTGGTGGTAGGCGCTGGCGCGCTGGGCAACGAGATCCTCAAGCAACTGGCTCTGCTGGGCGTGGGTAAGATCCTGGTTGCCGACCTGGATACCATTGAGCTCTCTAACCTCACCCGAGCCGTGCTCTTCCGGGACCGGGACGTGGGCCGCGCCAAGACGGAGGTCGCCGCAGAGCGCGTGGAGGAACTCAACCCCGAGGTCAGAGTGCAACCCTTCACCGGCAACATCGTCTATGACCTGGGGGCCGGCGTCTACGGCGAGATGGATATCGTCTTTGGCGCGCTGGATAACCGCGAGGCGCGGCTGGCGATCAACGGGCACTGCTGGAACCTGGGCAAGCCCTGGGTGGACGGGGCCATCGAGGTGATCAGCGGCGTGGCGAGGATGTTCGTGCCCGGCGAGGAGGCGCCCTGCTACGAGTGCACGATGTCCGAGATGGACTACCAGCTCCTGGAGCAGCGACGCTCCTGCGCGCTCCTGACCCGCGAGGAACGGCTCGAGGGGAAGGTGCCCACCACACCGACCACCGCCTCGGTCATCGCCGGCATCCAGGTCCAGGAGGCGATCAAGTGGCTGCACCGGGACCGAGACCTGCCAACCCTCGCCGGCAAGGGCTTCGTCTTCAACGGCCTGACGCATGACTCGTACGTGGTGGAGTACCAGCGGCGGGCGGACTGCCCGGCGCATGACACCTTCGCGGAAGTGATTCCGACCGACTTGTCCGTGGACACCCCGGTGCGGGAGGTGCTGGAGTTCGTGCGCCGGGAGGTCTCGCCGCAGGCCGTGGTGGATCTGTCGCGCGAAGTGTGCGTCGGGGTGGTGTGCCGCAAGTGCGAATGGCGGATTGAGCTCTTTCGGTCGCTGGGGAAGGTGACGGAGGAGGAGGCGCGCTGCGAGCGCTGTGGAGAGGTCGGCGAGCCCCAGTTGATGCACAGCCTGTATGGGGATGAGCCTTTCCTGGACAAGACGCTGGCGGAGCTGGGCCTGCCGCCGTATGACATCTTCGCGGGGCGCGAGGGGCTGGAGATGAAGCATTACCTCCTCGCCGCGGATAGAGGGAGGGCGTTGGGGAAGATAGGGTGAGAGTCCGGACGGAGGGGCCGTCCGAACGGCGTCTGCGCCGTGAGGCCGGCCCAGGCTGAATCGAGCAGGCGGCGGGCCGGCCTCCTGCCGTGCTGCCGCACGTCACTCGGACGGCCCCTCCGTTCCCGAGGGCGCTCCAAATGGACAGTGGAGAAGAACTACAGAACAGGACGCATCCTTTTCGTCTGGACTCCGAGGTCTACGCTACCTGGGGCACGCCAATCTTCCTGAGCATGTGCTTCGTGATGCGCGAGGAACTGAATGGCGAACTGAACGATGTCTTCCGGGGCACGCTGGAAGAATGCGCGGCGCGCTGGGGCCTCGCCCTGCACGCATACTGCCTGATGCCCGATCACATGCATGTAGTGGTGTCGGTTCAGCCCCGAACCGGGGACTTCGAGCGGTTCACGCGTCGTCTGAAGTGTGAGACCAGCCGTAGAATACATCTGAGAGGATTTCCCACCTTCGGCTGGCAACGCAGCTTCTGGGACCGCAATGCCCGCAAAGAGGATGACGTGCGCGCTCGCATCGAGTATACCTTAGGCAATCCGGTCCGGAAGGGACTGTGTCGCTTCCCGAATGACTGGCTATGGTCGAAGTACTATGGCTGGCCGCGGACCCCGACGGAGGGGCCGTCCGAACGGCGTCTGCGCCGTGAGGCCGGCCCAGGCTGAATCGAGCAGGCGGCGGGCCGGCCTCCTGCCGTGCTCCCGCACGTCACTCGGACGGCCCCTCCACGGATGGACGAATATGCCAGACGAAGAACACTCAGCCGAGGAGTTGCCAATCGGGTTGGAGGCGGAGGAAACCGCCGAAGCCTTCGGCGTGCCCAGGCTCCTCCTGAGCGAGGCCGCCATCGAGGCCATGCGTGAGCACGGCTACACCGACACCTCCCGAGAGTGCGGGGGCGTCATGGTCGGGCAGAAGCTCGAAGGCGACCGAGGGCCGGTCGTGCTGGTGGAGGCGGTCATCCCCGGCGCGCATACGGACCAGCACCGCGGCAGTGTTACCTTTACCCACGATACCTGGGAACAGATCAACCGGCAGAAGGATCAGAAGTACCAGGACCTGCGCATCGTCGGCTGGTATCATACCCACCCCGGATTCGGGATCTTCCTGTCGGAGTTCGATCGCTTCATCCAGCGGAATTTCTTCGACTTGCCCTGGAACGTGGCCTTCGTGCTCGACCCGCACTCCGGGGAGACCGGGGCCTTTGGCTGGCAGGAGGGGCAGATTTCACGGCTGGGAAGCTATGAGGTGTACGGCAGCGGCAAGGAAGCGGCAGTGGCCGAGGAGAAGACGGGCGAGACGTCCGTCCTACCGGGAGCGGAGAGGGGGAGTCAGCGCAGCCAGCCGCTGGCGGCGGCGCTGATGATCCTGGTGCTGCTGATCTCGGCGGTGAACCTGGGACTGCTCACCCGAGTGATGCGGGCCGTGGAGCGGACCACGGTGGCGGCACCAGCCGCACCCCCCGGCCCCCTGTCCGAAACGGAAAGCGAGACTCGGGAGAGAGGCGAGACGCCTGTCCTGCCGCCAAGGGCCGAACATGAGTGGCATACCGTACAGGCGGGGGACACGCTGTGGGATCTGGCAAAGCGCTTCTACGGGCGCGGAGACATGTGGCGGTTGATCGCCGCGGCCAACGGTCTTCAGGGCCGCAACTGGACCCTGGAGCCCGGCATGAAGCTGCGCCTGCCGGTGCCGCCGGAAGGTCTGCCCCCGCAGGGGATGACAGAGGAGGAGAGAGCGCACAGTGGCGGAAGAACCGACTAGTAGCTCCGAGGAACTAGAGGTTGAATTGGTGTCTCCCGGAGGCACGGAGCTGCCGGAGGGCGAGGACCCGGCGCGACGGGAGGGCGAGCGGCTCCTGCCGCTGGGCAAGCCAGTACATGACCCCCGCTATGTGGTCCGCTACCCGTGTCTGAAGCAGATGCTGGCGCATGGGCAGCGGCATCCCAACCGGGAGATCGGCGGAGTGCTGCTGGGAGAGATCTGGCGCTGCGAGCGCGGCCGGGTCACAGAGATGCGGGAGTTCATCCCGGCGCAGCATACCGAGGCCAGTCTGGGACACGTAACCTTCTCGCACGAGAGTTGGCAGGACATCTACGAGTACATGGAAAAGTACGCCCCGGAACTGCGGCTGGTGGGCTGGTACCATAGCCACCCCAGCTTCGGCGTGTTCTTCTCGGAGCACGACCGGTTCATCCAGCGCAACTTCTTCAGAGGAATAGGTCAGGTAGGAGTGGGCGTGGACCCGGGACGCGAGGAAGTTGCGGCTTTTGAGTGCGTAGACGGAGAGGTCACCGAGTTGCCGGGGCTATGGGTTGCTGCGGGTGAGGAGGCGACGGCTGCGGCGCGTCAGATGCTGCAGCGGTTGGGATTCCCCGGGGCCGCCCAGGCGAAGAGCGCCGTAGAGAGGTTGAGAGACGGCCTTCTCGGTGAAAAGAGAGCCAAGTGAGGTAACCCTTGAATAGCGCGAGACTGCGGCGTTTGTATGCTGACTACCGGGAGGTCTGTGAGCAGTTCACCGGCCATCCGTATATTGCGGTGACTCCGCTCCGGGGCAATCCTCCGGAAGCATATGAGGTGCATTACCGTATCCACGGGCTGGAGCTGGACCAGGCCACGCGGCGCCCCAAGATCCGGACCGAGCACGCGGCCCAGATCTACTTGCAGGACGCCTACCCGCGGGAGAAGCCCAAGTGCGTGATGCTCACACCGATCTTCCACCCTAACTTCGGATCGTATATCTGTATTGGAGACTTCTGGGGGGCAGGCGAGACGCTGGCCAGCATCATCATCCAGATCGGGGAGATGATCCAGTACCAGAGCTACAACCCCAAGAGCCCGCTGGACCCTGTGGCGGCGCGGTGGGCGGAGCAGAACAGCAATCTGCTGCCCGTGGGACATGAGAACCTCTACCAGCCGGAGCTGGACATTGACCTACTGGGCGACACGACCGGCAACGAGCCGGCCCGCGCCCGCGAAGATGTGGACATCGAGCTATGTTGAGGAAACGGAGCAGCTGAGGCAATGCGGTACTATTTGGTGGAGGGGACAAGCAGCGGAGGACCACCAAGCCTGTGGAGCAGGATCCTGGCAGGAGTGATCCTGGCCGCATTGGTGGCCCTGGGCGTGGTGCTTTTTATCTTCTTCTTCTACGTCTTCCTGGTAGTGGCGGCCGCGGCGGTTTTCCTGGGCTTGCTGGCGCTCTTGATCAGTGCGCTAAGAAGTCCGCCTCGCGGAACGTAGGGACACGGGCGGGCGAGACGCAGCACCCGAGCAGGCGGAGAGCGGGCATGGAGGCCCCCTCTCGGCCCCTGCGCGAGACGGAATCAGTCAGCGCGAGGCGACACGCCACACGGCCCCTGCCACTGGTAACCGCTGGAAGGCTCGCTCTACCCCCCTACCAGGCGTAATAGGCGTAGGGGTCGTTCCTGGCCTCCAGGACCTCGCTGTAGAGACTGAACCCCAGTTCACTCTCCTCCGGCAGCAGTTCGCTCACCGGGGGCAGACTCTCCGGAGGCGCCTTGGGTGGTGTAAGCTGCTGCGCTACCACCAGGTCGCCCGGGTTCGTGATCTGGAGATTGAAGTAATGGCCATTGCTGCCGGCGCCCAGGTAGACTACCAGCTCGTTCCAGCCGGCCTTGAGCTGCACCGTTTTCTTCAGATCAAACCCCACCCCAAATCCGTCCTGATCCGAATTAAAGACTTCTTCGCCGTTTACATCCACTCGCAGCCACCAGTCCGCGCCCACCCCGATGGTGGCCTCGCGCTCGCGAGTGCTCCACAGGTACGCTACCCCAATGCCCAGGTCCCGAACCCGAACCCCCCAGATCTTGGCCCAGTCATTCTTCCCGTCCAGGCCATAGCCATTCTGGGAGTCAGTGGGAGTGTACCAGCGAATCGTCTCCCCGCGTGCGGTCTGCATGCGATAGGCGGGGTCCCGGTGGCTGGCGAACTGAGTGAGGTCAGCCCGGTTCATGGGACTGCCGCCGCTGGGCGCAGTCTGGAGATCCTCGGGCGGAATAGGACCGAAGACCATGAAGGCGTTCACCGGGCTGACGGGTATCGGACGGCTGACCGTGAACAGCCGTCTGGTTAGCTCAGCGGAACTGCCCAGACCCAGGTTGGTCAAGAGCAGGCTGTGCAGCTTGTTGACCTGCCAGCGGCTGCGCATGCCGTTGCGCAGGAACCAGGCGTCGGAGATCTCTTTGTCGGGCAGAGGGGTCTTCTTCTCCTTCATGGCCGCCACGATCTCTGCGTCCTCGGCCTTGACCGCTGTGAGGTCAGAGAAGGCGACCGGTTCCACCTGGAAGAAGACGAAGCTGCCCTTGCCCATTCGCTGTACACCAGCCAAACCCCCTAGCAGAGAAGTGAAGTCGCGATCCTCGGAGGTTAGCTTCAGCAGCTTGACCGGGAAGCGCCAGTGAATGTTCTGCGGACCGACACCGGTAAGCAGTGGGTGCTGCTCCACGCGGCTCCCGGCACGCGTGACGATCGTCTCCTCCACCTTCAGCTTACTGCCGAAAGCGGAATCCGCGAGGAGCTGCTCGGAAGCATACAGGATCAGCACTTGGCCGCCGGCATTGGCGAAGTCCACGAGCTGCTTTCGCCGGGCCGCAAAGGCTGCGGCCTGATCCCCCATGACCACCGCCACATCGGTAGAGGGATTGAGCCGCTCTCCTAACACCACGGCGGCAAAGCCCAGGGCTTCAAGGCGCTCACGGGTGGGCTCGTCCAGACACACCGCCCGTTTGACCTGGCTGATCTTTGGCGGCTGGCGGAGATAGCGCAGGAGATTGTCTGCCACTTGCGTGGCGCCCGGTTCCTGGCCGATACGACCAGTGAGATCCAGCTGGCAGAAGAGGACTTCGCCGGTCCCGTGGCGCCAGGAGAGCAAGGGGCTGTAGCCGAGGTCGAACTCGCAGTCCAGCACGGGCAGGAAGGGCCCGAAGTGCGGAGTTTCAATGATCACAGAAGCCACACTGCCGCGGTTGCCGCACCGGGCGAGCCGCGACGAGATCGCCACGCGATCACCCTCCGGGCCCCGGCTGATGAGCGTCGCCGCGTCTTGCCAATCCCGCAGGCCGTCGGGGGTCAGGCCGGTGGCGAGCGGGTGCTGGGGCTGGCGGATGAAGACGTAGCGCGGGGAGCGGTCCTCGTGCTGGAGTCCCAGGTTACCCAGATCGTTGCAGTGCTGCTCAAAGATAACCACCCGCATTCCGGCAGCGACCTGTTCCGCGGTGAAGGGCACAGCTTTGAGACCAGCCAGGGCACGACGCCCCAGGATTAAGACACCAGGCCTCTGCCTGGAGGCAGGATCATAGGGGGCCAGATTCGCGCCCCGAGCCTTCAACCACGCCGTAGTCTGCCCCTCGGGGTCATAGATTGCGAAGGGGGCCGACCTCTCGGCAGCCGGCACCGAGGGCCGCGGGTAGATCGTCAGGTCAATTCGGTCGGTGCCAATCTCATTCCCTGAACCATCTTGGGCGGTGAAGGACATTACCCCATGTGCCGGGGCGGTTACCTCTGGAGCAGTGAAGGTGACCGGCACTTTTAGCCGCGCATAGGCGCCAATATTCTGGTCAAAACTGCCACTGGCGAAAGGCTTATCTTGACCCGTCAGCTTGACCTCCCAGGCCAGCTTCCAGGTATCGGTACCGCTGCGATCGCGCAGTAGCATGAGACTCTTGGTGATGCGATCGCCGGCAAAGAAGTTGTGATCCTTCGCCGGCCAAGCCTCGGGCGGGCCGCCGATCCAGGCCAGAGAGTTGCGCCGGAGGCCATCTAGGTCTCGAGGGCCGGTGGGAGGCTTCGGCGGCTGGTAGACCTCCCCCATGTAGTCCCAGTTGTAGAAGGGGACTCCCCAGAAGCGCCAGGCACGGGTGGTGCGCACACGGGCCTCGTTCTTCTGAGCCACCAGGAGCGGCGCGACACTCTCCATGTTCAGACCCCAGAACTCGAGGCGGGCGCGAGTATGGTTAACATACGCCAGGTACTCGTCGCTTTCTTCATCATAAGCTTCGTCCCCAGCCTTGATCGCCGCGTACTCGGTACCAAAGGGGATGTAGTTGCGCTCGTAGTCCACCCAGGCCATGGTGCCAGTGGTAGACTCAAAGGTGATGACCGGACGGTCACCCTTTTCATGCCAGTAGCTGAACCACTCCTCTACCTCCTGGGTGGGGGCGTGGTTGGGGTAGCAGTTGGCCGACCAGAAGTCCGGGCCCCGCGCACCGCCATAATAGTAGTACAGACGGGTGGGATCAGCGCGGAGGCTGAAGGTCCTCGCCAGAGTGGTGAAGGCATTGCCCCAGTCAATCGTTTCGGTGCGGCCAACACGAGTGGGGATGAAGTCGGGCCAACTGCCGGGCGTGTTGTAGCCCAGACCATAGATGAAGACCGAAGGATGGTTCTGGTAGCGGCGGGCATAAGCACGGACCCAGAGATCATAGTCCTGCAAGAACTCCGGGTCGGTCATGGGCATCTCCGACATGCTCACGCCGGTGGTAGTATACGCCGCGCCCTTGCGATCTAACATCTCGGCGACGGGTACCGTGTCCTCGCTGAGAAAACGGCCCCAGTACGGGACGCCAAAGCTGAACATGGTGATCCCCAGCTCCATGAACTGGTCCACATTGTTCTCGCTCGGGTTCGGCCCGCAAACGAAGTAGACCGGACCATCATTCAAATACAATAAACGACCCTGAGCCCAGACCTCACGCAGGCCAAAGCGCGTGGGCGGAGTACGATCGAGCTCCTGCCCCTTCTCATCGATGAGAGTCACCTGACCAAAATACAGGTTGGGTTCGTATAGTCCCCAACGTTTGAGCTCCCCCGCAGGCATGACGATGCGGTGCTTACTCTCACCCCTCGGGAGATTGGGCAGGGCGACACTTTTCTCTTTCACAGCGGCGCCGGTGACAGAATCGTGGATAACGACCTTGGCCGTGAGGTCCGAGATCGGCTGGGTGGCTTGAAGAGTGATAACCGGTTCTACGCGCTGCATGCCCCGGGTGAAGGTCTGATACCAGGTGTTCTCCACGTAGACTTGCGGCGAGCGGGCCTCCAGATAAAACTCGTCGGCCGGGCAGATGAGGCCAATGCCGGTGGTGAGCCAGGTACGCTCTGGGTCGCGGCTGGCGTAGTAGTCGCCGACGGCCTTGGAGACGCGATCCAGGCTCTGTATCCCGAGACCAAGACGGCCCGAGAAAAGACGCAGGGTATTCGGCTGGCCAAACTTGACCA
>JAAYIR010000001.1 GCA_012523355.1 candidate division WS1 bacterium
GAGGGGGACCGGCGGCTGCCCCGCAGCCGCCCAGGGGGTGAGGCCTCCCCTCACACCGCCCGCACCTTCCACCTCCGGAACACTCTCAACGCCTCGGTGGCTTCGACGACCAACCTCCGGATCGCCCCGGCGTACTTCCCGCCGCCCGCGTAGCGCACGGCGTAGTCTCCCAGGCTGACGCTCTCCGTGGCCACTGTCTCCCCGGCGGCCTCCGCCAGGAGCTCTGCCGCGGTCAGCTTGGCCTGAGCCAGACCCACCTCCGGTGGCGGCTGCGGGTAGCCCCAGTCAAGCACGACGGCCACGTTCTGCGCCCCGCGTGGAAAACGCCCTCCCAGGGCGCCTCCGGGCTTCAGGCGTATCTCCCCTTGCGGGTACACCACGTAGTCACTCTCCGCCACCAGCCGTGCCTCCACGCGCAGCTCCCGCACCGCCCCCAGCGGCAGCGTCCCCGCGCCCTGCAGACTTACCCGGTCGGTGCCCGTGCCATCCAGCAGCACGGTATCCGCCGCGTGCCAGGTAAAGTCCCGGCCCGCCGCCGTCTCCACCGCGCGCCGGGTTATCGGCAGCAGCGCCGCCAGCCGTTCCGCCTGGGCCTGGGCATCGCCCAGCCGCGAGAGGTCATACGCCGCCAGGAGCGCCCTGACGTCCTCCGCCTGGCAGTAGATACTCAGCAGCCCCGTTGAAAATGTTGCTTGCGCTACCATTCCTCGCTCCACACTCCTTCTGTGTCCCGCGCGCGCACCCGCCAGAAGTACATCTGGTTATCCTCCAGGGGTTGCCCGGTGTAGAGCACGCTGGTCGCGCTGCTCACTACCGGCCCCGTATCCCACATGTCTGGCGTGCCCGCTGCCAGCCGCGCCTCGGAGCTGGCCACCTGCACCTGAAAGGCCGCCTGTGGCCGTCCTGCCGCGCTCTCATAGCACCAGGAAAAGCGCGGGTTGCTCACTCCCAGGGCCGCCGGCGCCGTCTCGCCCTCCACCTGTAGCTGGCTCACCTGCGGCCGGATGATGGACTGTGTGCCCGTCTCCCAGCCGTACAGCACTGGCGTGGCGGTCTCCGCCGTGGGCCGCCGCAGGTAGAAGCGCAGCCGCACGTGCTCCACCGCCAGTTGCCCCAGGCCCTGGCTGCCCCAGGTCACCGCGCCGCGCACGCTGTCCCCTACCGCGTCGCAGTCCTCCCGGCCCCAGCCCGGCAGGGGTTGCTCCTGCGCCGGGTCGCGCAGCTCCACCTCTATCTCCCCGCCTCCGGGCGCCGCGTTGAGGAACAGCTCCGGCCAGCCCCCCTCGGGCCGCTCCAGGATCGGGGTCTCCAGCCACCCCTCCGTCTCCCCCTCGCTCAGCTTATAGGCCGTCTCCCCGTTCCAGCGGATCGCGGCGAAGTTGAAGCGTGTGTAGTAGTCAAACCAGTAGTAGTACACCCGCCGGTCGCCCAGCCGCAGCGTGCTCCCCGGCTCCAGGTGCGTGGACTCCCCGGGCAGCTCGGCCTGCTTGATTAGCTGCCCCTGCCCCGGCGTGGGGCTGAAGAGCTGCTGAAAGTGCACCCCGTCCTCCGAGGTGGCCAGCCCGATCCCGCAGGTCGTCCCCCAGCCGAACAGTATCCCGATGGAGTCCTCCTGCCCCAGGATCGTCGTCGCCCAGCCCGCTAGTTGCGGGCAGGCCAGTGGCGTGATGGTGTTGCCATAGGGCAGCGGCGCCAGTGCCTTGACGTCCGCGCCCATACACCCCACGCCCACCCGCGTGTCCAGCGAGTAGCTGTTCCCGTCGTTGTAGATCGTCTTGCCCCCGGCGTACCCCACGTATCGCTGCTCAATCTGCTGCGCATGGGGGTTCTGCACCACGCTCCAGGGCGCGTGCATGTTCGACCACAGCGTGAAGCCGTTGCCGCTCAGCGGCTCCCGGCCATCCACCCCATGCAGCATGGGCACCACGGGCCCTCGGAACTGCGTGGCGAACTCAAACGACCACCGGTCCTTGGCCCCATGCAGGGCGAAGGTCTGCTCGTCATCCACAAAGTCCGCCCGGTTCCCGTACAGCAGCGACCACGACCCGTCCGCCGATTGCACCACGCCCTGCAGCCAGCCCTGATCCCATACCGGCGCATCCCGCTCGGTGTCACTGCGCAGGGTGCTCCACTCCAGGCAGGGGTTCTGCTTCCCCGCCGGCGGCGTCTCGTCGCTCCACAGGATTCGCCCGCTGGCCTCCTCCCACTGCGGCACCACGTACCCCAGCCGGATCTTCCCCTCCGGGTCCTTGCCCAGCATCGCGCACACCGGTGTATGGGTGTCCTCGTCATACACCACCGGGATCGGCGAGCCCGCAGGCTGATGTCGCCAGGTCCCCGTCGCCGCCAGGTCCGCCGTGGCCTGTGACCAGCTCCCGTACTTGGTCGGTGGCGTGATCGCCAGCGCCAGATTCTGTTTCCGCCACACCTTGACCGAGTCGCCCGCCGTCCCTTGCGAGTCGCGGGTCAGCACCATAAAGTTATCCGCGAGTGCTGGTCCTGGCTGGTTGAGCGTCCGCCGCAGAATCTGATACCGCTGCGGCCCTTGCACCTCCACCTTCCGCAGCCACAGCTCCAGGTTGACCGTCCCCGTGCCGTGCCGGAAGGTCTTCCCGTACAGCACCCCATAGTCTCCGCCCTGCTGTGCCACCCCGGGCATCACCGCCGTCCGTCCCCGCTGGAAGCGCAGGAAGGGCAGCACGTAGTTATTGCACCACTCCAGCTCCTTGAAGGCCTTGTTGATCGTGTCGTGGTGCGCCCAGAGGTTCGCCTCCATGGTGTAGCGGTGATCCGGCGCTGAGTATGGACTGGTCCGTCCCAGCAGCCGCGGGTAGGGGTTCACCATCCCCACGTTCCCCGCCGCCGGGGTAGCGGGTAGCGCCGTCTCCAGCGTCAGCACCCGGCTCCCCCCGTCGTAGCCCGTCACCTTCAGCCGCCGCCCCGCGCAGGCGCCGGTATAGAAGGTCACCCAGGCGTCCTTCCAGTAGTCGGTACCGAAGCGCACGTCCAGGTCCGTCTTGAAGGCCGTCGGGCTATTCCCCGCGTCCTCCACTACCGTGAACCCCCGCCCGCTCCCGAAGTGGTCAAACACCCCCTCGCTCGCCGAGGGGTAGTGCTTGTACATCACCGGCCCCAGGCCCAGCTCCATCCCCGCCACGTTGTTCTCGTCGGGCACGTGCACCATCTGCCGGTAGGTCCCCGGGCGCGGCACCGGCAGGCAGCGCGCCCCCGCCGCCAGCTCCTCGCTGAAGTTCTGCACCCGCAGCACGCTATAGGTTGTCAGGTTGTTCGCGGTCAGCGCCGTCTGCTGCGCCGCCTGGTCCCAGTTCAGCGGCAGCTCCGCATTCAGCGGCTTGCGGTCGTCCTCGCTCCCATCCTGCCGCGGCATGCCCAGCGCATAGCTCTGCAGTCCCATGCGCCGTATCCCCTCTGGCAGGAAGCAGTACCGGTCCTTGGGGGTGGTTGCCCCCACGGTGCAGGTGGTATCTCCCCCGGCGATATCCGCCTCCAGGCGCTCATTCAGCCGCAGCAGCAAGGTCAGGTTCCCCGCCCCGTCGCTCTCCTGGAACTCCTCCAGGTAGCCCCTCTGGTAGATCGCGGTGATCTGCTCCGGGCCGAGCAGTTCATCCCAGACCGCGACCCCGTGAATCAGCAGGTTATCCAGTCCCCAGGCCGTGGGGCTGGAGTAGGGCGCCCCGATCTGGATATGCTGCGCCATCCCTATCGGCGCGGGCACTCCAGTCATCGCCGGCGCCCCGGGCCGCGCGTCGTTGTAGAAGCTCTGCACCAGCCCCTGGGAGAAATCCCACTGGTAGGTCAGTAGCTCCCAGCCCCCGGTGCGCGTCCGATCCACCTGCGAGCGCCGCTCATAGGTGGTGCCCCCGCTCATGACCTGAATCCCATGTCCCAGGCAGGAGGTGACCCAGTTTCCGCTGCTGCAGTAGATGGTAAAGGGGCGGTCATCCAGCCACGGCACGCTGGTGACGGGTTGCCGGACCCACATCACGAGGGTACTCTTGCCCACCGGGCCGATATCCACATTCCCCAGGGCGGACCAGTGCAGGTCTGCGCCCCGGCGATCTACCCACAGATATTGCTTTTGCATTCCATACTCCTTAGCCGTTAGCCGTTCCTCGTAGGGGCGGCTTTCGCGGGTCCGCCCGCGATTGCCGCCCGCGCACAACTCTCGACCTATCGCTCCGATTGGAGGGGCCGCACGAGCGGCGGCTGCGCCGCGAGGCCGGCCCACTCTGCCCTTCCTATCCCCCTCCCCTGCCAGGGGAGGGGGACCGGCGGCTGCTCGCCAGCCGCCCAGGGGGTGAGGCCTCCCTGCCGTTCCGTAGGGGCGGCTTTTCGGCGTCCGCGCCGAATTGCCGCCCGCCCACTCACCTCGTCGCTTACCTCTACTCTGTCTCCTCCCTGGAGGGGCCGGCCGAGCGGCGTCTGCGCCGCGAGCCCGGCTCATTCTGCCCTTCCTATCTCCCTCCCCTGCCAGGGGAGGGGGCAGGGGGTGGGGCAGTTCCCTCTTTCCTTCTCTCCTCGCCCTTCTTCATTCTCCCTCTCCTCTTCGTCCGCTACTGGCAGACTCTCCGACTCACAGCCTGGCTGAGCCGCCTACTCTCCCCCTTATGTCCTCTGCCGTCCACACTCCGAGCTTGGCATAGATCTGCGCGATCTGCGCCTCCTCCAGCGCCCGGCTCAGGTCCATCTCCGCCAGCCGGAACTCCCAGTCTCCGATCCCCATCTGCTCCTGGAGCATGCGGTTGAAGCGGTACTCGATCCGCCGCTGCTCCGGCCGGATCACCTGCTCATGGAAGGTCTTGTCCTGATCCCGGGAGTTCGCCAGGTTAGCGTTCTCAATCACTGTGATCTTGCTGGGCGGAACCCGGTGTACCATCATGATCTCGTCGCGGTTCGCATCGCGGTATTTCAGGAAGGCGGCGTCCTCCGTATGCGCGAGGGTCAGCGGCTCCAGCCGGATGCGTACGTCGTTGCCCGGCACGTCCAGCACCAGCGTCTTGTGCCCCTGGCCTTTGATCTCCGTCTCCATGTACTCCTGAATCTGCGCCAGCACCTCATCGCTGAGCTGTCCGCCCTCCACGATGATCGCCATCCGCGGCACCGCGTGGTTGCTGAAGAAGTCGATGTTATACTCTCGCGCCTTCTTGTCCCCCAGCACGGCCGGCAGCGCCGCCACGATATCCGGCACCCCGTAGAAGGAGCTTTCCGGCGTGTACCTCTTCAGGTGCATGATCTCATTCTGCGGCTCTCCGCTGAGCGGATCCGGCGCCGCCGGCGCTCCCAGGTGCCGGAAGTGCCGCTTCTCCGCCCCGCGAATCTGCACGAATCCCTCCCCGTCCGCCCGCAAGCGCACGGTGGTGCCCGGCACATGGTAAAAGCCGTCAATCATCCCCCGCGAATTGCGGGTAATCTCCAGGTACCCATTCCCCAGGCACTCCACATCGGTCCACACCTGCCGCATGATCTCCGAGAAGGTGCTTTCCGGGTTGCAGTTCCCAAACAGGTTCTCCAGGATCGCCAGGTAATCCCGGCTGGCCCCCGGTAGCACCGGCTTCCAAGCCTGTGCCGGTAGGGCGGGGGCCACCTCCCCCGCCGTCTCATTCCCCCTCTCCTGCAAGGAGAGGGGGCCAGGGGGTGAGGCCGCTTCGCCTCTCGTCTCCGCCGTGGTGGGCAGGAACCGGTATCCCAGCCCGACGGTGCACACAGCTTTCGCATCCACGCAGGCCTTATGGGTGGCATTGGCCTCATACAGCTCGGCCAGAGCTTCCAGGTCATACGGCGGCTCGACCACTTCTCCCCGGGCATAGGCCTCATCCCACAGGCCTTCCCGGAGCTGTTGCGATTGCCCCTGGCCGACCGCTGGCCCGACCACATGTGCTTTCATCAGACTCTCAGCCATACTCATGTCTCCTTACCGGCTCTGCTCTGCGCCGTTCTGTAGGCGCGCGATTTATCGCACCCGGCGGTGGTTGTCGCGGTGGCCTCTTGCCGTTCCTCGTAGGGGCGGCTTTTCGGCGTCTGCGCCGAATTGCCGCCCACCCACTCACCTCGTCGCTTACCTCTACTCTGTCTCCTCCCTGGAGGGGCCGCACGAGCGGCGTCTGCGCCGCGAGCCCGGCCCACTCTGCCCCTCCTATCCCCCTCTCCCCAGGACGAGCGGAGCGAGGACGCGGGGAGAGGGGGACCGGCGGCTGCCTCGCAGCCGCCGAGGTGGTGAGGCCTCCCTGCCGTTCCGTAGGGGCGGCTTTTCGGCTTCCGCGCCGA
>JAAYIR010000328.1 GCA_012523355.1 candidate division WS1 bacterium
AGAGGCAGAATGGCCTGGAAGCGGCTATCGCGGGCCTGCTTGGCGTTGCCGCCGGCGGAGTTGCCCTCCACCAGGAAGAGCTCACTCTCGGCGGCGTTGCGCGAGGAGCAGTCGGCGAGTTTGCCGGGCATCCCGGCGCTGGTGAGGGCGGTCTTGCGGGTGGCCTCGGCGGCGCGGCGGGCCGCGTCGCTGGCCCGGGCGGCCATGTCCGCGTTGTTGACGATGCGTTTGGCGACCGCCGGATTCTCTTGCAGGAAGGTGCTAAGACTCTCGTAGACCGTCGAGTAGACCAGGCCCTCAATCTCGCTATTGCCCAGCTTGGTCTTGGTCTGGCCCTCAAACTGAGGATTGAGAAGCTTCACACTGATGACGGCGGTCAGGCCCTCCCGGACCTCGTTGCCGGTGAAGTTGCGCATCTTCTCCTTGCGCAGCCCGCTGGCGAAGGCATGGGCATTGATGGCGCGGGTGACCGCGGTCTTGAAGCCGGAGAGGTGCGTCCCGCCCTCCGTGGTGTGGATGGCGTTGGCGTAGGAGACAATGTTATCGTAGATACTGTCGTTATACTGCAGTGCTACCTCAATGCTTACGCCGTCCTGTTCGCGTTGCAGGTGAATGGGCTTGTGGATGATGGTCTTGCCCTCGTTGAGGTACTCCACGTAGGCCTTGATGCCCCCGGTGTAATGGAACTCCAGCTCGCGGGGCTCCTCCTCGCGCTCATCGCGGAGGACGATGCGCAGGCCTCCGGCCAGGAAGGCCAGCTCGCGCAGACGTTCGGCGACAGTGTAAAAGTCAAACTGGGTGTCGCCGAAGATCTCGGGGTCAGGCTTGAAAACGGTGCGGGTACCGTGTCCGCGAGCCTTGTCGATCTCCTTGACCGGCTCCCGGGGAAGGCCCCGGTCGTAGTGCTGTAAGTACTTCTTGCCGTTCAGGCTGACCTCCACCTCACACCACTCCGAGAGGGCGTTGGTGCAGGAAACCCCGACCCCGTGCAGTCCGCCACTGACCTTGTAGCCGCCGCCGCCGAACTTGCCGCCGGCGTGCAGCATGGTCATGACGACCTCGAGCGCCGAGCGCTTCTCCTCCGGGTGCATGTCCACCGGGATCCCGCGGCCATTGTCGGTGACCTCGGCGATGTTCCCGGGCTTGAGGACGACCTCGATACGGTCGCAGACCCCGGCGAAGAACTCGTCAATGCTGTTGTCCACGACCTCGCTGAGGATGTGATGCAAGCCCCGGTTGCCGGTGGAACCAACGTACATGGCGGGGCGTTTGCGGACGGCCTCCAGGCCCTTGAGTACCCGAATGCTGTTGGCGTCGTAGCTGCTGTCTCTGACCTTGGCTGTCATTCCTGGTGTCTCCTTCGGATTGGCAGGACGGGGCCCTCTGGTGCTGACTACGGTGGGTATAGTGGGGAGTCGGCAACACTGGCATGGGTCTTTTGCCGATGCTTTTCTGCTAGCTCCTCTTGCCCCCTCGAACCATGTAGCATTGTACCAGAATAAGCCATTTTCGTCAATTTTCCGGACCTCTCCGGGGGGCGAAAAAAGGAGATATTCTGCACAGAAATGTGCAAGTTTTTCCGGCTGGTCTTGGACAAAACGCTCCGCTTCGCCTCAAGCAACAAAACTCTTCTTCAAGAAGGAGAAGGGGGTTGTCCGCCGGCGGCGAATAGCGTTCAGAAGCCGCTCTTCTAAACGGCAATTCCAGTCCCTGTGAGGGAGGAACGGAGAGTATCGCCATGAGAGCTCAGAAGAAGATTCGGATGGCCATCATCGGCTGCGGAGGCAACGGGCGCATGCACATGAAGCGCTACCTGGAGATGCCTGACGTGGAGGTCGTCGGCCTGGCCGACCCCTCCAAGGCCGCTCGCGACCAGGCCTGGGAGCTGGCGGGGAAAGACCCCCATCTCCCTCGCGTTGCCGCCTTCGAGACCCTGTTGGAGAAGGTGCAGCCTGAGGCGGTGCTGATCAGCTCACCGCATGTGGACCACCTGCCCCAGGTGCTCAGCTCCCTGAAGGCCGGGGCCCATGTTCTCTGTGAGAAGCCCCTGGTCTGCACCGCCAAGGACGTCAAGACGGTGATCGCGGCAGCCAAGAAGGCGAAGAGAGTTTTGGCCGTTTCCTACCAGCGCCACTGCCAGCCGTCCTACATCTACGTCCGCGAACTCATTCAGTCTGGCGCGCTGGGCGATATCACCTTCGTCTCCACCTGGCAATCGCAGAACTGGTGGGCTTCCCAGAAGGGCACCTGGCGCCAGAAGCTGGCCCTCTCCTGCGGCGGGCAGCTCAATGACTCTGGTAGCCATCTCCTGGACATCGTCCTGTGGATGACCGGTCTGCAACCCCAGACGGCCTTTGCCCTCATCAACAACTGGGGGCGCGAGGTGGACATTGATACGGCGCTGTCCGTGCGAGCCAAGAACGGCGCGCTGCTCAACTTCTCGGTGGTGGGCCGCTCCACGCACTTCGTCGAGGACCTCAACATCTGGGGGACCAAAGGCGGCGTGATCATCCGTCACGGCGGGGTCGTGTACCGCTGGGAGAGCGACCAGAAGCAGTGGCAGGTGCCCAAGAAGGAGCTGCCCAAGGCGAGCGACCCGGACACGAACTTCATCCGAGCGCTGCAGGGCAAGGCAGAGATTGCGGCGTCGCCGGAGTGTGCGCTAGCGACCATCAGCCTGACCCAGGCCGCCTGGAAGTCCGCCAAGTCCGGCAAGCCGGA
>JAAYIR010000329.1 GCA_012523355.1 candidate division WS1 bacterium
CCCCCCAACACCCCGTCATCCTGAGGCCTGCCCTGAGGTCTGCCGAAGGGTCCCCCGAAGGACCTCCCACGCCCAATGCCTGCAGCCCCCGGCGCAGACGACCCGCCCATCACCCCTCACCCGGACGCAGGGCGTGCTGCCAGGTGTCTCGGTCATAGATGGACCATGGGTGATGCGCGGCGGAGGTCCTTGTATGTTAGGGGTAAGGGTACATTTGTGCGGCAGCAGGTCGCCGGGTACCCTGGCGGTGCGCACGGCAGGCCGTGGTAGGTCCCAGGCCCCCGAGGCCGCGCCGAAGCAATGGGTCGCCGTGCCACCACCTCAAGAGTCCGGACAGTTGCCAGGGCCCCGAGGCCGTATCAGCAAGGCAGGACGCAGGAGGTTCGCACCATGCAGACGCAAGAGGTGTTTGTCGGCATCGACGTCTCCAACGCCCACCTGGACATCGCCATCCGCCCCACCGGGGAGAGCTGGCGGGTGGCCAACGATCCCGAGGGCGTGGCCGCGCTCCTGGAGCGTCTCCAGGACCTCCAGCCCCAGGGAATCGTCCTGGAGTTCACCGGGGGCTACGAGCGCCTGGCCGCCCGCTCCCTCGACGCCGCCGGGCTGTCGGTGGCGGTGCTCAACCCCCGCCAGATCCGCTACTACGCCCGCAGCCTGAACCAGCTGGCCAAGACGGACCGCATCGACGCCGCCATCATCGCCCGCTTTGCCGCGGCCATCCAGCCCCAGCCCCGGCCCCAGCCCGATGCGGCCCAGGAGCAGCGCGCCGCCATCCTGGCCCGCCGCCAGCAGCTGGTGGAGATGCGCACCCAGGAGAAGAACCGCCTGGGCACCGCCCCGGACTGCGTGCGGGAGCGGATCGAGGCGCACATCGCCTACCTCGACGCGGAGATCGCGGCGGTGGAGCGGGAGCTCCACGAGGAGATCCAGCGCTCCGCCGCCCTCCGGGAGGCGCAGGCGGTGCTGGAGAGCTTCAAGGGCGTGGGGCCGGTGGCCTCCATGACGCTCCTGATCGATCTGCCGGAGCTGGGCAAGCTGAACCGCAAGCAGATCGCGGCGTTGGTGGGGGTGGCGCCCCTGAACAACGACAGCGGCCGCAAGCGGGGGCGCCGCACCATCTGGGGCGGGAGGGGGCGCGTGCGCAGCGTCCTGTTCATGGTGGCCCAGTCGGCGGTGCGCTTCAACCCCGTCATCCGCGCGTTGTTCGAGCGCTTGATCGGGGCGGGCAAGCCCTGGCTAGTGGCCATGGTGGCCTGCATGCGCAAGATCCTGACCATCCTGAACGCGATGATGAAGAATGGCACCCGCTGGGAGCCCGACTACGAGGCCCAGCGCAAGGCACGGAAGGCTGCCGAGCGGGAGGCGGCGGAGCCGGTTGCGGAGGCGGCGGACGCCACGCCGTAGCCGCCCGTTCAGGGCTTGACAGCGAACACAGTTGCTTCGGCGGACCTCAGGATGACGGGTCTGGGGGGAGCGTGATGGGATGAATGGCTTTGGGCGTTGCGCGGTAGAGGTTCTTCGGCAGGCCTCAGGATGACGGGTGTTGGGGGGCTTGGGATAGAGAGGAAGAGTTGGGAGGCAGTACGGCGGAGATCCTTCGGTTCGCTGCTCAGGAACTTGACTCGGGGACCCTCGATGCACGCCCGCGAGGATCAATCCTGTGAAGCTTGTGAATCCTGTCCTCTTCTCGGTTTCTTGCGCCATGAGTGGCGCCGCTGCGACATGGGCTACTCAGGATGACGGGGATGTGAGGCCTTTCGGGAC
>JAAYIR010000330.1 GCA_012523355.1 candidate division WS1 bacterium
AATCGCGTCTGGCAGTGATCATTGGGGCGTTACCTCCGCTTGGCTGTTTTGGCAAACACCATTATACCGGAGTCTAACGCCCCTTCTTCTTTCCTCCCCCCTTTTACACAACCGATGGTACACTACCGGGAAACGGATTGACACCCACCCCTTCTCTGGAGTATAGTATCCTTGTCCCCCGACAAGGTCCTGAGGTTCCTTGCCTCGAAGGCGAGCAGTTCAGGCCGCTAGTGGGCTGGTCGTACCTGGCAAGCGACTGGACCGCCTCAAGTGAAAGGGTGGATGAAGCATGTGGGCTAAGCGAGACAATCGCCGACATGGCTCGCTGGTGGGTATCGTCGCTGTGGCCCTGGTGGCGGTAGTGGGCGCGGTGGCGCTATCGTTCGACTTGGGCCGCGTTGTCTCTGCTGCACAGCGTACCCAGGACGTAGCCGACTCTGCGGTTTTGGCAGCGGTGCAGACTTTCAGCACCGATGCCCTTGGCGAGGCGCGTTGGCGTGTCGACACCACCGTCTCGGCCAACAACCTCGGCACCGGCCTGACTGTAACCTGCAGTACAGCCGAAGGCTCCTCGGATTTCATTCTCTACAACGTCGGCGATACGGTTCCTAGCTACGGCACCCTCGGCACTTACGACCAGGCCGTAACCGTCTATACTCACGCCAACGTCCCCTTCTTTTTTGCCACGGCTCTAGGCCTACACGAAACCGACGTTACCCGCCGCGCCACGGCCGTCATGACCGCGGTTATCAGCACGAACATTATCCCCATGTGGGTGTCCGAGACCACTCCTTACAATTATGGCCAGTATCGGGAATTGCTCATGGCGGACGGCCCCCACTACCCGGGCATTCCGGGCAACTTCGGCTGGCTCACGCCGAAGACGGGGACGGATGACTTCTATACTCTGATCAAGGGGTACAACGTCCCCCAGAGCATACTTGACGCAAACATCATGTCCATCGGCGAAACCATGTATGGCGAACCTGGCGTGAAAGTCGGTCTGTGGACGGGGTCTCTGGCCAAAGATGACGATTCCCGTCTCAAACGCGCTTTGTGGGCCCCCTGGGTAAATGATACCTTCGACAACCACCGCAAGGATAATCCGCGCATTCTGATTATCCCCATCTGCGAATACCAGCCTGACTCCGGGGGCGGCGCCAATGCCGCCTTCGTGATCAAAAAATTCGGGGCTTTCTGGCTGGAGGATGTGGCTACCAGCGGCAAGTCCATCACCGGGCGTTTCATCCAGTACGTCGTCCCCGGCGCCGCCCATGGCACCGGGTACGGCGAGACCGGCCTCTGGACCACTTTCCTGGCGAACTGAGTCCGCAGGCGCTGCAGGTATATTCCCAACGGCGGGAGCCAGGTGCCCCCGCCGTTTCGCTTGTGCTATAATCCCTGTCGCCCTCCCCATCTGCACTTGATCAGAGGTGAAAGGAGCAGATCATGGCACGAGTACTGGTTGTCTACTGCAGCATGACGGGCAACACGAAGGCGGCGGCCGAGGCGGTAGCAGCAGGGGCCAAGGAGGCTGGCGCGGAGATCATTCTCCGGGAGGCCTCCCAGGCCGGCCCGGAGGACTTGCTGGCCTGCGACGCGGTGGCCCTGGGCTCCTACGATGCTTTCAGCTACATGGGCGGCCTGCTCAAGGACTTCCTGGATCGCTGTTTCTACCCCACCCAGGGGCAGGTCACCGGCAAGCCCTGTGGAATCTTCCTGACGCATGGCGGCGGCGGCCGCGCACTGGATAGCATGGTACAGATTGCAGAGAGCTTCAAGCTCTCCTCAGCGGCTGAGCCGGTCTCGGTCAAGGGAATGCCGGACGAGTCAGCTCGTAGCCAACTCCGAGCTCTCGGCGCCCAACTGGCAGGTCAGTAGCGTTCGCTGCTCAGTCTCCCGCCGCACGGTCGGTGCGACCGCTCTCGCCGCCAGCTCCGGTGCCGCCGATTAGCAGCTACCGATCCATGAAGAAGCCCTGGCCGTTGATTCTCGTGCTCATCTTCTTGGCCGCTTTTGGCACGACGGCCTGGCACTTCCTCTCGCACCGTCCCCAGCCGGTCACCGGCGTACTCTACGCCAACGGCACGCTGGAGGCCACTGAGGTGGACGTGAGCTCCAAGGTCGCCGGGCACTTGCTCACTCTGTATGTCGAGGAGGGTGAGGCGGTGGAGCAGAACCAGCTCCTGGCCACGCTGGACGGAGCGGAGCTGCAGGCCCAGGTCGCCCAGGCTCAGGGTGCCTATGACTCCGCTCAGGCGCGGCTGGCTGAGCTGCTCCGCGGCGCCCGTCAGGAGGAGCTTCGCCAGGGAGAGGCAACACTGGCTCAGGCTCAGGCGGCTGCCGCCGGGGCTCGCCGTGCCCTCACCACCGCCCAGGAATCTTACGCCAAGAGCACAGAACTGAAGGCGCAGGTGGACGCCGCTCAAACCGCCTACGACGCGGCCCGCGACGCGCTGGAGCAGGCCCGCGCCCGCCGCGACCTGGTGTATGCCGGAGCGCGGCCCGAGCAAATCCAGGCTGCACGGGCTGCGGTGGCCCAGGCTGAGGCTCAGGCCCTCAACGCCCGCGCCAAGGAGACCCGCGCCCGCAAGTTGTTCGAGGCAGGCGCCCTTGCCGCGCAGGAGCTTGACACCGCAGTAGCCGCCCGGGATGCCACCGGAGCCGCCCTGGCCGCGGCGCAGGCAGCCCTCCGCGACTTGCAGGCCGGGGCCCGCCCTCAGGAGCGCGAGCAGGCCGAGGTAGCCGTGGCCCAGGCTCAGACTCAGGTGGACGGTACCCGCAAGCACCTCCAGACCGCCCAACAGCTCTATGACGACCGCCTGACCTCCAGGGCGCAGGTGGAGACGGCTCAGACCCGGTATGACACTGCGAGCCGGCAGGTGGAAAATGCGCGGGCGGCACTGGACCTGCTCCTCAACGGCCCTACCCCGCAGACCATCCAGGCCGCCCGTGGCCAGGTCGCCCAGGCGCGGGGCGCTTTGCAGGCCAGCCAGGAGAGGCTCCAATACCTCAACCTTCACGCCCCCGTCTCCGGACGCGTGTTGGTGAAAAACGTCGAACGCGGGGAACTGGTGGTCGCAGGCCGCCCCCTTCTTCGCCTGGCCGATCTGGAGAACATGTGGGTGCGCGTTTATGTCCCTCTGACCAATCTGCGCGTGCGCCTGGGCAATCGCGCCACGGTCACCACCGACGCTTACCCGGAGGAAGAATTCACCGGCGTGGTCACTGAGGTAGCAGACCGCCCCGAGTTCACGCCCAAGAACATTCAAACTAAAGAGGAGCGGGTCAAGCTGGTCTTTGGCGTGAAGATCACCCTGAACAATCCTCAGCTGAAGCTCAAGCCCGGCATGCCGGCGGATGCCATCATCTACCTCAGCGATCCTGGCGCGGAGGATTAGCGCCGTGGAGCAGCCCGCAGTTCGCACCCAGGCTCTGCGCAAAGAGTTCGGCTCCGTGGTGGCGGTAGAGGCCCTCGACCTGACCGTTGTCCGCGGCGAGATCTTTGGCCTGGTAGGCCCGGACGCCGCCGGCAAGACCACCACTTTTCGCATGCTCTGTGGTATCCTGCCCCCCACCTCCGGCGCGGCCTTCGTTTTGGGCTTCGACCTCCGGCGTCAGCCGGAGGCTGTCAAGCGCCGCCTGGGGTACATGTCCCAGCGCTTCTCGCTCTACGGCGACCTGACGGTCCTCGAGAACCTGGCCTTCTTCTCTGACATCTACCATGTCCCGCGGCGGGAGCGCGCCGCCCGCCGCCAGGAATTGCTCGAATTCAGCCGCCTGGTCCCCTTCCAGAAGCGCCTGGCCCAGGACCTCTCCGGCGGCATGAAGCAAAAACTCGCCCTGGCCTGCACGCTCATGCACACCCCGGAGATTCTCTTCCTCGACGAGCCCACCACCGGCGTGGACCCCGTCTCCCGCCGCGACTTCTGGCACATTCTCTACCAGCTCTCGGAGCAGGGCGTGACGCTAGTGGTCAGCACGCCCTACATGGATGAAGCCGAGCGCTGCACCCGCGTGGGACTCATGCACCGGGGGCGTCTGATTCACGCGGATACCCCGGCGGCACTGAAGCAGCGCATGGCCGGCGACTTGCTGGAGATGACCTGCAAGCCTGCGCAGGGATGTAAGGAGCTTCTCCAGGACCTGCCAGGAGTAAGGTCAGTGCAGACCTTCGGGGAGCGCCTTCACGTCTGGCTGAAGAACGCCGACCGCGACCAGCCAGTAGTTGAGACGGCCCTCGCGCGAGCCGGAATCGTGACTGCGCACCTGCGCCGCATCCCGCCGACGCTGGAGGATGTCTTCGTCTCCGTCATCGAGGCGCAACGGGAGGCGCAGGCGTGAGCGCCTCCGAGTACGCTGTCGTGCTAGACCACCTCACGCGCCGGTTTGGCCCTTTCACCGCCGTGGACGGAATCAGTCTGACCGTTCCCTGGGGCGAAGTCTTCGGCTTCCTGGGCCCCAATGGCGCTGGCAAGTCCACTACCATCCGCATGCTCTGCGGACTGCTGGCGCCCACGTCTGGCAGCGGAAGCGTCGCCGGCTTTGACCTCCGTACCCAGCCGGAGGCCATCAAGTCCCGCATCGGGTACATGTCACAGAAGTTCTCGCTCTATGAGGACCTCACCGTGGCCGAGAACATCGAGTTCTATGCGGGGGTCTATAGCGTCCCTCCTTCGCGTCTCGCTGAACGGAAGGCCTGGGTTCTGGACATGGCCGACTTGCAGGGGCGGGAGCACAGCCTGGCCAGAGAGTTGGCGGTGGGCTGGAAACAGCGCCTGGCTTTGGGCTGCGCCGTCGTCCACGAACCACGGCTGCTCTTCCTCGACGAGCCGACCTCCGGCGTTGACCCCTTGGCCCGGCGTAGCTTCTGGGACCTGATCCGCGAGCTCGCGAGCCGGGGCATTACGGTCTTCGTCACCACTCACTACATGGACGAGGCCGAGCACTGCGATCGCCTGGGCATGATCTATCGTGGCCGGCTCATAGCCCTGGGCAGCAGTGCCGAGTTGAAGCAGCGGTTTGCAGGCGGGACCCTGCTGGAGGTCGCGGTCCAGGATCCCATGAGAGGTCTGGAAGTGCTCGCTCAGAACCCCGAGACGGGGGAGGTGGCGGTGTTTGGCCGCCACCTGCACGTGGTAATGCAGCAACCGGTCGCGGAAGCGACGGAAACGGTGCGCGAGGTCCTGACCGCCGCAGGTCTGGACGCGGCCACTCTGGAGCCCATCACGCCCTCTCTGGAGGATGTCTTCGTGGCACTGGTGGAGCAGGCCGATAAGGCTGGCTGAGCACTGTCTTGCCTGCAAGGTCCTTCCAGGTGTCATCATGTGGCTGAGAATCTATGCGATAGCCCGTAAAGAGGTCCTTCAGATTCTGCGCGACCCGCGCACGCTGGCCGTGGTTCTGGTCATGCCCTTCGTGATGCTGACCCTTTACGGCTACGCCATCAAGATGGATGTCCGTCATCTCCGCACCGCGGTGTTGGACCAGGACCACAGCTCCGTGGCCCGCGACTTCCTCCGCGCCTTCCAGCACAGTGAGTACTTCGACCTGGTCCGCTATCTCGACCGCCCCAGAGAGATTGACAGCGTGCTCGACCGCGGCGAGGTGGTTCTTGTGGTTGTGGTCCCCCGACACCTGGCGCGGGACCTGGCCAATGGCCGGGAGGTCGCGGTTCAGGTGATTGTGGACGGGTCGGACCCCGCCCAGGCCTCCATCGCGCTCGGCTACATGGCTGGCGTGGTACAGAGCTACTCCAGCCAGATCACGCTGGCCGCAGCCACCGCCGCCGGCCTGCCCCGGGGGACAGTCGCGCCACCCCTGGACGTCCAGCCGCGCGTCTGGTACAACCCTGACCTCCAGAGCACCAACTTCATCGTCCCCGGCTTGATCGCCGTGATCCTGATGATGCTCTCCGCCCTGCTCACCTCCATGACCGTCGTGCGCGAGCGCGAGCGCGGCACCCTGGAACAGATCGTGGTCTCGCCCATCATGCCGTACGAGTTGATGCTGGGGAAGATACTTCCCTATGTATTCATTGCCTTCCTGGACGTCATCCTGGTGCTCGCGGCCGGACAACTCCTCTTCCACGTGCCCTTGCGGGGGAGCGTCGCCTTGCTGCTGGGGCTTTCGCTCCTGTACGTGCTGGTCGCGCTGGGACTGGGCCTGCTCATCTCCACTGTCGTCGGCTCGCAGCAGACCGCCATGGTGATGGCCATGGTGGGCACCCAGCTTCCGGCCATGCTGCTCTCCGGTTTCGTCTTCCCCATCATGAACATGCCGCCGGCCATCCAGGCCCTCACCTATCTCATCCCCGCCCGCTACTTCCTGGTCATCATCCGCGGCATCTTTCTCAAGGGCGTGGGCTTCTCGTATCTGTGGCGAGATGCCCTGTATCTCCTTATCTTCGGCGTGGTGCTCCTGCTGTTGGCCACGCTGCGATTTAAGAAGCGAGTGCAATAGCTATGCGGTGGCAGCGCATTCGACAGGTAATTCGGAAGGAATTCATCCAGATGCGGCGCGATCGCCGGACGATGGCGATGATCCTCGTCGCGCCGCTCTTCCAGCTCATCATCTTCGGCTATGCGGTGACCACCGACCTTCGCCACATCGCCACGGCGGTGGTGGATGAGGACCACACTCGCCAGAGCCGCGAGTTGGCCCAGCGCTTTCACACTGCCGGGTATTTCGACCTCCGCTTCTACCCCGAGAGCCCGGAGGGGATCGCCCCTCTCCTGGACAGCGAGCAGGCTCAGATGGCGCTGTGGATCCCCCGCAACTTCGGTCGGCACCTCCTGCGCGGGGAGAGCGCGCCAGTGCAAGTGATCGTGGACGGTTCGGACTCTACCACCGCGGGAATCATCTTGGGCTACGCCGCCGGCGTGTTTGAGCGCTATTCACAGGACGCGGTCGAGCACCTGCCGCCTCTGCAGCCCGACACGACCGCCGTAAGCCTACCTGCCATCGTCGCGCAGCCGCGTATCTGGTACAACCCAGACCTGCGCAGCGTCAACTTCATGGTCCCCGGGGTGTTGTGTTCGCTGCTGCTGGTGGTGACCATGCTCCTGACCTCGCTAGCCATCGTGCGCGAGCGGGAGATAGGCACCCTGGAGCAGCTCATTGTCACCCCTCTGAAGCCAGCGGAGCTGATCATCGGCAAGTCAGCCCCCTTCCTGCTGGTGGCCGTGGTGGACGTGTGTCTCATCCTCGCGCTGGCGCATTTCTGGTTCCAGGTGCCGCTGCGGGGCAGTCTGCTGTTGCTGTTGGGGCTGACGGTGCTGTTTGTGGCGGCCAATCTGGGGATCGGCCTGTTCATCTCCACCGTCTCCCGGACCCAGCAGCAGGCCATGATGACCGCCTTCTTCATCATGCTCCCCTCGATTCTGCTCTCGGGGTTCATCTTCCCGATCGCCAACATGCCACAGATCATCCAGTACCTGACGTACCTGATTCCTTTGCGCTACTACCTGGTGATCGTGCGGGGAATCTTCTTGAAGGGGTCGGAGATCGCGGTGCTATGGCCGCAGGCAGCAGTATTGGCAGGTCTGGCGGCGGCGATCCTGGCGCTCTCGGCCCTGCGTTTCAACAAGCGCCTGAGCTAGTACGGAGCACCGTCCGTCCTTAGGCCGCGCTGACCAGGAGAAAGTTCGTGGAAAGGAAGATCGCAAAGGCGATCTGCGCGATCAGGAGAGCAACCGGTAGCCAGAGGCTCAGCGGTTTGGGCAGACGTGTGAGCAGCGCAGCGAACGGCAGCAACAGGAGCGGCATCAGGAACACCCAGATCCGCTCGACCTCTCCCCGGGTGCTACCCATCAGTAGCAGGAGCAGGACAGTCAGCAGCGTCCCCTGGGTGGCGCGGGCCAGGAACCCGTGCTGGACCCCGCGTGAGAACCAGGCCCAGACCATGCCGCCCCACAGCGCGGGGCCCAGGAAGACCAGCAAGGCATAGGGATTGAGCGCCAACCACGTGAGATAGGCCCGGTGCTCGCGGAGCATGATCATGCGCTGAGTGCCCAGCGCTGCGGGCAAGGCACGCCAGAGGTTGAATCCAAAACAGGCGTCCAGCAGGCCATAGAAGAGGGCCCAGGCGGCCACAGTGTAGACCAGGCCAGCGGGCAGGTTAGCGGGCCGGCTCTCGCGGCTTGACCAGCCCAGAAATAGGGCCACCAGGCCCAACGCCAGATAGCCGTAGCTCCAAAACAGGGCAACGGCAAAGCCCAGACCAGCCAGGGCGTAACGCCACCAGTCTCCGTTGCGCAGCGCCATTGCCCAGAGCCACAGAGCGGTCAGGGCGATCACCGCACCGACGCCATCAATTCCGGGGAGGAAGCACCACAGCGCCGGCAGGCTAAGCGACAGGGCCGCGGCGGCCAGGCCCACCCGACGGTTGCCCAGCACTGCGCCCAGGCCATAGACCGGCAGGAAGATCAAGACCGAGAGAACGGTCAGCAGCCAGGAGATCAGGCAGGCGACCAAAGCATCAGCCGTGGAGAGCTGCCAGGTAGTAGCGACCCGCGAAAGGGAGATCAGGTCGGCGGCGGAGAGGTCATAAGTGCGAACCAGGAAGGCTTCCAGGCGAGCCAGCAGATCGGCATGGGCCAGCGCTAGCTGGCGCACTGCCCACATCAGCAGGATCGGACCCGGCGGATGCGTGCGCACGC
>JAAYIR010000331.1 GCA_012523355.1 candidate division WS1 bacterium
ATTCAGAGCAGTAAACTCAACCTTTGATCAATAGTACCGAGATGGTGAGAAATCAACCATTCCCATCCGGCCTCGCAGCCCTCTCGGCGTTGCCTCGTCGCCAGCGCCCCTCCAGCCACCTTCTTCCCTGAACATTCGGTGCCCGCCTACGAGTCTGTATAGTAGTGGCAGATCGTGGGCGCCCATAGGCCAGACGTCCCAAGCTGGCCAGAACTCATATCAGCGCTTGGCGATCCGTCACCTCGGCGTGATCTATCAGTTGCACATTGCCTACTCTATCGGAATGGAGGGTTCCCGTCGGCTGCGGAGGAGGTTGTGCCTGTATGGCCGGATCGAATCGGACTCAGCTGGTATTGCTGTTTGTTATTTCGAGCGTCATTTGGCTGGTTTCAGGAAGCGGCAGAGTTGCTGCGCAGGCTCCTGGGGCTGGCTACCAAAGATTAACCGCCGAACAGGTCGATGAGTTGGTCGGACCGATTGCGCTATACCCTGATCTGCTTCTCGGACAGATGCTTCCGGCGGCCACGTATCCCACTGAGGTCACTGCCGCCGCCGAGTGGGTGAAGACGAAGGGTGGCGAAGGTCTTGATGCCCAACCTTGGGACGATACCGTCAAGTCCGTCGCCCGCTACCCCGACGTCCTCGCCTACATGGCCGAGAATATGGACTGGACCACCGCGCTGGGGCAGGCCTTCATAAACCAGCGCGCCGACGTCATGGATTCGATCCAGCAGTTGAGGGTCAAAGCCCAGACCACGGGCGCCCTTACCACCACCCCGGAGCAGAAGGTGGTGACTGCGGGCGAGTACATTATCATCGAGCCGGCTCAGCCTGATGTGATCTACGTCCCCTCCTACAACCCTGATGTTGTGTACGTGGAGCGTGACGATGACTGGGTGGGTCCCCTGCTCACCTTCGGCACGGGGCTGCTAATTGGCTCGTGGTTGGACAACGACTGGTACTGGCCTGGCTACGGGCTCTATCATCATGGCTACCCGTACTGGAACTGGGGCTGGAGCAGCGGTCACTATCACGGGTGGGCTCCACGTGGTCCCGCTCATTGGCCCGGTTACCGGTATCCCTCCGGCGGTTGGTCCGGACACCGTCCCAGTGGCGGTCACGGGCGCTGGAGGAATCCCTCCTGGGCCGGCGGGGGCCGCCGCGGTGGTGGCTGGGATGGTCGTGGTGGCGGCCGTGGCTGGCAAGGCCGCGGTGGACAGGTACCCACCGGGTTCGAAGGTGGACCTGGTGGTCGAGGACACGGTCGTGGCCCCGGCGTCGGCGGGGGGCCAGGCGGCCAGCGACCCGGTCGTGGGCCCGGTGGTGAGGGAGGGCGTGGCTATCGGCAACCCGGTCCCGCGCCCAGTGTCGGCGGAAGGGTTGGTGGCCGAGAACCGGGCCGCGGTCCCGGCGTCGGCGGACGACCCGGTGGCGGCGCTGGTACCGGTGCTGGGCCACGCACAGGCCGCACCGGAACTCCGCAGGGGGCAATACACCGCCCCGGCACCATTGGTGCGCCCTATACACGCCCGCCCTCAGGTAGAGAAGCGGGACGACAGGGTAGCCTGCGCGGAGGAGCCTTCGGCGACTACGGACGCGGTAGCACGGCTGCCCGCTCTGGATCGCGTGGCAGGCAGAGCATCTCCGGAGCCGGTGGCATTGGTTCGACGCCCACTGGGCGATCGGCCTTCGGCCCCCGCTCCAGTTCCGGCCGCGGTCCCAGCGGCGCTTCCGGCGTGCAGCGTCCCGCGAGCTTCGGCCGATCCAGCGGTGGCCCTGCCCGCGCCTACGGCGGTGGAGGCGGTCGCATGGGCGGCGGCGGAGG
>JAAYIR010000008.1 GCA_012523355.1 candidate division WS1 bacterium
GCCCTGGATGGGCTCCAGGACGAAGGCCGCGATCTCTCCCGTGGTGGCGTTGTCTATGAAATCAGCGTAGAACCTGATATAGGCGTCGGTGTCACTCTCGCCATCGGCTTTCGTGAACATGGGGCGGTAAGGGTAGGGGCGGGGAACCATGTAGAAGCCCTGCGCCCGTCCAGTTCCGTTGGTGGTGTTCATCTTGCCACAACTCACCGCGTGCCCGGTCTTACCGTGGAAGTCCATGAAACAAGAGATGAACTCGCTCTTGCCGGTGGCGGCGCGACAAACACGCAGGCCCGCCTCCACGGCGGTGGTCCCGCTATCGTAAAGCTGCATGCCGGTCAGGTCCCAGGGCTGCACCTCGGATAGCTTCTCCAGCAAGGCGACCTTGACCGGGGTATTGAAGTCGTGGCAGTTCATCAGGTTCTTGGCGTGATGCGCCACCGCCTCGCTGACCTTGGGGTGGCAGTGTCCCAAAGTGGTCACGTATATGCCGCTGGAAAAGTCAATGTAGTGGTTGCCATCCACATCGGTAAGCGTGACGCCATAGCCTTTGTCAAAGACCACCGGACACAGCTTCACCTGGCTGGAGTAGCCAATCATGTGCGCCATGCCACGGCGGTTGTAGTCCTCAGACTTGGGTCCGGGAACGGTCGAGGTCACGAGGTGGGGAACGGTCGCGGGGTCAACGTAAGCCCAGTAATCAGCAGTGATTTTCATTTGGTCCTCCACTGTCAAATAGTGTGCGGTTCGTGTGCGAATGTGACAGCCATCATACCCCGGTGGGCGGGAAAGTCAAGGGGGGAGAGGACCCCACCGGTGGCCTGCTGCGCAGGCCGCCACCTCCCTTGGATAGGGGAGGTGGCGGACCTTTGCGCTCAGTTGTTGGCCAGAACCGAACTCAAGGATCCGAAACCCTCCCTGGTTAGGGAGGGTCGGCGACCCACCGGGTCGCCGGGGTGAGTCCTCTTGACATTCCCGCGCCACTTCACTATCATGTGCGAAACGCACACTCACTTGCACCGCTATGCGCCTGAATCCACGTCAATCTGAGATAGTTGAGCTGCTTGAGTTTGGCCACCGTGTTCGCGTGGGTGAGCTGGCGCAGCGCTTCGGCGTCTCCAACATGACGATCCGGCGTGACCTCAGCCATCTTGAGGAGCAGGGCCTGGTGGTTCGTACGCACGGAGGTGGCGTTGCCACCGGCAGCCTGCGGTTCCTGCACGCTCTCCTGTCCCGGCGGGAGGCGTCACCGCTAAAGACGGCAATCGGGCGCCGGGCGGCGCGCCTGATCGAGCCGGGGCAAACCATCATGGTGGACACTGGCACCACTGCACTGGAAGTTGCGCGGCGCGTCCCGCCGGATACCAGCATTACCGTCGTGACTTCCTCCCTGCTGGTCGCGGAGGAGCTCTTTGGCGGGCCAGCGAAGGTGCTGCTGCTGGGAGGCCTGCTGGGGTCCGAGCTCCCCAGTGTTTACGGGCCGCTTACGGAGAGCACGCTGGCCGGGCTTCAGGTGGACCTGCTCTTCATGGGGTGTGACGGCGCCGACTCCCGCGAAGGGTTCTATACCGCGGATGTACACCTCTCCAGTTTGGAGCAAGCCATGATCCGGTCCGCACAGCGTGTCGTGTTAGTTACTGAGAGTGAGAAGTTCCGGCAGCGGGCGCTGGTCCGTACAGCCCCCCCGGAAGCGATCCACACCCTGGTCACCGACCGAGGCCTGTCTGCGGAGGATGAGGCCAACCTCGCGGAGGCCGGCGTGCGTATAATGTTCTGTGGGGAGGAAGCGAATGTCCTCACTTGATGATTTCGAGCAGCAGGGACCCGAGCGCGAGCAGGCACTGGCGCGACTGCATGCGCAGATAGCCGAATGGGGGCTGGCCATGCCCCCGGTGGAGCCGATCCTGCTGCATTTTGGCCTGCACCGCTTCCGCGAGATCGGGGAGACCGAGTTCTGGATCGCCAACGAAACTGAACACGGCTACTGCGGCAAGTTTCTGTTCGTCTTTGACGGTCAGACCTGCCCCTACCACCATCATCGCGTCAAGCACGAAACCTTCTTCCTTGTCCGCGGTAGCGTGGTCATGAAGGTCGGTGCGGAGGAGAGGCTCATGTCCGCGGGCGCTGTTCTGGCCATGCCACCGGGGACGGGGCATTCCTTCACCGGCCAAGGCCCAGCGCTGATCCTGGAGGTCTCCATGCCCTCGATCCGGCAGGACAGCTTCTTTGCCGATTCGGAGATCGGGGAGGAGGGCGTGATCTGAGTGGAGATCCGCTCGCTTACCACCGCCGACCTGGAGGCCTTTGAGGCCTTCTACCGCTCGCTGTCGGCGGAGATCCTGCAGCTCTTTGCTCCTTTTGGACCGGATTCCCCCCACGACCAGCTAGTGGAGCACCTGCGCCTGGCCGAAGCGGGTGAGCACGTCAGCTTCGGCCTATTCAGTGCGGGGGGAGACCTGGAGGGGCACTGCTACGTCAGCCACCTCCACGGCGAACAGCCGAGCTTTGGCCTGGGCCTGCGGGAGCGCACCCAGGGCCAGGGCTGGGGCCCAAAGTTGATGGCGGCGGCCATGGAGGATCCAAGAGTCAAAAACTTGTCGCTAA
>JAAYIR010000332.1 GCA_012523355.1 candidate division WS1 bacterium
CACTCCTATCCCCCTCCCCTGCGAGGGGAGGGGGACCGGCGGCTGCCTCGCAGCCGCCGAGGGGGTGAGGCCTCCGGACGGTGGTGGTCGCGGTGGCCTCCTTATCCTGCACCGTAGGGGCGGCTTTTTGGCGTCCGCGCCGAATTGCCGACCGCTCACCCACCTTGCCTCCTATCTCCCTTGTGCCACCTTCCCCCACTGGAGGGGCCGCACGACTGACGCGCCCTGCGCGTCGGGAGGCCGGCCCGCTCTGCCATCCTATCCCCCTCCCCTGCCAGGGGAGGGGGACCGGCGGCTGCCTCGCAGCCGCCCAGGGGGTGAGGCCTCCGCCCGCGTGCCTCTCCTCATCTCCTCCACCCGATCCTCCTCCACCGCTCCGCGACCGGTTCTCCGGCGCTGTATGGCACTGCTTCATCCTCGACGGGAGAGAAGCCCGTCCCCTGCGCCGAGGGGCGCCGAGCTTCTCTCTCCCCAATCTCCGCCTCCGCCCCGCCTTTCACCCTCTCCAGGGTCTCCTCCGGCTCTACCCTCTGCTCCGGCGGTTGTGGGCGCAGGCTGTGCTCCGGCGTTTCGTCGGATTGCGGGCTTGTCTCCATTCTGGTCTCGGTCCTGGGCGACTGCCCCTGGGGTCTCACGCCTTCCTCCGCGGGGGGCAGATACGGCTCCCAGCGCGGCCCACTGGCCGCGGCGGTCGAGGGTGCCGGCGGGGCCTGCGCGGGGCCACGCCTCTGCGCTTCCGGCTCCATCTCTTGTCTCTCTGTCACCCCGACTATCCTCAGCGCCATTACCGGCAGCTCCGGCCAACGCACTACCCTTGGATTCATCTCATGCCTCCCCTCGCCTCGGCCCGGTAGTGCAGTGCCAGCTCCGCCCACCAGGCCGGCTGCTCTCCGAGCGCGATCGGTTCCTGCCCCGTGAAGCCGGGGTCTGCGAGCAGCGCCCGCAGGAGCGGTCTAACTGTGGCGCTCCGCCGTTTCCGGGCTGGCCGCCGCGTTTGCCACTGGGCCTGGGTGCTAAAGTCCCGCCCCTCGCGCAGCGTGGTCTCCGGCGTCTCGTCCTCCTCCAGCTCCCGCAGGTCCACCCACGCGCCTTGATGCGCTGCCCGGGCTAGCTTTTTTTTACTTCTTCCAGCGCCGCCCGGTCCGCGGGTCGGCGCAGGTTGACTTTCTCCAGGCAGCTCTCCAGCCACCGGGCCATCCCCGGCGTCAGTCCCTCCAGCAGCCGCTCCGCCAATTCCGGCGCTACCGACCTCCTCCCGGCGCTTCCTGTGTCCCCCCTCTCCTGCCAGGAGAGGGGGGCAGGGGGTGAGGCCGTCTCCCCGCCCTCCTCCGGCAGACACCATTCCACCAGGCACCGCCGAAGCTCAAACCGGCGCGCTGCCTCCGCGTCAAACCGCCGGATCACGCGCTGCACCACCCCGGCGGCATCCAGCTCAAACTCCTCCGTGCAGGCCAGCGCCTCGCGCTCCAGGGCCTCCCGCCAGGTCAGGGGCCGCAGCCGCACCCAGGCCTCGCCATACTCCTCCGGCGCCTCGAACCGCACGCCTTCCCGGTCGCGGCCTTCCCACCAGATTGCCTGTCGGTCTCGTGTCATTTCTTGTCAGCCGCTTTTCTCTTCCGGCTTTTGCGTGTAAATCCGTCTCCTCGGGGGTATACTAAAACTGCCATACAACTCGGGGGTGAGTTCCGACGTTGGAACTGCAAAACACCCAATCCTTCGCACAGGGGGCCGTCCGCATCGGCCCCCTGTTGCTTTCCTC
>JAAYIR010000061.1 GCA_012523355.1 candidate division WS1 bacterium
CGATTGGGTGGAGCCGTTTCGCCATCGGGCCGTGACGACTGGCCCCTCGTCAACCGTCGATCTCGTACTGGACTGCGTGGCGTGGTTGCCTCGGGTGGAAATGATCGCCTTCAAGGTGGACATTCCGGGTATGCCAGCCGCCGCCTGGAATCGCTGGTACGAGCATCGAGGCAACCCCGCGTGGCAAGAGCGGCGCACGCTATCCGAGGAGGAGGGCCGTGCTTTTGAGGGGGAGGTCCTGGCCGCGACGCAGCTTCGGGGCCTGTTGTATCATCGGGGAGGACACGGCTGGGTAGACTTGGCCCTGAGGCTCAAGAGTATCGGGGGCATGGACCAGGAAGCAGACTTGACGGAGGAGAGCCGCCGGCTCACCGCCGAGGTCAAGGGCAAGCGCGGGCTGTGGCGGAGGCGAGGCGTGTGGACGGAGTTGTGCTACTCCCAGCCCGAGGCACGGGAGCAGTTCATCCGGCCGATTGTGGAGTATGTGCAGGAGCATCCCGGGGTGGATGCGCTCCACGTGTGGCTCTCCGACGCCGGCAACAACACCTGCGAGTGCCCGGAGTGCCGCCGCCTGACGCATTCCGACTGGTACATGATGCTGCTCAATGAGCTGGCTCCCCGATTGCGGGAGATCAACCCCAACCTGCGCGTGGTCTTTCTATGCTATCTGAACACGCTCTGGCCACCGGAGACAGTGCGACCGAGCCCGGAGTGCGACAACCTGGTCTTCATGTTCGCCCCCATTGACCGCTGCTACCAGCATCGCCTCGGGGCCCTGGACTGCGGCGAACCGCTGCCCGCGGAACGCCCGGCCCACAATCAGGTGATACAACCCTGGGGGAACGCAATCCACGTGGGCCTGCTGGAGCAATGGCGCCCCTTCACGACGGGGGACTCATTCGCCTTCGACTACCACTTCTGGCTGGACTGGGTGATAGACCACCTGGTTTGTGATCTCACCCATGTAATCCCTGAGGATATCGAGGATCTGGCGAAGCTGGGGCTTGGGGGCATGATGTGCTGCGGCACGCAGCGTTGCTTCTACCCTACGGCCCTGCCCATGCTGCGCATCGCGCTCGGCCTCGCGGGCCGGGAAACCGGAGAGGAGCAGGAGGAAGAGTATTTCCGCCTGGCCTATGGCACGGAAGGAGAGGCGGCCAAGGCGTTTCTCGACGGCCTGGATCAGCGGCGCGTGCGCATCGAGTGGGGACACGAACGTTGGGACGAGACGCATCCCCGGGTCTGGTGGGACTGGACGACGCTGAAGCATGCCAGCGCGACTGTAGCCTGGCTTCGGGAGGAGCTCGACAAACTGGAGGAGGCGGCCCGCTCGGCAAGCAACGCTCGCGAGCACCAGGCGTGGGAAATACTGCTGCATTTCCACCAGTTCGTGCTGCTGGCCTGGCGCGTAGCCGAGGCGGTCCACCGTGGTGAGCGAGAGACCGCGCGGGAGGTGGCCGAGGAGACGGTGGCCTATCTGCTCCGCACGGAGCCCCAGGTGTACCGTTTCACCGACACGGGCCTGCAGCTTGCGGAAGTCCGACGCTGGCCCCATCTAGCAGGGGCAGACGGGAAGCCTCTAGCGGGGCTCTTGCCCATGCTGGGTACGCAGGAGGAATGATCGAGAACCAGGTCTTGCACCGGGCCGCCCAGAAGCTCTCCGCCAGTGGGCATGCCCGGCATGATGAAACTGGCGCGGTCGTAGAAATCGGCCAGTTCCTCGACGGTGAGCCAGGAACGCGCAGGCCAGGGCGCGGTACGGATCGGTTCCCTGCTCTTGATGGCCAGATGATCATCAGCTGGCACTTGTCATCTCCCCCTTGAGCGTTCAGGATCGTCGGAACAGACGGTCAACAGGGCCAGCCTCCCGTGGCGGCCTTCGGCTTACCCTCCACCTCGATCTGGATCACGGTCGCCAGTGGATCGGGTGGTTCCTGGGGCAGCCCACTCAGGAACAGTTGCCTCCCCACCTGACGGAACTTGATTTTGCGTCCCTTGCGTCCTTGGACTCCCATGAACCGTACCTCCAGCACGCGATTCCCGAGGCCTCCAATGACCAGCTCTTTGCCCGGCCAACGGTTCACATGGTAGTACATCGTGTTGCCCAGCACCGTGAAGCGTCCGGTATACCCCCAGGCCCAGCCCTGGGGTACGGTATCCGTCGCCTCATACAGAGACTTACCATACTTGCGCAGCCAGTCTCCGAGCGCGTTGAAGATCGCGCGGGCCTCTGAGGGAATATTGCCCTCCGCGTCCGGGCCAACGTTCAGCAGGAAGTTCTTCTCCTGCGCGGCGACCTCCCGCAGCATGCTGAGCAGCTTGGCCGGGGGCTTCCACTGCCGATCGGTGGGAACGTAGGGCCAGGAATCATTGGTGGTCATGCAGACCTCCCACATTCCCTTTATCTCCTTGGCCAGCAAATGCCCCTCGAGGATGGAAAAGTCTTCCGGCACATTCGACCGATTGTTGATCAGGATATCCGGCTGGAGCTCGCGGACCATGGCATTCAGTCGCTGGGACTGGAGCTGCTCCGCGTCCAGGAGCCAGTCGCCGTCGTACCAGAGGACATCAATCTGGCCATAATTGCTGCAGATCTCCCGGACTTGAGCGTGGAGGTGCTCGACGTAACGCTCCTGAGCCTTCCGGTTCGTTGTGCAACGCGCGTAATCCGGGTGATGGAAGTCCAGGAAGGAGTAGTAGAGCCCCACCCGGAGGCCCTGCTCGCGCACCGCCTCCACGTATTCTGCGACCAGGTCGCGGCCCGGGCCACGCTGCGCCGCATTGTAGTCCGTGGTCTCGGAGTCAAACAGACAGAAGCCCTCGTGGTGCTTGGTGGTCATTACCATGTACCGGCAGCCCGACTCGCGAGCCAACTGAGCCCATTCGCGCTGGCAGCCCCGGCGGGGGCGCCAGGTGTCGGCGAGAGGCTCGTACTCCTCGCGGGGCCAGCACTCCACCATCTGCACCCACTCGCCTCGTCCCCACTGGGAGTACAGCCCCCAGTGGATGAACATGCCCAACCGGGCCCGCCGGAACCACTCCAGCCTGCGGGCCTGTTCCTTCCGTGCAGCGGCAAGCTGAGACATCAAGTTAGCCCTCCTGAATCATTCTGTGGGGCATGGTCGGGTCTGGCGCTAGCGCTCGACAAGCTGGATCTCGCCATGCAGATCGGGCGCGCCATCGACGTTGCCAATGCCGTAGAACCAACCTACACCGATGAAGCCAGGGGCCGGCGGCTTGGAGTACAGGAAGCCGAGCCCCAGGCGAAACCGCGAGCCAGCAGCAAGCTCCAGGGGTTTGACCGCTTCACGCGGGTAGGCGAGTTCGAAGATGTATCCGGTCTCCGTACGCTGGATGGCCACTTCTGTTCCCTCCGGCCAGTAACCTCGCGTGGCGGGGAGCGGATACGGCGACTGGGCGCGATCCACGATGGCGTTCCCGTGCTTGTCAAGGGCAACATGGTCGCGGTAGGTGACCGCCTTCAGGGAGTCTCCCTTCTTCAGCCCCCAGGGGTAAAGGGAGACATGCATGCAGTCGAAGGGCCACACGCCGGAGAACTCCCCGTCGTTATACGCCTCCGGCTTGGTCACCACGAACGCGAAGTACAGATGGTCGGCATCCCAGCGCGTGTACATGGTGGCGTCGCATTCGTCACGATCACGCCAGAGCGACCGCCACTGCTCATCGAAGCAGATCAAGAAGTAGAAGGGGTGGGGGACCAACTCCTCGAGTCGCCAGTCAGTGAGGTCGCCGTCAATGGTCAGCGGCGCGGGCGCCCGCAACGAACCGATGAAGAAGGCATATTCTTCCTGGCGCAGCTGGGTGCCGTCCTCATCAGCGAGGGTGGCGAGGAGCTCGTAGCGCTTGGCCAGCGAAGGCTGCCCGTCTAGAGAGAAGACCAGATCGCGGGTGGAATGGGCGGGAACCAGATATTTCTGTTCCAGCCTGGCAGGCTCCCAGCCGGCGGTGAGGGGGTTCAGCAGGGACACAGTTCCCGAGGCAGGGGTGGCCTTGTTGTTCCGCACCGAGACAAGGACCTCGGCCTGGCTTTCCCGGGTGAGGGGACGGGTGTGGAGGGCCAAGCCCAGGTTGTCAGCCACGTTTATGTGGGGAACCAGCCGCCCGAACTGCCGCTCTCCGGCAAACAAGTCAAGGAACAGCGGATAGCGCCCCGGCTCGAGTTCTCGAGGGGCGGTGATGGTGAAGCGGCATTCTGTCGTCTGATCGGGGGTGAGCGTCACCTCCCGCTCAGGAGGGGAGATGCCCCAGCGGCTGTCTAGGGTGGGGACGACCCGTACCCGGACCGCGGTCGGGAAGGGGCTCTTTAGCGAGAGGCTGATCTCATGCGCCTCTCCGCGCACAAAGTCGCTGTCCAAACCGGAGAGGGCGACCGGAGCCACGTCGGCCCTGGCCAGCTTGACCTGCTGTGAGAAGTGCAGAAAGACCGGGTCTTCGGAAAGCGTGAGGAAGGCTTTGCCGGAGAGCGGGGTAAGGGTTGTCCGCCGCCCGCACATGTCGGTCAACTCCAGCGAAGCGGCGTCGGTCTCCAGCAGGGCAGTGAAGTCGGGCGTGCCCAGCTTGGCCCAGGATACATAGAGCGACCGGTCGTCGTTGAGAAAGCCGAAGGTACGGCATGGGGCGCTAAACTGGGGCAAGAACTCGCCGCCGGTTGACGGACCCAGCAGCCGATTAAGGTGGTGGAGGGCGATCTGATTGAGTAAGGGCACCACTGGAAGAGCTGAAGGGTTATCGGGCACGATGCGCGGGCCTTCGCCCGTGGTGCGCGCGGCAGTGGTGAGCTCAATGTCGCCCTTCGACTCATACGGCGACCACAGGTCCGGTCCCCATGTGTAGCGTCCGGCCTGGTAGTCGTTCTTGCGGATAGGGCCTGCC
>JAAYIR010000333.1 GCA_012523355.1 candidate division WS1 bacterium
GCGAGGGACTAGCCGATCTGATTACCCCCGGCTCCCGCCCGACCGGCGAGGCGGGACGGAGGGGCTACTTATGCAGCCAGTGCCAAGTTGTTGTTGGCGTTTGTGGTTTTCCCGCGTTTTACGAGATGACGGGAATCTCGACCCGCAGCCCCAACCCACATGCCTCTCGTCGAGACCATTCACCCCCACAACCATATTATACCACATCAGGCGCCCGCTGTCACGAACGTTTGTCCCATCTCACGTACATACCAGGTGACCTTACGGTTCGCCTCCCTGTCCGGCAGGGGCGGAGCTTGCTCCGTCCGACGTCGGCTCTAGATAAGCATGCCTTAGTCCCCTCGTCATGTCACCTGCGGTTGCACAGTGAGGTGGCGTTACACCTCAGTTGGGAGGGTATTGAGTCTGGTATGAAGAAATCTGGGACATGGCACGACGCTCCTCTGCCGAAGACAATGTATTCTTTGAACTCTGTTGCGTGACTCCCACTTGGGTTGGGCCTCTCTTGATTGGTGGGTTCTACGTACTGGTGAGATACGGGATCCCCCGGTGGCTTAGCGCGGACGGTTCCATGATGGGGCAGATGATAGCAGGCCTTAGCCGGAGCTTCGCCCCGTTCGTTACTGTGATCTTGGTGATCATATGGCTCACCGCCGAAGTGTGGAAGTGGGAGCGTCGTAGGCTCGCGGATCGCCAAACCAGTCTTGATAGTCTCCGCGCTCTGGACTGGCATGATTTTGAGTTGCTGGTAGGGGAGGCCTACAGGCGCCAAGGATACGAAGTCAGCGAGACCGGGGGAGGGGGTGCGGACGGCGGGGTAGACTTGATGCTCACGAGTGGTACGCGGAAGGTTGCGGTCCAGTGTAAGCAATGGCGCCAACGGCAGGTGGGCGTCAAGGTGGTGCGGGAGCTCTATGGTGTCACCCAGAGCCAAGGGTACGAGGGAAGCCGCGGGGTCGTGGTGAGTTGTGGCGATTTTACAGATGATGCGCGAAGGTTCGCTGCCCAAAACAGCGTTGAGCTTGTGGACGGACCCGCTCTGCTCGCCCTGGTAAAGTCTGTGCAATCTCCGGCCCCGTCTGTCGCTGCTCCTAGCTCCGTGTCAGAGCCCGACCCGGTCCCGGCGGCTTCGGAGCCGGATCCTGATGCCGCTCCCTCCTGCCCTCTGTGTGGACGCCAGATGGTTCTGCGCACCGCCCGCCGTGGCGCCCGGGCAGGCAGCCAGTTCTGGGGCTGTCCTGGCTATCCCGCCTGTCGCGGCACGCAAGAGCTCTAGGATACCGCCTCTAAAGTCTTCGCGATCTCCTTGAAATCTTCCACTCTAGCAGCATTGGGTCCAACGGCAACTGCCTCACTTTCTTAACCTAGCGCAGTTAATCCGCAGAGCGTCCATGCTCTCTGGCCCAGTCCAGTAGCCCCTCCAGGCACTCCTCCCAGTTTGGTATCGCGACCGACCCGATCTCCACCGGCAAGCTGCCCTCCGGCCCGTGCGAGTCGGTGCCGCCGGTGATCA
>JAAYIR010000334.1 GCA_012523355.1 candidate division WS1 bacterium
CGCAGCCACCTGGAGAATCTCTCCGTTGGACTGCGGCTCGATGAAGCACTCGGGACTGACGATGGGGAGCAGGGCGGCTGCTTCGACGCCAATCGCAGCATAGCGTTCCAGGAGCTGCTCCGGGGTAGCCAAAACGGGCTTCCCATTTCGAGGCGCCAGGGGCACGGCGCTGCCATGGACGTGGATGTCTATGAACATGGGCAAGGTCTCCTTCCTAGCGTCCAATTCTCGCCCCTCAGGTTGCAGCGCCGGGCGCCATTCCTAAGCAGCGATGAGATCACCGCCCCACCTGGAACGCAGCGTCCACCTTGCGGAGGATGGCCACGAGATCCGCTACGTCCTCATCCTGCCACAGCTCCGAGATCGTGGTGAAGAAGAGCAGGTCGTTCGTGGCGAGCATGTTGGGACAAGGGTAGTCGCGGTTCCGGTCACCGTGGTAGTCGGGGCTGGCCCAAGGATAGCCGCTCCGGCCGAAGACCCGGCGCTCGCGGAACCAGTCCATCAGGTGCGGCATCGCGCCACCGTAGTTGGGCGCCAGTCCCGGCATGCCTTCGGCGGCCAGCGCCTCCAGAAACTCATCCTTCGGGCATGAACAGCGCTCCGCGAAGAAGCGGAAGTCCAGGAACCAGTGGCTGCACTCGGTCCCCGCGGGCGGGGGCAGAAGACTGACCGTGGTGAGGTCACAGGTCTGTTCGCGAAGCTGAGCCACAATCTCCCGCCGACGAGCCAGCAGTGAGGGCAGACGCCGCAACGCAATCCGCCCAAAGGCGGCGGAGAGGTCGTTGCCGTTCAGATTGAGACTGGCCATGCAGTTGGTGGAGCCGGGGGGCAGGTTGAAGGGCTTGCCCCGGTCGGCGGCGCGGCGGGCCTGCCAGTACAACTCCTCCCCCTGGCAGATGATCATCCAGCCTTGCGGGCCGGAGGCGTGGTGTTTGCCGTACATGGTGGAGACCGCGCCGTATGTACCGAAGGTCCCCACCATTCGGCCGTTGATGGTCGCGCCGTGCGCCTGGGCGCAGTCCTCAATGACGGGGAGACCGCGCTCCTCCGCCAGTTTCATGATGCCGGGCATGTCCACCGGCTCCCCGTGGATATGCGAGATGACAAGAGCGCTGGTCAGGGGGGTGAGGCGTTCGGCCACCTGCTCAGGCCCCACGTTGTAGCGGCCGGGCGCAACGTCGGCAGGTACGGGGATCAGGTTGAGCAGCGGAATGGGCATCATGCCGCCGGGGTCGGTCATGCAACTGACGACAACCTCCGTGAAAGGCTCCAGCTCCAGGGCGCGTAAGGCGATCCACACGGCGGTGGTGCCGGAGCTGACGTGGTCGGCATAAGGCACGCCGGTATACGCGGCAAACTCGCGGCAGTACGCCTCTTCCTGTTCCCCCTGGTAGGTGAAGGTCTCACCCGTGGCAAGCATGGCGTTGGCGAGGCCGTTGAACTCAGCCAGTTCCTCAGCGGTGAGCCAGGGACGGGAAGGCCAGGGGGCCTCCCGAACGGGGTCTCCACCTTTGACCGCAAGACGATGTGCAGCGGACATGCGATATCACTCCTTACGAGACAGCAGGACCCGTGACCATCGTTTCGAAGAGTAGAGTTCCCGGTCGCCTGGGGGCTGCCCTCCCACTCAAGCTCCCTGGCAACGAAAACCGCCGCCCTTCGATGGAGTTGTGTAGTCCCATCCCCTTCTCCCCCACGCCTTTCTCTACCTGGCCGTGCCCAGCCGCGGCGGCAGGCTCAGTATCGGGGGGGACGCGTGCACACCACAATCCGCTGCCAGGAAGGGCAAACTACCGTCCCGGGCGGCCTGACAGGCGCGGAGAAGTTGGGCATCCTCGTGCTGCAGCAGAACTGGTCTCCGACGTGTTGCGCCTGCAGACGTGGGGACCCCTACCACGGGCCAGGCTTGAAGACGAACACCGTGCTTCTCCATTTCAATTGGCCGGCGCGTTTCAGTGCGCGGAGGCAGCGCCGGGCGTGGGCACCAGTTCCGCCGGCATGGCGGCATAGCCCCAGCCGGAAGTACAGCGCAGCCGGGCCTCGATGAGGCCCTCCTCGAGAGGGCCGAGGGGCATGGCGACGGTCTGTCCGGCCGGCGCCGCCCGCAGCGTCTGTGTTCTCGATTCCAGCAGACCCGGCGCAGTGACGCTCAGCTCGCAACGACCTGCGTTGCGCACCTGGAAACGTAATTCATGGTCCGCCTCGGAGAGGGCTGACGGCAGACGCATCGACCACACTAACTCGATTGGCTCCTCCTCGGGAGGTAGCCAGCCCAGACACGGGGTGGTAGCCTTACCCCAAGGATTGCTGAACTCTGTACAAGTCATGTACGAGACCTGGCCCGGGCTCTCGCACTGCGCACACAGGTAGCGCGGATGGAAGACCTCGGTAGCAGTTGGCTCTCCGTCCAGAAGACTCTCCACCACCCGTCCAGCCTCGAAGGTCACCTGCCGCACGGCACGGTTCCGTACCGCTAGGATGTCCTTGCCGCCGTAACTCCACCACCGATCGAGGTGCGCGTGTCCGTGCAAGAACGCCACGATCTTGCTGTGGCTCAGTACCAGATTTCGCAGGAAGTCTCTCTCGTGCACCTGGCAGGTATCGTAGACGATACCCACGGGCAGGAAGTGGTGGTGAGCGACCAGCACTACAGGTCGGTCGGCAGCGGCCACCTGGGACTCCAACCACTGCATCTGCTCCGTCCCTAGCCACCAGTTGCAGGTGTCCAGGCAGAGAAACAGCATGCCCCCCGCCTCAAAAGCATGGTAGGCGGGCGTCACGTCCAGCAGCAGCACAATGTGCGACTGTACTTCCGCTGGGACCCGATGCCAGGCCGTCTGCTTCGGCAGGTACACTGCGGTGTTCTCAACCTTCTCCCAGATCATCGGCTTCCATTCGGTCATACCCATACGGTCCACCGGGGAATGAGCCTCAAGCTGGATCGCCATCTCCGGAGCGCAGACCTGGCGCGCGTGCCGAGCCCAGGCGCCGTTGTCGTGATTGCCCCGGACGAGGATGAAGGGAACGCGCAGAGTTCTGGCCCACCTGATCGCGGCGGCGTATTCTTCGTTTGTTCCCCAGTTGACCCAGTCACCCATGCCGAGGATCAGATCTGTAGGCGGAAGGATCAGGTCACTTCCATCATATCCACCGTCGGGGTCAAGGTGCGTGTCCCCCACCATGGTGACCCTGAATCGCGAGCTCTGCATAGACTCCGTCTCCTTTCCTCGACAGCAGCAGATGCTATCCCGCAACCTGCCTGCCGTCAAGAAGCGGAGATCATGAGAACCGCGTGTGGGAGGAATCCAAGCTCCCTGGCAGGAATGGACACCCACCGTCCCCGCAGGGAAGCGGAGAAAGGAAGAGGACGATGCTGGAAGGGCGAGTCGCGTTGGTCACGGGATCCTCTCAGGGTCTGGGGCGCATCATCGCTCACACCCTCGCCCGAGCGGGTGCGCAAGTGGTGGTCAATTGCCGGAGCCACCCCGAGAAGGCCGAAGCTGTGGTGGAGGAGATTGCGCGTCAGGGCGGGCAGGCGCAGGCCTACTGCTGTGACGTTGCCGACGAGGGCGCTGTGAGGGCGATGTTCGAGGCCCTGGCTCCGGTGGACATCCTGGTCAACAATGCACGCCTGGACCCTTACTTCCGCTCACCGGAGGACAGCGACGGCGAATGGTTCAACCGCGTACTGAACGTCAATCTCACCAGCGCTTACCTCTGCTCCTTGGCCTTCTTTGAGCAGGCGAAGCCACGGGGATGGGGACGGATCGTCAACATCTCCAGCGTCCGCTCGTTCATACCAGCGGAGATGAACATGATCGCCTATGGAGTCTCCAAGCTGGGCATGCACGGCCTGACCCGGGCCTTTGCCGACAACGGCGCCCCCTTTGGGATCACGGCCAACACCGTCGCGCCAGGCATGGTTATAACTGAGAACATCGACCGACGCTTGACCCCAGAGATGAAAGAGCGCGAATGCGCTCGCATCCCCCTGCGTCGCGCCGGTACCAGCGAGGAAATTGCCGACGCGGTGCTCTTCGTCGTAAACAATGGATACGTCACCGGCGAGACCATCAATATCAACGGGGGCATGTACTACGCTCCCTAGCCCCGAGGTTCATCCATGAAGAACCAGCTTCCCGAAGACATCTTCCTGTTTGGCGCGAATTTCCCGCCCTACGCACGCGAAACGGACTGGCCCAAGGAGGAATGGGACCAGGACCTGGCCACGATGCGGGAGCTCCACTTCAACACCATCCGAGTCTTCGCGCCCTGGGACCGGATTGAGATGGAGGAGGGAGTCTTCAAGTACGACAAGCAGGACTACCTTTTCGACCTGGCCGGGCGGCACGGCATCAAAGTGATTCTGAATTTCGGGGGTCTCTTCGGCAGTCTGTGCGGTGTGTACCCGCCACGGTATCTACTGGACAGTCACCGCTGTCAGGTGCGCATGGGATCGCCCTATGCCCCTTCTGCAGCAGTCACAGCCCAATACTCGATCTGTCCGGAGGATCCTCTCTATCGGGAGAAGGCGTTCCAGTTCATGGAGCGCACCGTCCGGCGCTACGCGGAACGTGAGGGACTCCTGGCCTGGGCTATCTGGAACGAACCCGCGATGCCTTTCTGCTACTGCCCGCACACCCTGGCCCGCTTCCGGGATTTCTTGCGGGACAAGTACCAAACAGTGGAGAATCTGAACGGGGCGTGGGGCACCGCCTTCCCCGTGAACTTCCGCCGCTGGGAAGACATACCCTTCTCCTCGGGCTCTCTGAGGATGCATTACGACTGGGAGCGCTTCAACCAGTCACGGTTGTATCGTGCCATGGGGGATATTACCGCCCTGGTTGAACGTTGCGATCCCCAAAAGCGCCCCACGACTTCTAATATCGTCTATCATCTCGCCGCGTTGGAAGGCCCCATGGCTTCACCGAAGTATGGCCTGGACCTGGGACGTGCCGGACAGAGCATGACCATCATGGGCCTCTCCTGCTACACTACGGAGCACCGCTACGATCCCGGTCCGGGTTATCTCACGGCCTACAAGCTCAGCCGGCTACGCAGCGCCTCGCAAGACGATCAGCGCCGCACTCTGGTTCTCGAGACCGGCGCCGGCCCCAATATCCGGCAGTTGACCCTTGCTCAGCGCTTGCAGACCTTTTGGCATCTGATCGCGCATAACGCGAAATCCATCTTGCTCTGGAATTACCGCAGCCGCCTCAGCGATAACCAAGTGGCCCTGTTCAACTTGATGCGCTGGGACGGCTCAGTCTCGCGCCGGGGAGCCTGCATGGGCGAGTTCTCCGCTCTGCTCCAGCGGCACGCCCGCCTGCTCAACCATGTCTATCCCGAACGCCAGGCAGCGCTCCTGACTCTCGAGGAGCAACAGATCCAGCGCGAGGCCATGTGCGGAGACTACTCTGGAGAAACCTATACGGAGGTCCATGATTCCCGCGTCGGCGCGTACAAACTGCTCTGGGATCTGCAGATTCCCGCCGATTGCCTGGCGGAGAACAACCTGGAAGAGATGTCGCAATACCGCCTGTTGCTCCTGCCGATGGTGGAGAATATGACGCCAGAGGTGGCGGAGCGTCTGCGCCGTTTTGTCGAGGAGGGCGGCACGCTCATCGCCGAGAGTCCCTTAGCCTACCGAGACGGTGAAGGCCTCTTGCAGTACTCTGCCCCCGCCTTTGGGTTGGAGAAAGTCTTCGGCTGCCGCACTCGCGACCGCGAATCTCGTGAGACCGCGCCTCCGATTCTCTGCCCGGAGGGCGAGGCTTCAGTCTATCGTTTCTGGAGCGAATACGAGCTCCTGGGAGGCGAAGCGCTAGCCCGCTACGCCGATGGAGAGGCCGCGGTCGTGCGACACCGATACGGAAAGGGAACAGCGATCGTGGCGGGGACCGAGGTGTTCCGTCAGTACGTGCGCGATTCGCAGCCGCCCATCGCCGCGCTCCTGCGTGAGGCGGTGCTGGCCTCCGGCGCGCAGCCGACCGCGACCGTCAGCGGCGACAGTGAGGGCATCGAGGTCGCCCGGCTCAGCGGGGAGGGAGGGCTGCTCTATATTGTGCTCAATCACGATGATTGCGAGCACCGAATACGGCTGCAGCTCCGCGAAGGGGAGGGGCCCTGGTTGGAGTTGCAGAGCGAGCGGACTTTCGACCTCTCAGAGGAACTCGCCCTGGAGGGCAAGCAAGTTCTAGCCCTTACCACGCTCCCGTAAAGGCACAGGGCAGAACAGTCGTAAGAAGTCTGCCCACACAAGAGGAGAGGCAATAATGAAGATCAACTGGTTACTCCAAGGTAGCTTCCTGTTTGAGTCAGGAGGGTATCGTTTGCTGGTGGATCCTTATATCAGCACAATTGTCGAGGACCAGCAAGGTGCCACTCGCCTTGCCCCACCTCCCCTGACGGCGGAAGAACTGGCCCCGGATGCCATCTACCTGACGCACGATCATCTCGACCACCTGGACCCGGTGGGCCTGCCGGAAATACTCCACCATCACCCAGCAGCCCGCGTGTATGGTCCCGTTAGCATTCAGCGCAAGTTTGAGGAGCTAGGCTTTGATACGGCCCCTCTGCAGGTCCTCGCGGTCGGGGATCGCCTGACTCTCGGCCCTTTCCGTCTTACCGTCCTCCCCGCCCTGCACAGCGACGCTGACGCCACCGGCCTGCTGCTGGAGGTGGAGGGTCTGCTCATCTACCTCAGCGGGGACAGCGAGTTCTCCGAGGATTTGCCCGCGCAAGTTCTCGAAGCCTGTGGTGGCCAGCCTCCTGACTACGCCCTGCTCTGCATCAATGGGCGCTGGGGCAACATGTCCGCGGAGGAGGCCGTCCGCGTGGCCCAGACGCTTCAGGTCACCACCGCGATTCCCATGCACTACGGTCTCTTCGTTGAGAACACAGCGGATCCAGAACCCTTCGTGAAGGCCTGCCAGGAGGCAGGGCTGCAGGCCCGTACTCTGCCGCCTGGAGAGTGGGTGGACTTCCCCGCCCATGTCGCCAGCCTCCTGCCCGCGGGGAAGCAGTGGAAGCTGGTGTGGAGAGACGAGTTCGACGGAGACACCCTCGACCCGTCGAAGTGGGGCTTCCGCCTGCACATGATGCAGCAGCGTCACCATACCTTCTCGGAGGAGGGCGCGGGTCTGGACGGCCAAGGGAATCTGCTGCTCACCTTGCACGAGAAGGACGGTCAGTTCTACTCGCCGCATCTGCAGACCGGCTCGAACTTCCTCGACCGTCCCGGCCCGTCCTACGGCAAGTTTCACTGGCCGATCGCGCCGATCGAGGTCCCGCGCTTCGTGCACAAGTACGGGTACTATGAAATCCGCTGCAAACTGCCTACCCAGCCCGGATGGTGGGCGGCTTTCTGGCTGCAGTCCCCGACCATCGGCGCCACCCTCGACCCCGCTCAGTCCGGCGTCGAGGTGGACATCATGGAGAACTTCACCCGCGATGGGATCGTGTCACACAATAACCATTGGAACGGGTACGGAGGCACCACCCAGAGTCTGGGATCCGGAGAACGCCAATTGGAGGAGACGCCCGACGGCTTCCATGTCTTCGGCCTCGACTGGAGCCCCGAGGCCTACGTGTACTACATTGACGGCCAGGAGTCCTGGCGCGTGGAGGCGCCCATTTCGCACTGCGAGCAGTTCATCCTGGTTTCCACCGAGTGCATGGGCTACCGGGCGGGGGACTCGCCAGATCCGCTTCTGCTGGAGGCCGTCCTTCCCGACTACTTCATCGTGGACTATGTCCGCGTCTTTGATGAGGTACGCTAGCTTTGCCTGCCAAGGAGTCACCTATGCGCGTTACTGCCGTCCGCACCTTCATCTGCAACTGCTACCGCACGAACTGGGTGTTCGTTAAGGTAGAGACCGATAGCGGCCTTCATGGTTGGGGCGAGGCCACGCTGGAGCACCGCGAGCAGACGGTGGCTCAGGCGGTGCGGGAACTAGAGCGCTACCTAGTCGGCCAAGACCCGCATAACATCGAGAAGTTCTTCCATGACAACTACCGTGACGCGTACTGGCGAGGAGGTCCTGTGCTGATGAGCGCGCTGGCGGGGGTGGAGATCGCGCTGTGGGATATCAAAGGCAAGGACCTCGGAGTGCCCGTCTACCAGCTTCTGGGAGGCAAGTGCCGGGATCGCATCCCCTGCTACGCCAACGGCTGGTTCGCCCCGGCCAAGACGCCGGCGGAGTTCGCCGCCAAAGCGCGAGACACGGTCGCGGCAGGGTACCGGGGCCTGAAGTGGGACCCGTTTGGCTCTGCCTGGCAGAATATCACCAAGCAGGAACTCCAGCAGGCGTATGACTGCATACAGGCTGTGGTGGAGGCCGTGGGGGCCGAGATTGACATCCTGATCGAGGGTCATGGCCGCTTCAATATCCCTACTGCGGTGCGCATCGGCAGAATGCTAGAGGACTTCGATATCTTCTGGTTCGAGGAACCGATCCCGCCGGACAATCTAGAGGGGCTGGCGGAAGTTAAGCGGCGCATTCGTGTGCCCCTCGCGGCCGGGGAGCGGCTCTATAGCCGCTACGACTACCGGGACTTCTTCCGCCTGGGGTGCGCTGACTACGTGCAGCCCGACGTGTCCCACGCCGGGGGCATCGCTGAGGTGCGCAAGATCGGCGCCATGGCTGAGGCCTACCATCTGCCCTGCTGTCCGCACAACCCCATCGGGCCGGTCGCGAATGCCGCCGGGCTCCAGCTAGCCGCCTGCATGCCCAACTTCACCGTTCTGGAGACCATGAGCACCGACGTGCCACACCGCCGTGAGGTCTCCACGGAGAGCGTGCAGATAGCGGAGGGCGAGATGCTGATCCCGGACCGTCCCGGCCTGGGGGTAGAGATCATCGAAGAGGCCCTGGCCGCGCACCCATACCAGCCCGCGAACCTACGGCACTACAACGGGAGGCTGACTGAAATCCGCCCGTCGGACGCCGAGGCCCTGGGCAGTCAACCGGAGTAGCTCCTCCGAGGAGCGCGTATATTGACAGACCGCGCCTGCATCTGGTCTGCAACGCCCATCTCGATCCCGTATGGGTCTGGGAGTGGGAAGAAGGCACCGCCGAAACGCTCGCCCGCTGCAGCAGCTTGTGGAGCGCCAACCGTCCGGCGATTCTGTGGGCTCTACAGGCCCCCGAAGTACCGGAGAAACTCCTCCTCGGCCTCCACTGTGCCGATGAGTACAAGGTCCATATCCGCACCCAGGACGGTGTCTGGTGGCGGGGACAGCACTATCTTTCCGTCATGCATGAGAGCGACAATGCTGCATCCGGTGCGGGAACGCACAGCGCTGTGGGCAATGCTAGGCCCGACCAGAGCCGGTGGGGTGGGTACCCGAATCAGGTTGAGGCCCTGGGCGACCATCAATACGTCGCTACGGCTGAGATAGTTGAAGATGGTGGCCGCGCCCAGGGAGGCATAGGACATGACGAACTCTGCGCCGGCGCGATGCATCGAGTCCACGTTGCGTTCATGGGTTGCCCGGCACACGATCTGCGCGTCGGGGCGCAGGCGGCGGCAGTAGATGGTCAGGTAGATGTTCGTGTCGTCGTCCTGCGTGGTGATGATGACCGTGAGGGCCTGCATCAGGCCCGCGCGCTGCAACGCTGACAATTCAGAAGCGTCGCCCAGCACATAGTGCTCGTCATCAGGGGCGCAACTGGCAGGGTCGCGCTCCAGGATCCGATAGGGCACACCGCGCTGTCTGAGCATGGTCGCCGCCGCCTGGCCAACTCGCCCGCCGCCGATAACCAGCACCAGGCCATCACGAAGGGCTTCACGGTCGTGCATCAGATCTGCAGCGAGGGCGGCCATCTCGTTCTCGGCCCCTACAAGAATGGCGACGGTGTTCTCGCGCAGCACATCATCGGCACGCGGCGCGCGGAAGTGCCCACGATCCCAGAGACCGGCGATGGTTACTCCGTATCGCTCACGCAGCGCCGAATCCCGGATAGTCACGCCGGCGAGCGGTGTATGATTGACGCTCACCTCAGCGATGCATAGTTCCCCGAAGCGCCCTATCGTGTGGAGCACGGCATCGGTGCCGGCCGCCCGTCGCGCCAGCGCATGCCCCAGCATCTCGGCCAAGTCCAGCACGTGGTTGGCGCCAGCCAGTTCGAGGATGTCAGCGGAGGGCGCCCGGTTGATCACCGCAACCACCGAGACGGCCTCTGATACCTCACGTACTGTGAAGGCCACGTTGGTGTTGACTTCATCACTTCCAGTGGCCACAACCATGGCAGCGTTCTCGACGCGCGCACAGTGGTAAATCTCGGGGCTGTCCGGGACGCCGACCATGACGTGGTAGCCCTGATCGTGGAGCTCCAGCGCCTCAGCCGCCGTCGGCGCCAGCATCACGTAAGGAACATCGTACTGCACTAACTTGGTAAGTAACGCCTCAGCAACAGGTTCGCGAGCCGTGAAGATGACGTGCCCGTGAGTGTTCGGTGGCAGCTCGCGGGGCGCCTGCGCCTCGCGTTGGGCCGCCAGCCACGGCGCCCAGAAGAACTGGATGAACGTAAAGGGAAAGATAATCAGGAGCGCAATCAACCCGCTCAGGAGCACCACCACGGCGAAGGCCCGCCCCAGGTCGGAGTGGAAGGTGATATCGCCAAAGCCCAGAGTGGACATCACCGTCATGACCCAGTAGAAGCCGGTGAACGGCGTAAACTCGTCGCTTCGCCCCTCGTACAGCATCACATAGTGGAACAGAACACTGTATCCAGCTATCAGCGCCGCGAGCAGGGCCAGCAGTCGCAGCAGTTGGCCCACGTTCCTGCGCACAGAAGCCGAGCCGAGCATGAACGCCAGTTGTGCCGAGAAGCCTTTCATGTACATTCCTTGTTGCCGCAGCGCATATCTGGCCAGAAGGAAGAGCGCTTAGAGCGGACAGGCGCCGGGGTCTGAAGAGCATGGCGAGACCCCGCATCCTCTGAACGGTTGCCGGCACAGTATAAGCTACTAGACTTTGCAGCTGCAACCCTGCCGTTCTGGGGCTTGCCTGCGTCCGGCGCAAGGCTGCGCGGCGGGAACGAAAGCCGCACGCGGCTCCGACAGCCGAATGACAGCCTCCGAACCAATTCGGGGACGCAGATGGCGACAGGTCAATCCAGTCCATCTTAGGTCAAGCTGGGGCATTCTGATATCGGGCGGCGAGGTATACAATGTAGTAGCTGGGGGAGCTGTACTCCCTTGAACGAAGGTACATATCACCGGCATCGAGGAGGCAGACATGAAGACCACTCTCCCGATCTTACTCAGTCTGTTGGCGCTAGTGGCAGGCGCGGCACTAGCTGCACCTGAGCTCACGCTCACTCGCGACGGCCAACCCACAGCCAGCATCGTGCTGGCGGCGGACCCCACCAAGGCGGCGCTGTTCGCGGCGCTGGAGCTGCAGACGCATGTGCAGAAGATCAGCGGAGCGATTCTCCCGATCATCAAGGAGAACGAGCCGATGTCCGGCACCAGGATACTCGTTGGGGAGAGCGAGTTGACGCGCGCGCTGGGATTCAAGAACGACGATTTCGGGCTGCGGGAGTATGCCGTGAAGTTTCTCCCGGACACCCTGGTCCTGATAGGGCATGATGACCCCGACCGCAGCGAGCTGAAGTATGAGAATGAGTTCGCCTTCGAGAATGTGATGGACCTGATCTTCAGGGACCATGGTTCGGCCTTTGCCGTCTACGACTTCCTGGAGAAGTGCTGCGGAGTGCGCTGGTATCGGCCAGGGCCAGTGGGACTGTGCTGTCCGGACCAACCGACGCTGGCCGTCAGCGCGGTGGACATTCGCCGCGCGCCAATGTGCCGCTACATAGACTTCCTGCGCCCTCTGCCGGAGGGGCATGATGTCGCGACCGGCATGTGGCGCAGCGAAGCACCGGCCCGGGCGGAGATTCAGAAGCTGCTCTGGGAGGAACTCTATCCCCGGATTGAGGCCGGAACCTCTGCCGACCGGCGGGTACGTCGGAAGGAGTCCCTGCTACATGCACTGCGGATGCGCGGGGGCGGAGAGCGGTACACGGGGAATCACTCCTTCTATGGCTACTATGACCGCTTCTGGGAGAAGAACCCGGATAAGCCGGAGCGCTGGGAGGAGGCGCGGCCGGAATATTTCGCGGTGGGCTATAAGGGCAAGCCACCACATATGAGCTACATCAACCGGGGCTTCATAGACCAGGTCATCAAGGACGCACGGGAGTAGTTTGACACCGGGAAGAAGTATCCCGGCGCGATGGCTTTCGGGGACTACTTCGCGATTGTGCCCATGGACGGCAGCGCGTACTCGAAGGCGCCCGAAGACCAGGCGCTGATGAACCAGGAAGAACTCGCGAACCGGATGTTCAGCAACGGAAGATGGAGCGAGTACATCTGGGGCTTCACCAATGAGGTGGCCAGGGAGATTCGGAAGACGCACCCGGACAAGTACCTCGTGCAACTGGCCTATGCCAAGTATGCCTACTACCCCCAAGGCTTTCGGGTGGAGCCGAATGTGGCAGTTCAGGTGTGCCTGAGTTCGCGGGGATGGTGGTGCCCGGCGGTGGAGGCCAACGACACGAAGGTGCTGCGCGAGTGGGGGACCAAGGAGCCCGGGCGGCCCATCTACATGTTCAACTACTACTGCTTCCCGAATGACTATACGGCATATCGTGAGGGGCAAGGCTGGCACGTATTCCCCGCCTTCTTCGCGCACACCGCAGCCCGGCAGGCGCAGTTGTACAAGCAGTATGGGGTGCGCGGGATCTACTACTGCGGAGTGCCCACCGCGCCGGACGACTACTTCGTGACCAAGCTGTACGATGACCCGGCCCTGGACATTGACGCCATGCTGGAGGAGTACTTCCAGCTCTACTACGGGGCCGCCGCTGAGCCGATGAAGCAGATGTACCTGCGGATCGAGTCGCTCTTCAGTGACCCCAAGAACTATCCGCTAAGCATCCAGCTAGATCAGCAGAATTACCGCCAGAGCGAGCAGTTTGCCTGGGGGTGCGTGGGGACGGCCGAGCGGATGGCGGAGCTGCAGAAGCTGATGGAGCAAGCGAAGGCGCAGGCCCAGACGGAGATGGAGAAACGACGGGTGCGCATCTTCGAGCGGGAGATCTGGGACTACATGGTGGAGGGACGCAGGAAGTACGAGGCCCGCGCGCCGGAGGGTTCGCTGGCGTCGATCACCGTGCCCAAGGTCGCCGGCGCCGGAGGAGACGCCCAGCAGGTGAACTGGGCGGAGGCTGCGCTACTGGACGGCCCCTGGTACCATGAGGGGGGGAGCCTGGCCAGCCGACGCTCGCTGGGAGGGCGCGTGGCTCATGACGGCGAGTACCTGTACGTGGAGTTGACAGAGAAGTGCGATACCGCCAAACTGCAGGCGAGTCCCCAGGTGTACCCCTTCGATACGTGGGAGGTCCTGGTGGGGCGGCGGCGCGCTCTCCCCTATCGCGAGTACGCAGTAGGGCCCACGGGCATGACCGTCTCGCTCTCGAATGGCGAGGTGGAGGACCGGCTGCACCACCCGCTGGAGGTCCCGGGCTGGAAGGCGAGCGCGGACCCGAGCGCGGGGGATGAGTGGGTGGCCCACCTGGTGTTCCCACTGGAGACCATCGTGGCCGGCGGAGTCCGTCCGGGGGAGAGCCTGTTCGTGGGCGTGTTTCGCGCGGAGAGTCCTGCCCTGTCAGGAGTGAGTCCGGTGCGGGTCTATTCCTGGGCGCGGGGCTGCACCTGGCACGATCCGACGCGCATGGCGGAGTTCAAACTGGCCGAGTAGCCAGGGAGGCAGCGCACAGGGCGCGTTGCCGGCGCCGAGGCACTCAGTGCCCGCCTGGGTGGGGGGAGGTCATATGCAATATGACATGAGTGTAGTGCCCAAGCATTTTGCGCAGGTAGTCAGTTCCCGCCGCTTCTATCTGGACCTGGATACCGCTGAGAGGCCACCTTTCCGGGTGGCCCTCGGTGGGCTGGAGGAATGCTCGCCGGAGTACAGATGTGGCCGAACTGAGTTCCCGTTCTATTGTTTGGAGTTGGTGAGCGCGGGAACCGGGACACTGCATCTTTCGGGCAATGAGTACGACATTGCGTCTGGCTCATTGTTCGCCTATGGCCCGGGGATTGCCCACCAAGTCAGTAACGCGGGCTCCAAGACCTTGGTCAAGTACTATGTCGCCTTTCAGGGGAAGGACGTTCCCCAGCGTCTGAAGGCGGCGGGACTGCCTCCCGGGTCTGTGGCCCAAGTCAAGAGCCCGGACCCGGTCCTGGGAGCATTTGAGCAGATCGTGGTCAACGGCTGCGCGAGCACACCACATACACGCGAGATCTGCGCGAACCTGCTCCAAGCCCTGCTCCCTATCCTGGCGGACAATCTGGTGCCGCTCGGCGCGCAGGTCTTCAAAGGCCTGGAGACTTTCAGGCGAGCCAAGCAGATGCTCGATGAGGACGTGCTCAGACGGTGGGCCTTGAAAGACCTGGCTGAACAATGTGGTGTTTCCTCGGCCTATCTATGCCGGCTGTTCCAGAGATTCGAACACAAAACGGTTCGTCAATACATACTGGCTGCACGGATGCGGCAGGCAGCTCGGATCATGCAGGAGGAGCGCCTGTTGGTTAAACAGGTAGCTCACCGCGTCAATTACTCCGACCCCTACCAGTTCTCGCGGGTGTTCAAACAGGTCATGGGAGTGTCCCCCAGACACTTCATGGACATGGTCCGCCGCCAGCCGTAGTCCGCGAGCCACGATGCGGAGAACTGCGCCAGCAAGGGCAGATCGCCTGGGAGAGGGTCAACAACAGCCATCTAAAATCAAAGCAGGCCATTCCGCCTCTGGTCGCGGAGGAGTAGCATATTCTTCAGGCAGATCGGCTGTGCCACCGAGGACCACAAATGGCAAGCGCGAGCACACTGAACAGGGACCGCCCGGTGGCGGTCGTGACCGAAATCGAGAGAGGCTCAACCGTGGACGGTCCGGGGGTCAGGACCGTCGTGTTCCTGAAGGGCTGTCCCCTGAGATGCCTGTGGTGCCACAACCCGGAGACGATTCGGCCCTATCCCCAACTCATGCACGATGAGTCCTTGTGTCTGCATTGCCGGCGCTGCGCAGAGGTCTGCCCGGAGGAGGAGATATCTTTCCGGCAGGGGGAGTTCCGGTGCGAGCACGAGAAATGCACGCGGTGCTTCCTCTGTGTGGAGTCATGTCCAGCGGGGGCCCTGACGCGGGTGGGCGAGGAATTGTCGGTGGAGGGTCTTCTGGAAATGGTACGACGGGAGCTGCCCTTCATCAAACGTGGCGGGATCACCTTCTCGGGAGGGGAGCCGCTGCTGCAGCCGGAGTGGACAGCGGAAGCCGCCCGCGCCTGCCGCGAGCTCGGGCTGCATACGACGCTGGATACCTCGTTGTACTGCGACTGGGGCAGCCTCGACATAGGACTGGCTCACTATTCACTGGTTATGGCAGACCTGAAACACCCGGATTCTCTCCGGCACCAAGAGCTAACGGGCGTGCCTAACGAACTCATTCTGGATAATCTCTACAGGTTAGACCACACCGGCACTCCTATCTGGTTGAGGACACCGCTCATACCAGGTCTGAATGACGACCCGGAAACAGTTGAGGAGATGCTGGGAATCGCGTCGGGTCTGAAGCACCTGGAGCGGTATGAGTTCCTGCCCTACAACCCCTTGACCCCGGAGAAGTACGCGAAGCTGGGTGTAGACTATCCGCTCGCGGGACACGCTTTTGATTACTCTAACCGGGAAGAGTTGAGAAGCCTCATATCTCAATCAGACCTACCCGTAAGGCTGATCCGCTAGTAGCAGGGAGGACCAAGATATGCACAAGGAGCGTCCGCTTACGGAGCCGCGCATGAAGCGGCTGATTGACCGTCGGGATGAGCTGGCGCTTTCCGGGCAGCGGAACCTGTACATGGATAGCGTGGAGCACGGTATCTACCAGTGGTCGAAGGGCTCGGCCTCCTTCGCACCAGAGACGGGGAAACTGGCCGCGGCGGCGACCGAGCGGGTGTGTCTGGGCGACCACAACTGCCGAGTAGGTATTGGTATGCCCTTCCCCTACTGCGACGAGATGCCCTCAGTGCGTGAGGGCTATGAGCATGCGCCGCTGAATTGGGCCGCGGACTACGCCTTCTTTCTCAGCAAGCTGGAGCCGGAGATTCACCCGGGGGAGCGCATTGTAGGAGAGTTCCATTGGCAGTTGGATGAGGCGCGAGCGCAGCAATACCCGGAACTGCTGGACGAATACGGAGAACGCGCTAAGGGGTTGGGGGCCGGAGGCTCCTGTCAGTCGCATACCTGTCCCGATCTGGCGCAGGGGTTGAGGCGGGGCTGGAGAGGGATTCTGGAGAAGGTTCTCCAGAGCCAGGAAACCTGGAGCGCCGACCCGGAGAGGCTCGAGTATCTCCAGGCCGCAGAGGTATCGTGCCGCGCCATCATGGCATACATCCGCAAGTACGCGGAGAAGGCCCGCGAGCTCGGGGACCCCGATCTCGCGGAGGTGTGTGAGCAGGTGGCGACCGAACCCCCGGCGACGCTGCGCGAGGCCCTCCAGTGGATTCAGTTCTATCAGTTGGCCGAACGGGTGATAGCGCATGGCAACGGGTACGGTCGGCTGGATATGTTGCTTCTGCCCTACTATGAGGCGGACCTGGCCGCCGGGCGGATAACGCGTAGAGAGGCGATAGAACTAGTCGCGGAGTTATACCTGAAGTACGGAGGCAACTACTTCTCGCTGGGAGGACGGGATCAGACGGGCGCGGATGCCACCAGCGAAATGAGCTGGATTTGTCTGGAGGCCTATGATCTGATTGGCGGGTACTCATGCCTCGGCGTGATGTGGCATCCGGACATTGACGCCGATTTCTACCAGTACGCCTGCGAGGTTGTCGCCCGCCACAAGTGTGCCACCCCAGCTCTGCTCAACTACGATAAGATGTACGAGAGCGAGGTGGTCTCCGGAGTGAAGCCGGAGGACGCCTGGAACATCTCCTACAGCGGCTGCCAATGGTATTGTGTGGTGGGCAAGGAGTACTGCGACCAGGACAAGAACGTCATCGTGCTCATTCAGGTGCTGCTGAGAGCCCTGCGCGAAGCCGTCGAAAACCCCCCTCCGGACTTTGAGGTTTTCTACGAGCTATACATGAAAAACGTCGAGGAGGCGGCGCAGGCGCTGCTGGAATTGAAGAATATTCAATACCACCACCAATACAAGGTGTGGCCGGAGATCGCGACCAGCTTGATCTCCGAGCAGTGCCTGGAGACGGGACGAGATATCACCGACTGGCGGCATGAGGGAGCGTACTACAATTTCACCTCGGTGAACCTGCTGGGGTTCACCAATGTTGTGGATTCCCTCCTGGCTATCAAGGAACAGGTCTACGGAAGCGCGAAACGCTCGTTAGCCAAGCTGGAGGCCGCGGTAAGGACAGATTTTGCCCAAGCTGAGGACTTGCGCCGGGAGTTGCTGGCAGTCCCCAAGTTCGGCAGCGACCACCCGGAGGCGAATGCCCTGGCCAAGCGCCTGGCCGCGGATATTGCCCACGTGTTGAGAGAAAAGGTGAACTGCAAGGGCTTCCCCATGCGTCCTTCCCTGTTCCAGTTCATGGGCCATGCCCTGGCGGGGCCTTACCTTGGCGCGACCCCCGATGGGCGGCATGCCGCGGAACCACTGGCCCAGGGCTGTAACCCCCAGCATGGGCGCGGCCCCTTTGCGATTACAGAGGTGGGAGCCTCATTGTTGGCTCTAGACCAGAAGCAACACATCGGCGCTCCCTGGCAGTGCGAACTCGATGACTCTTTCTTCCGGACCTGTGATGATCCAGGAGCGCTGCTGGAGGCCCTGAGCACCAGTTACTTCGAGAGCGGTGGACTGCATGTGAACTTCAACATCACTACCGTCGAGGAGCTGGAAGACGCGGTAGTGCATCCCGAGAAGCATCAGTCTCTGGTGGTGAAGGTCACCGGGTACTCGGCCCACTTCGTCAAGCTGAGTTCTCACTACCAGCAGGAGATTATTCGCAGGAACCGGATTGGGACGTAGCCGAAGAACCGGGCATTCGACCCAGGAGTCCGACGTTGGTCGGGGAAGGGTCGCGGTGCCGGGCGCCTTGGGAGGAACGATTATGCAAGTGGGAAACCTGGACGTGCAGCCCGGAGTCAAAACCCGGGGCTTTGTGGAGACTGAAGGCTGGATGGAGGCGATCCGGGTGCGGATCCCCATTCTGGCCTGCTGCGGAAACAAACCGGGACCGATGCTGGCGGTAGTGGCCGGGCAGCATGGGCGCGAGCTTAACGGAGCAGAGGCGGTCCGGCGCGTGTTTGAGGAGCTCAGCCCGGAGAAACTGGCTGGCACCTTCATTGCCACGCCCTTCGCCAACCCTCTGGCGGTACGCCTCCGCTACCAGGCATACCCGGAGGAATTTCGTCCTTCTATTCCGGGCATTAACCTCAACCGCACCTGGCCCGGGAAGGCCGACGGAACTCCCGTGGAACGAATGGCATACGCCCTGTGGCATGCGGTCGTCAAGCACGCTGACTGTGTGGTGGACATACACGGCTGGAGCCACCAGAGCATGGGCATAGTGACCGTAGAGAAGCGCCACCGGGAACTGGCGCGGGTGTTTGGCTATGCCCTGTGCCTGGAACGCAACTATGAGGGATTGGATGGTGGAGGTCGCCTGAACCTGGCGTGCTATGACGAGGGCATCCCGCAGGTGATCGCGGAGCTTCCGCTACAGAACACCCTGGGAGAACCCGGAATCAGCATGGGGGTGCGAGGACTGCGCAACCTGCTGGTGCATCTGGGCATGATGGAGGGTGAGTTGGATCTGCCCTCCGAGCAGGTGTGGGTGAATGACGAGAGCGTCGAGCATGAACTCATCGCCGAAGTCCCCGGCATGTTGCTACCCCAGCTGGAGCCGGGCGCCATGCTGGCGGAGGGAGACGTGATTGCAGTGCTGGTATCCCTGGAGACGCTGGAAGTGGTGCAGGAGGTACGCTCTCCGGTAGACGGGCTGCTCTTCAATGTCGGTATCTCGCGACCAGGTTCCCCACCGGAAAGCAGCGTCGCTACTGGAGGGGAAAGAGTGGCGATAGTAAAGGAAGTCATGGCGGGTTGAGAGAGAAGGGTGGTCAGGGCCAAGCCTCGACCACCCACTCAGGCTGAGTTGTCGTCCCCAGGGCTCCCGGATAACGAGGAGCCCTGGTCTATTTCGTCACCCAGGTCCCGTCAGCTCCAACCCGGTGCTCCAGACGGAGGCGCTTGCGGGATCGATGTCGCGCGACGACGGTGACCGCGCCGGACTTCTCCTCCTCCATGGTCTCAAAGTCAAAGTCGTCGAACCAGTCGGGGTGCTCGCGCACAACCTCGAAGGGTGCGCCATACTCCTCCCACGTGCCAAACCAGCGCGGCTTGGGACGGTTCTGGGCATCGCTGCGCATGTAGACGTCCCACGGGAAGAGCGGGACCATCCCCAGGCAGTAGGACAGCGTAATCGCCTGCCGCACACGATTGACCCAAACCTCGGAATTGCGGTCCTCCCCCTTCTTCTCGTCGGGGGTGATGAGCACGACCTGCAGCTTGCCACACTCCCGCGACGCCGTGGCGATTTCCAGTAAGGCGTTGGGACTGATGTCGGAGACCTCGCCATCGAAGTAGTCCAGGACGGGGAGTACTACCTCGGCAGATTCGCGGCTGGCAAGGTCATTCACACTCAAGGTCGCGCCTGCCGGGTAGAGGCGGTCCAGGGCTTTCCGGATACGCCGCCAATAGAGACGAACAGTCTGCCGCTGGAAGCGCATGAAATCTTCCCACAGGGGTACCGCCCCGCGCGAGGCGCCTTCCATCACCTCCTCAACGGTAGCAAAGCCACGGCCGCGCAGATAGGCGTGGTAGTCGAGCGGGAAGCCCAGGTAGCGGGAAAACTCTCGCATGCAGTGCTCGCAGAAGCAGGGATCGCGGAAGTAAGTCATCATGGGGTTCGTGAACCAATCGTCACAATGGAAGCTGGTGATCCCGTCGCGGATGAAGCCGGCGAGCCGATCCACCTGCATCTGGAAGTCGTCGGGGTTGTGCTGGCACTGGTACAGGTAGCGGGTGTCCAGGGTACCAAAATGCCGCATCCAGGGAGCCACGACCGGGTCCCCAGAGAAGGAACGGGCGTGGCCGTCCCGGGAGTTGAGAGCAGCGACGAAAACCGGGACGAGTTGCCTGATCTGCTGAATAATCTCCCGGTTCTCGAGGTAGCTCCATTCCACGCGTGTGGGCCGAACCTGGCGAAGGATGGCCAGAGCGTCGTCCACGGTGCGGGTGGTGAGGTTCCAAAAGACGTCAGGATGGTCTTCCTTGAGGAAGCGGATAGATATGGGGATGTCTGAGCGCTTCAAGGGGGGAGCGGCGGGCGGGAACATAGCGTTCATGGTTGTGGCTCCTTGCCAAGCGTTTTACGGTGTGAGGAGAGTCGGCCCAAGTCCATGGCCCTGGACACACCTGTGTTGCGGATTATACTCGGCAGGGGCCGCTAAATGAATGGCTGGCTTTGACCTAAGATGGCGGGGATTGCCCTCATCATCACGCGCGAGCGGACCCAGGCCACCACGGCAAGCACCCCTACGGGGAAACGGCACCCGGCCCGGGATGGGAGGGACAGTCCCGTGTCAGAGGGTGAGGCGGGCGCATAGAGGTAGAAGTCAAGGCGGAGGGCCGGGCGGCAATCGCGGGCAGACCCGCGAAAGCCGCCCCTACAACGGCTGGGCGAAGGCCAGCACAGCAACCACCGCCGGGCGTGACAAGTCGCACCCCTACAGGGGAAACACGCAGTGAGGCGCGGAGGACGCGCACTTTCGGGAGGAGCACCACTAGCCCTCTGAGGGCGTGAGAACCAGGTCCGCCAGGCGCGCCCGCAAGCGCATGGAAGTATCGTAGTTGTCCGGATCAAGGGGACAGTGCGTGCGGTTGGTGAGCACGACCACATAACGCCCCAACTCAGGGTCTATCCACAGAGACTGGCCAGTCCATCCGGCATGGCCGATCGCTGACGCGGAGGCCCTAGAAGGGCGGTACAGGCACTCGGAGACGGGCCTCATGTCCCAACCGAAAGAGCGCGGCGGCAGGCCGGGAGGGCTACAGGGGCGCGTCAGCCAGGCCAGAGCGTCCGGACCGAGGATCCGTTTCGCCCCGCACATGCCTCTCTGCAGTATCATCCGGGCGAAGCGCGAAAGGTCCTCCGCACAGGAGAACAAGCCCGCGTTCCCCACTGGTCGTTCCGCCTGGCGCGCCTGGGCATCGGAGATTACCCCGGCAGGCTGTTCGGAAGGCACAAGAAGCTCAGGAGCCAGTTTGCTGGAGCCAAAAGCGGTGTGGCTCATGCCCAGAGGCTCAAAGACCTCCCGCGCACAGAAGGTCCCCAAATCGGTTCCGGAAAGCTGCTCGACGAGGGCGCCAAGGATCAGGTAGTTGCGGCAGGAATACACGAACTTCTCGCGGGGAGGATTATCCGGAGGAGACTCGACGGCGCGAAGCAGTATCTCCTCGGCAGGGTACTCATGGTAGCTGTGGTAGTTGTACCCGGAGTAATGAGTGGCCAGGTCACATACTCTGATGCTGCTCCCCGGGAACTCCCCGATACGAGGGAAGTAGCTCGAAACCGGGGCCTCGGGATCCAGCAGTCCGCGGTCGAGGCAGAGGCCACAGGCCGTGGCGGTGGCTACCACCTTGGTGAGGCTGGCGATGTCAAATACAGACTGGGTCTGCATGGGTTTACGGGCGGGCTCGACGGAGGCGTCGCCCCAGGTCCACAGCAGGTCCAGACTGTCCGCCCCGCCCGCAGCGAGCACCACACCGTGCAGCAAGCCCTGCGCAGCCGCGGCCTGGCTCTCGGATGCAAGCGGTGTTGTATCGGAAACGCTTGGCATGTGATTCTTCATGGTACCAGTGTGACGCCCACCGGTCCGTCCTGGAGACCGGAAGCATGCTGTGGACCCAGTGCGGACGTGTGGCCTACTTCAGTGGGCTGCCAGCAATTATGAGGTCAACAGCCTGCCCAAGCAATGACTGATATTGACATGAGATGGCACGGATTGCCCTTTCGAAAAGTCGCTCGCTCCGACGGAGGACTCAAGGGAGAACAGATAAAGCACGGCGGGACAGCTTTCGTCGCTTGCGGCAACTCTTCCTGCACGAGTAGAATGGGCGCTGCACGCCCCTTTTCGCGGGTAGATGCCGGGAGCCCGAGCTTTGTCTGACTTTCACGGTACCTGTAGACCTTGCATAGGTGGGAGGAATACTTCATGCGCTTGCACATCACCTGGCTTCTGAGTGTGGGAGTCTTTTTACTGCTAGCCACTGCCGCCGCAAGCACTGCGGAAGACGCCGTCCCGGTGCGGATCGCGAAGACCGCCGCGGACTTCCACACGACTACTCTAACTGAACAGTCCATTGAGAGGGCGAAGAAGGATGGCCTCCTGACCGGGGTTGGCGAGGCCACGTATGAGCTTTCCGTCCCCACGACTGGCTGGTACGCCCTCTACGTTCAGGCCACACAGTGGTCAACAGATCTGTTCCTGGATGGGGAGTTTCTGCTGCATACCGCCTTCCAGAGCGGTGTGTGGGAAGCAGGCGAGAGTGGCGCCCATAAGACCACGAACCTCTATCTCCCAGCAGGAGCACATGCCCTGACTTTCAGCCGTCCCTGGCATCCGGGGTTGCCCTTTATGCGCCGCTTCTACCTGCAAAGCGCCCAGAGCCTGGCGGACCGGGTGCGCTTGACCCCGGAGAAGGACTACCTGATCTTCCGGCGCGGAGAGGCCTTCGCAGCACGTCTTGTGGCGGGACGGGGCGCAGAAGCGGAGGCCGTAGTTCTGCGGGTGAGCGAGGCGGAAGGCGATAACGTGGTGCAGGAGCTGCGTCACGAGATCCCGGCCGGGGGAGGCAATATGGAGGCGACCCTCGTCTTCCCCACCGCCACGGAAGGGACTTTCGACGTCGAGGTCCTGGACACGCAGGGAAACCACGTGGACCGGACTATCCAGTATTGCGTCGTGGATACTGGCAAGCCGAGTTTCCCGACGACGCTGAAGACCGAGCTAGTGGAAGTGGTTGACGCAACTACACGGGCTCCCGACTACACTCGAGGTGAGACGCGCGTAGTCAACTCTCCCCTGGGCGCCTACCGGGAGTCAGCAGACCTGGGGCGGGAGGGCGGCACCTCGCAGGCCGCGTGGTTTGCCTACACGCTGAACCTCCCGGAGGAGCAGGCGGACTACCTGATGCGCATCGAGTACCCAGATGACGACCAGCGGCAGGTGGCGATTGTGCTCGTGGAGCGCGATAGTCACCCCATGCCGGCGCAGGGGTACTCGACCGGCGGGGTGTATCCGCTGGCCAAGGAGATGCAGACGCAGGATTTCTACTTCACGGCTCGTGATCGGGATCCCCGTATCATGTTCTATAACTGGAATACCGGACAGCGGGCGGCGCTGGCCCGTATCACAGTCTATCGGATCACGACTGGGTTCCCGTCCCTGCAGTACGGCCCGGAGGGGCGCATGTATGGCATGTATCAGGAGGAGCCGATGCGCTTCCTCAACAACTTCGGCGCGCGGATGAGCACAGAGGACGCGCTGTCCTGGGTGAACTTCCGTCAGACGGCAGAGCGGGTGGGCCAGCGCCTGAACTACGCCGGGATCAACTTGTGGTTCCCCACCATCGCGATCTATGGCAACACACTGTGGCCGTGCAAAAGCATCCCTGGTTACCAGGTGGGTATCTTGCCCCCGGGGCCGGCTACGCTGAAGGAACCCTTCAAGAAGGATGTCATGCGCCTGATGCTCCTCGTGGCAGAGAAGTACGGGCTGAACTTCATCGGCGACCTGAACCCCTCGAACGTCTTGCTGGACCAGAGGCTGAAGAAGGAAGCGGGAATCGAGGAGGAGCCGGAGCTGTTACCGTGGGTCACGGTGTCCGGACAGGGAGAAAAGGGCGCACGAACTCCGTATCGGCCCTACTACACGCCGCTGTACCCCGGTGTGCAGGCGTGGACTGGCGAGGTGTTCACCGAGCTGGCTGAGCGCTACAGCGACTATCCCGCCTTCAAGGGCGTGCGGATACGCCTGATGCTATATTGGGCCTTCGACGGCTGGCAAACCTTTCGCAGCCTGGACTGGGGCTATGAGGACTACACGGTCGGGCTATTCGCCCGAGAAACGGGGATCGAGGTGCCGGTGGCCCCAGACGACCCAGGGCGATTTCGCAAGCGCTATGAGTACCTGGTGCGTAACCACTACGAGGCCTGGGTCTCGTGGCGCTGCCAGAAGATCTACGACTACCACAGCCGGCTGGCCGCGATTCTCACCGCAGCCCGGCCAGACCTGAAGCTATACCTGAATCCGGGGAGCGGAACGGTCCAGGAGTGGCGCGAGGCAGGGATTGATCCAACCCTGTACGCTAAGAATCCCGCGATCGTGCTTACCGCAGCCCGTGGCTATCCAGATCCGGGCAACCGGAACCCCGAACAGCCTCTGCAATCGGCGGCGAATCGGGATAAGCACTGGGACGCCACACCCCTGCAGGCGGTGGAGACCCCACTGGGCGAGGGCAGCGTGACTGGGCTGGAGTTGGGGACCAACATGGAGGGACGCTATGCCGCCCCCGAGGAGTTGGGGTATGAGTTAAAGACACCGCAGAATACCGTCGTCTATCCGGACGCGACAGTGAACCCGGCAGGTCTGCACTATCTGCAGCGGTTCGCCAGTGCGATGGCCGATGGTAATGTCACCTTCATGCATGATGGCTCGCATGGTTACGTACTGGGGCAGCCGGAGTACCTCCGGCCATTCCTGGCCGAATACCGCGCCTTGCCGGTGATTGGCATGCGCCTGCTGGAGGATAGCGATCCGGTGGTGCTCTGGCATGGCCGCGACGCCACCCGGCGCTACTTCTACCTCATCAACCGCGCCTGGTATCCGGTGGAGGCGTCCGTCAGGTTCTCGCGGACCCCACAAGTGGAGCGCTTGACCAC
>JAAYIR010000335.1 GCA_012523355.1 candidate division WS1 bacterium
CCAAGCTCTCCGGGGGACAGCTCAAGGCCCTCTATGTCGTCTCCCTGTCGGAGGCCCGGACCGCGGTGGAGGTAGCACAGCGCATGGACGTCTCGCTCGATGCCGTCACCACCCGCGGAGGACCGTATCGTGAGCTGGGGATCACGGCGGACTCCGACGGCTATCACGGTAACTTCTTCGAGGGCACCAGCGATACGGCTAAGGCCGAGGAGCTGTTCAACAAGCTCGACCAGCCCTACGAGGTCATCGTAATCTGTGGCCCCGACCTGGCCAAGATCCCGGCCCGCTGCAAACTCAAGCTCCTCCAGCAGGTGCAGCAAGGGGCGGGCCTGGTGCTCTTTGATGTGCGGGATGCGAGCCAGCAGTTCGCGGCGCTCCTCACCAAAGACACGTTACTGCCCAGCGGCCCCGTCGAGATTTTCGGGCTGGCGCCGCTCAGAGAGAAGCTGGCGCCCCCTGCCACCTACAGGCTCGGCGAGGGACGCGTTGTTCTCACTCGTTACCGACTCAATTACTCCCCCGCGGCCTTCACCTCGCCCGGATGGTGGGCGGAGCATGAGAACGCACAGGCCTCTCTCCTGCGCACGCTTCTGTGGGCCGCGCGGCGGGAGCCCGGCGTACGTCTGGCTTCCCCGGCCCTCGAGCAGGATCCGCTGCTCCCCCGGCAGGAGCAGCGTCTGCCGATCGAGTTGCTGGCCGAACGACCCGGCAAGCTGGAGGCTCGCCTGCGAGACGAGTGGAACCACACCGTGCGCACCGACACCCTGGCCTACACTGGAAGCGGGGCTATTCAGTATACGTTACCCAAGTTGCCCGGGGGGCGGTACTACCTGGACCTCCGAGCCCTGGAGGGAGAGGTGACGCACAATTTCGGCTTCTACCCCTTCCGCGTTGAGTCCCCCGTGCAGGCGGAATTGGTGAATCCCGACGATGCCGTGGAAGGCTTCAGCCCGATCCGTGCCACTCTCAAGCTGGACCGACCTTTGCCGGGCGCAGTGGCGCGGATAAGTCTGGTTGACTCACCCTACGGACGTATATGGTATCGGCGCGATATCCCCTTGGGGGACGGAACAGAGACGATCTTAGAGGCACGAGACTACTTTATGCCTACGCTCGCAGCCTTCCTCCGAGTGGACCTGCTTCAAGGTGAGGAGACGCTAGGCTGGACCACCACCACCTACTTCTTCCCCTACTACACCCAGCATCTACCAACCTACAGCGGTTTCAGCTGGGACAGCCAGGCCCCGCAGCCCCCGCTGCGCAACATGGCGGAATATGATGACCTGGGCCACATGGGGATCGTCACCGTCATGGGTGGTGGCTGGGCGCCGGTGACGCACTACTGGCTCATGAACAAGCAGGTCATGGCCCATCCCTGGGCGCTGCACCTGGCAGTCGGCAAGGAGGGGCAATGGAACTACAGAGTTCCCAGCTGGACCAAGTCGGTCATGGACCCCGCCGACTGGGAGCGGTACGGAGCGGTCGAGTCCTACTCCCCCGGCGATCCGGAGGCGCATAAGATGGACGCTGCAGTAACCCGCGCGATAGGCAAGTACTGCAAGTTCGACCGGTATCCCATGGCGGCCTACCCGATGGGCAACGAAGTGCAGGTGAGGTACGACGGCGGGTTCTCTCCGCCCGACGAGATCGCTTTCCGTGCCATGTTGGAG
>JAAYIR010000336.1 GCA_012523355.1 candidate division WS1 bacterium
CGTCCATGCTCTCTGGCCCAGTCCAGTAGCCCCTCCAGGCACTCCTCCCAGTTTGGTATCGCGACCGACCCGATCTCCACCGGCAAGCTGCCCTCCGGCCCGTGCGAGTCGGTGCCGCCGGTGATCAGCAGCCCATGCTCCCGCGCCAAGCGCGCATACTTGCGTGTCTGGGCGGCGGAGTGCGCGGTATGGTACACCTCCAGCCCCTCGAGGGCAGGTAACATCTCCTTGACCTTCCGGTCGTCCCGCACGAGGCCGGGATGGGCTAGTACCGGCAGCCCCTCACAATGCCGGATTATGTCAATCGCGTCTTGGTAGCTGAGCTTGTAGCGCGGGACATAGGCGGGCTTGTCGCGAGAGAGATAGCGGTCGAAGGCCTCGTTCTGGCTCCTGACGTGCCCGCGGGCCTCCAGCTCCGCCGCCACGTGTGGCCGGCCCACGCTGCCTCCGTTGGCCCGCTGCAACACCGCCTCGTAGGAAATGTCCATGCCCAGCTCCTGCAGCTTGGTCACCATCGTCTCCGCGCGACCCTCGCGTGCCTCGCGGATCAGTGCCAGCTTCTCCAGGAGTTCCGCGTTGCGGTAGTCCAGGAAATATCCGAGCACGTGGATCTCCGTAGACTCCCAGTCGGTGCTAATCTCCACCGCGGGCAGCACGATGAGTCCCGTGCCTTCCGCCGCGACCAAGGCCGGGTCAATGCCAGCTACGCTGTCGTGGTCTGCCAGGGCAATAGCACGCATGCCCAGCTCCCGGGCGCGAGCTACGATCTGCTCTGGCGTCAGTGTTCCGTCTGAGGCGGTACTATGTATGTGTAGGTCAATCATTTGTCTCCTCGAGTCGAGTTCTGTTCACGTATCCCGCCTTGCCCTTTGATGAGCATCCCTGGCTCGATCTCCACAAAGGCGGTGGCGGCCTCCACTAGCTCTTCGGCGGTGCTGGGCCGAAAGGAGTATACCTCCACGCGGACTCCCAGAGCTTTGAGCATGTGCACCAGGTCCACGAAGACTCCGTCACCCGTGACCAGGCATACCACATCCAGCCGGTCGGCGAGCGACAGGGTATCAATGGCGATGCCCAGGTCCCAATCGCCCTTGGTGGAACCATCAGGCCGCACCCGCAGGTCCTTGACCCGCACCTCAAACCGCTGGCGCCGCAGCATGTCCATGAACTTGGTCTGGTCCACCTCCGGGCTGCGGATCAGATACGCCACGGCGCGCACCAATTGCCGGTCTCCCACGACCCAGGGGAGCAGCTTGCCGTAGTTGAGACGGCCCTCATGCTGATTACGGGCCGCATAGAACATGTTTTGGACGTCCACAAAGACGCCAATGCGCTGATTCTGAAGCAATCGTGGTTACCTCGGGTGACGCTAGTCGATGGTAATCTCCACTAACCGGTCTCTGTTGATTCGCGTGTGTTTCCCTGCCAGAGCCTGGCCAACGCGCCCGCCCCGGCCTTGTCCAGCGGCTCGTTGTTGTCTCCGCAGGACGGCGACTGTACGCAGGCGGGACATCCGCTCTGACAGGGACAGTTCTCTATGCGCTCCGCCGTGGCCTGCAAGATTTCCTTCAGGCCCTCGTAAGCCTGCTCGCACAGCCCCACCCCGCCCGGATAGCCGTCGTACAGGCACAGCGTGGGCTTCCCGGTATCCGGGTGGGTCAGGTACGACACGCCGCCCAGGTCGTGTGCGTCACACATGGCGAACAGCGGCAGGAGCCCGATCATCGCGTGCTCCAGGGCGTGTAGACTGCCCATCAGGTCATGGCCGAGCTCCTGCAGCGCCTGTCCCTCGTCTTCCAGCGTCACCCATACCCCGACCGTCTCAAAGTCCGTCGCCGGCAGGTCCAACGGCTGCACATCCAGCTCCTTGTCGGTCCCTAACTGGATTCTCTTGTACCCGAGGGTCTGGGCATGTACCACCAGCTCCCCCAGATGCGCGGTGGCCTCCGGAACGAGAGGCGTGCTGCCAAACTCCTCAGACACGCGCATTTCGCTGCTGCTCAGGGCCCGTGTGTAGTAGTTGACCTCTTCGCGGCGCACTGTCACCCGCCGCCGCTCCAAGTCCAGCTCCTGCACCACATAACTCTCTCCCCCGTGCAGATACACGGCTCCGGGGTGCGCTAGCCAGAACACCGAGGCCTCATCCACCGTCCCCAGTAGCTCTTCCCCCTGCTGCAAGTAGATCTCGTATGCTCGCCCGGAACCGCTGCGCAGGCTCACCTCGCCCGCGGGGTAACGCCCGGCCTCGCGCCAGTACCAGCGCCGGCGCCGGTCGAGCAGCCCGCTCTCGGTAAGCACGCCCAGGACCGGCTTCATCTCGGCGCCGAAATAGTGCGCGTCGCTCTCCTCCAGAGGCAGCTCGAATGCCGCGCAGAGCAGGTGCGCCCCCAGGATGAAACGGTTGTCTGGCCGGCACAGCGCTCGGTCATGTGTCGCTTCCAGGAGGAACTCGGGGTGTTCCATCAGGTACTGGTCGATGCCGCCAGGACCCGCCACCAGCATGGCCAGGGACTCCTGTTGCGCGCGTCCGGCCCGCCCGGCCTGTTGCCGGTAGGCGGCAGTGTCACCCGGGTATCCGGCCATAACCACCGCGTCCAGCCCGCCGATGTCTACGCCCAACTCCAGCGCCGAAGTGGCCACCACTCCCAGCAGCTCTCCCGCAAAGAGCCGCCGCTCGATCTCGCGCCGCTGCTCGGGCAGATACCCGCCCCGATACGGAGCCACTCTCTCTGCCAGGTGCTGGTCTCCCTTCAGCAGTTCCTGCGCGTACCGCAGGATGAGCTCAGTCTGCGTGCGGCTTTGGGCGAAGGCCAGCGTCCGCACCCCGCGTCGAACCAGGTGTGCGACCAGGCGGGCGGCCTCCCAGTTGGTGCTTTGGCGCCGACCCTTCTCCTGATCACTGAGCGGAGGATTCCAGAAGCCGTACAGCCGTGGCCCCTGGGGCGCGGTGTCCTGGTCCACCACGGTAAAAGGCAGTCCCGTCAGAAGCTCGCACAGCTCCCCGGGATTGCCGATCGTGGCTGAGGTGCAGATGAACTGGGGCGCGCTCCCATGATAGGCACAGATGCGCCGCAGCCGGCGCAGAACATTGGCCACGTGCGACCCGAACACGCCCCGGTACACGTGCACCTCGTCCAGCACCACGTACTTCAGGTGCCGGAAGAACTCCGCCCAGCTGGCGTGGTGGGGGAGCAGTGCGAGGTGCAGCATGTCCGGGTTACTCAGGACCACTTGCGTTAACCGCCTAACCTGTCGCCGCCGGCGAGGGGGCGTATCCCCGTCGTAGGTGTCGGCGAGGAAGGTCTTACCCGCGCCGAAGTCCTGCAGCTTGCGGAGTTGGTCCTGCGCCAGGGCCTTGGTAGGATAGAGCAGCAGTGTTCGCGAGCTCTTGTCGGCCGCCAGGGCCTGAACGATAGGGAGGAGGTAAGCCAGAGTCTTGCCCGCCGCGGTGCCCGCCGCTAGTGCTACATTCTGCCCGGAGAACACGGCCTCCAGTGCCTGGCTCTGGTGCCGATACAGCCGCTTCAGGCCCTGGCGCTCCAGAAGCGCTTCCGCCTCCGGGGCCAACTCTCTCGGCAGCGCTCCATAGCCGGCCCGCCGGCTGGGCTGGCGGCTGAGATGCACCAGTTGGCTCTCGTAGCCCGGGCTCCTTTCCAGTTCTGCCAGGAGCTGTTCCAGCCCTCTCATGGGGTCAGCGGCCACCGGTCGGCGGCGTCTTCTCATCAGGTGGTGTCTCCGGGGAGTCCCCAGGCGTTTCGTCTTCAGGTGCTTCGAGCTCCGCTATCTCCTGAGTTAGCTGCTCGTAGAAGCTAAAGGGGTCGAGGTCCTCAGCGTCGGACGGTTCTGGATCGACTGGAACGCTCTCTTCTGCTGGTTGGCGTTGTGCTGTCGAGCTTGTCTCTTCTTCGCTCTGCGTTTGCTGGGCCGCCTCCTCCCGCGCTTGCCGCTTGTCCCGTTGACGCTCCACGATCCTGACCAGCCAGATGCTGAAGAAGAACAGCAGCAAAAGCGGAACCGCGAAGAACCCCAGAGTCAGCGGATCAACGGCTGGCGTGAAGAGAACAGTCACGATGATCGCCGCCACCACCAGGTATCGCCACCGTGCTAGCAGCCAGTCCGACCTCACCAGGCCCACGTATGCCAACGCCATGATGAGTATGGGTACCTCAAACAAGAAGCCCATGGCGATCAGCATCTTGAGGATGAAGGACAAGTAGGAGGCCAGCGCCAGTTCACCCTCCACCCCCAGGGTGAGATTGATCTCGAACATGTAGCGTAAGACGTGCACTGACATCCAGTAGGCGAAGGCGATGCCTCCGAGGAAGAACAACGTCGCCATCGGCACCACCCCTGCGAACCAGCGCCGTTCGCGAGGACGGAGAGCGGGGCGGATGAAGAGCCACAGCTCAGTCAGAATGGCCGGGCTGGCCAGGACCAGGCCCCCGACCGCGGCCGTGGTCAGTGCCAGCATCAGTCCTCCGATCGGATCGAATATCCGAAAGGGGAGATCCTCCAGGCCTGCCAGCTTCGCTCCTTGTTCGGCGGGCCGCCGCAGAAACGTGAGGAGTGGTTCCCGGAAGTGCCAGCCGAGGGCGGCGGCCGCCACCCAGTATACTGCCATGCGGATGAGCCGTGTCCGCAGCTCATCCAGATGTTCCACGAAGCTCAGCTCGCGTTCGAACTCGGCCTCCGGCTGCTTCCCCATGGTTTGACCCCGCTAGCCGCCGCGGCCAGCATACCACTGCTCAAAATAGGCCTTGCTCCGTGCTACGCTTTGTTCCAGCCAGGCCGAGTGTTGGGCAAACCACCGTACCGTGGCTCGCAGGCCCTCCTCCCAGAGGATCACCGGCTTCCATCCCAGCGCCGCCACCTTGTCTCCGTTCAGAGCATAGCGCACATCGTGCCCAGGCCGATCAGCGACGAACTGGATCAGCTCCTCTGACCTCCCGAGCTCGTCCAGTACCAGACGCGCCGTGGTCAGATTGGTGCGTTCGTTCCCTGCCGGCAGGTTGTACGCTTCGCCCAGCTTCCCGCGCTCGATCAGGCTCTGCATGGCGCGGCAGTGGTCCTCCACATGCAGCCAATCACGTACCTGCTGGCCATCTCCGTATAGAGGCAGCGTCTCCCCTCTCAGCGCTCGGTACACGAAGAAGGGCACCAGCTTCTCGGGGTACTGGTAGGGCCCATAGTTGTTGGCGGGGCGGCTGATGACCACCGGCACACCGTAGGTGACATGGTAGGCGTAGGCCAGGTGATCCGCCGCGGCCTTGCTCGCCGAGTAAGGATTGCGCGGACGCAAGGGCTGGTCCTCGATGAAGGCGCCCTGTGGGCAGTCCCCGTACACCTCGTCAGTCGAGACATGCAAGAAGATCCGGGGCTGCACTCTCCGCGCCGTCTCCAGCATCACCTGCGTGCCCAGGAAGTTGGTGCGGGCCGCTGTGTCTCCACCCATAATGCTGCGATCCACGTGGGTCTCCGCCGCCAGGTGGACGACGATGTCCGCCTCGGCCATGGCTTCCGCCACGGTGCTCTCGTCACAAATGTCTCCTTCCATGAAACACAGACGGTTATCGTCGAGCACGTCTTCCAGGTTGGCCAGATTCCCGGC
>JAAYIR010000062.1 GCA_012523355.1 candidate division WS1 bacterium
ATCCTGGGCTCCTCCTCGCTGCGGTACGCCAGAGAGATCGCTGAACTGATGGCCCAGCCGGAAGAGGAGCGGGGCCGGGTGGTCAGCGCCACCGGATTCATCGGCGTGGATGAGTTCAACTACGGCTGCCATGCGGTGGAGGGGTTGGCTTCACTGACCGGCACGGGGGCGGTGTCCTGCCGCTTTGTCGGGCGCGCACAGGCTGAGAAGGTCAGGTGCGAGACCTTCTTCGTGCGCTTCGAGAGCGGGGTCAGTGCTGTGTATCACTCGTTTCTCGGCGTTTGGCAGCCCTTCAACTTCGTGGCCATGACCACCAAAACCACGCATGTCGTACAGGTGGCCGGCGGAGGCTTGTATGCGGGGATGCTGGATCGCATCTGTGACTTCATGGAGACCGGCGCTCCCATGCCCAGCCTCCCGGAGCTGACGGAAGCGGTGAAGATCATGCTCGCCGGGCGGCTATCGCGGGAGCGCGGTGGGGTGGAAGTAGCACTGGCGGATCTCTCCGAGGACGATCCCGGCTTTGACGGCGCGGCTTTCGCCGAAGGATATGCCGCAGCAGCCTCCCCCAGTCTTTACCTGGAGGGAGACTACTCAGACGCCGGCGTCGAGGGGCAAACAGCCTCTGTTCTTGCGCGGCTTAGCCGCCAGTCACCTCGAAGGGGAAGGTGATGAACCCCAGGTCCTGCCCCTCGTACATGAGGCGTGTCAGCATCACGTACTTGCCCGCGCGGGTGAGCGTGGGCTTGTAGGGGAAGTATGCTGCGCTATGGGGGCCGAGCCGGACGCGGCGTGGTTCATACGCCGCCTGTTGCCCGTCGGCATCCAGGATCTTAAGGTAAGCCATCGGCGACAGATCGGTGTCGGTGTTGTTGATGGCGGAGACGAAGAGCTGGACGTCCTGGGGCCGGGTAAACTCGCCGGCCATGGCCACGGGGCGGATGGAGAGCGAAATCGGCTCCGGGCGCAAGGCTAGCTCCAGTTGCCCGAGAGCTTGCCCGGCTACCGGGAGTATGGCAGCCTCCACCAGACCCCGCTCAGGTTCGCGAGCCAGGCGCGGGAGGCGAGCCGGGCCACCAGTAACGGGCGGTGTCTGTAGCCACACCGAGGCGGGATCCAGCGGGTCCCGGACGCGCAGCAGCAGGCTGAAACCGTCCTGGGTTCCATCTGTGGCCTCGGCGGTGAGACCATAGGGCAAGGCGAGGTCCAGGCTGAGCGGTACGGAGGTCCAAGCGGTCTCCGTGGTGTCCGGCACTATCAGGCGGTTCCAGCCATAGACGCCGTCGCTGGCATCCGGGATCAGGGTGGGATTGGGAAGCAGGTTGCGGCGCCTCAGAACATCCAGAGTGGGCCTGTGTGGCGTCGGGCAGACAACGTGCTGAGGAGCGGTCAGGCTGATGTCGTCGAAGTCCGCGCCCTTGTCGGCTCCGGAGACCCCGAGCATGATCCGGACAGCAGCCAGGTCGTCGCCCGCGCACGCGGGGACGGGGAAGGAGAGGGCCACCTGTCGCCACGTGGGGGCTGCGGGTTGGGGTGCGGCGAGTATCTCGCCGAGGGGCTGGCCAAGGCCGTCGCAGAGCACCAGCCCGAAGAGCGCGCCGCCGGTGCTGCTCTGATAAGAAGCCGTGAGGAAGACCGTACTGCCGGGCTTGACCAGGCGGTAGCCCTGCGAGACCAGGCGGTCACCGGTGCGCGCCACGGCCGGCGCGAGATAGACGAACTTCCGCCCTTCACAGGGGGCGACGGCTCCCATCAGCCAAGTGCCGGTGGCCTCCCACCCCTGAGGCTGGTTGCTCTCGACGCGTTCAAAGCCTCCGTTGAAGGGAAAGACGGAGAGGGGATAAGCGGCGCCGGTGGTCGGCGCAACAAGCATGACAAAGGCCACAATGAATGCTGCGAGTTTGGTCACGATAGATTGCCTCCACGTATAGTGTAACCCACTTGCCGTCGACAAAGCAAGAGACACCAGAGAGACGACGGAGGTTCCCTGAAGAATCGGCGCGGGTTGACGCCGCAGGGTGACAGGAGTACAATGCATGAGGTCAGATTGCCGACAAGCAGTCTGGAGATTGTGTGACTGTGTGCTCCGAGCAAGCCCGGGGCTTGGAGGCCGGGGCGAGGCTCGCCGGGGATTGATTTGCAGTGCGACGGAGGTCCGCAGGTATATGGTTATCTTTTTCATGACAATAGCGACGCTGGCCGGTCTCGCCATCGTGGTGGCCATTTGTTTGCAGACGGCTAGCCCCGACGCCGGCTTCAGCGCGGCCATGGGTGGGGGGAGTGGAGGTGGGGCGGCTCGCAAGGGGGGCACGGACCTGATGCTGGAGCGGCTGCTGAAGGTCAGTGCCGTGACCTGGATCCTGGCTTGTCTGGCCCTGGCCATTGTTCAGGCGCACACGGGCTAGGCGTCAGGCGGTACAAAGCGAGCAGCTGATGCGGCATCTATGGGCCCCCTGGAGAATGGAGTACGTGGCTGGCGAGCGAGCGGCAGGCTGTGTGTTCTGCGAGGCAGTGGAACACCCGCGGGAGGCGCACGTCCTATATAGCAGCGAACATAATTTCGTCATTCTCAACCGGTTCCCGTACAATAACGGGCACATGATGGTGGTGCCCAAGCAGCATGTGAGCGATTTTCTACAGCTCTCGCGGGAGCAGTTGGCCGATATGATGAGCCTCGCGCAGGGCGCGATCGAGGCCTTGCGGCAGTGCATGAAGGCTGAGGGCATCAACCTGGGGATGAATCTGGGTCAGCCAGCCGGGGCGGGAATTGACGACCATCTGCATCTGCACATTGTGCCGCGTTGGAGCGGCGACACTAATTTTCTGACCACCGTCGGCGAGACGAGAGTGGTACCGCAGGCCCTGGAGGTCTGCGCAGCTGAAGTGCAGCCGGTGCTGGAAGAGATCATGCGGCGGAGGAGCACCGCCGGGCCACAGCAGTCGTGAGTCGGAGACAGGGAGGACGGGAGGGGCGCCAAGCGGGGCTGTGGCACTTGGGTATAAGGGGCAGATAATATGAAAGCACCAGACGCAGTTAGACTGGCCCTGATGATGGCGCTGTTGGTAACACTGCTGGTGGCCACGCAGGGTGCAGAGGCCGCGGTCACGATCCTTTCGCCCCAGGAGGGGCAAGTAGTCCACGGGCTGGTCACCATCGAGGCGAACAAGAGCGACCCGGGTGATGGCTGGCTGTCCATGCGCATTACGCCCACCAGCCGGCAATATCTCATCGCCGGTTTGGCCCCCCTGAGCTTCACCTGGAATACGCAGGAGCGGGATGACTCGGGGCGCCAACGTTACCGTGACGGTGAGTATACGGTGGAGGTTGTTGCTTATGACGCCGCCGGGCGGCAGCAAGAGCGGGCCGAGGCGAAGGTGACGGTCAAGAACTCGCTGGATCTCACCGAAGTGGGCGAGCAGGTGCTGCTGCAGACGCATTACTCACGTGGCGACGTGTACCTCTATGAATTGCAGGCTTCCCAGACCGTAGATGTGCCCGGAAGGGCGGGAAGCATGCTCCGCAATCCACCCAAGGAGGCGGCGGCCCCAGCGGCATCGCCCTATGGCGGGTATGGGGGGGGCTACGGGGGCGGAGCCATCGGTGGGGGGAGCGTGGCAGAGGTGGAGGTGCCGACCCCGGGAGATACCGAAGGCATACCCTCGAACATCAAGATGAAGGGCGATGCCCAGTGGACGGCGGAGGTGCTGTCGCCATCGGCGACGGGCCGGGCGGTGGTGGACGCCGACCTGCGGCGTGGATACTACACAGTGACCTGGCAGTGGCCCAAGCAGGTCAACGAGGATGCCGAGTGGGAGAGCAACGTCTCTGACAATTTCTCAGGGTGGCTGCCCGGCAACCAGGTAGCGCGACCCAGAGAGGGACAGCTCTATCGGGTGAAGATTCTGCAAACTGGTATGGTCGAACCCATGCGGGCCAGTGCAGGGATGGCCGGGTTCCCGATGGGGTATCTGTTTATCGAGCTGCCCCAGGACCCCGTCGAGGCGGGAGCGACCTGGAACGGCAAGATGGGCGTGATCACCGGTCTGACGGACACCACACCGCGGATCATGGAGGCCGCCTTCAAGCTGGAGGGTTTCGAGTACCGGGGCATGCACCGCTGCGCGCGCATCACGACGACTGTCACTGAGAGTGATGTGCAGATACCCTGGGATCTGCCCGGGACGACCAAGTCCACCCCGGGAGCGCCCGGGGCTCCGGGGGCGGCACCGGGCGGCCTCGCGGAGGGAATGTTCGACGCGGAGCGGCAGTACGCCGAGGCGTTGGGGGAGGCGATGGATGGTGGCGCCCCGCCCTCCGCGGGCATAACCCCGTTGCCAGGCGGTGGAGGCCAACTCGGGGGAAAGGCGGCGGCGGGTCCGGCGGGTGAGCCGGAGGGTACGTTGAAGGGCGACATCACCATCAAGCGCGTGGCCTATTTTGACATTGACGCCGGGCGTTTCATCGGCTTTGAGGACTCGATTACCAAGAAGATCACGAAGATCCTCCTGCCGCCGGAGGAGGGCATGACGGGTTTCGGTAGTGCGGCGGCTGCCGCCGCAGCGGCCAAGGGCAAGCTGGAATACCGCGACCTGTACCACGTCGATGCTGAGAAGCTGATGGGGGGCCTGGTGGGCGCGGGGGCTCCCGCGCTAGGTGGGGGCGTTGGTGGTGAGTCGTTCCAGCCGACCAGTCCGGCTGCCGGTGGTTTCGGCGGGCCGGGAGGATATCCCGGCTTCGGCGGAGCCTCCGCCCGAGGTATGGCTGCAGCCGTACGCCCGGTGCGAGCTAACATTAACATCAGCACTGACCTGACGGTGGAGGAAGTAAAGCAGGTAGCCGGGCACGCTGTTGCGCAGTTCTAATCACCGCCAGGCCCTGGGGGGCGGGAATTACGAGCGGGGCGGTCGCGCAGTGGTTGGGCTGTTCTGAGGTCCCCACGATGAAGTACAAGGTCCTGACGGCACTCCTGGTGTGCCTTAGTTTTTCGGCGGCGGTCCACGTTCAGTCATCGGAGGCCGCTGCCGTGACCTCTGGCCTGCAGGCCTCACTCGTCGGACCGCTTACCCCCCTGGAGAAGGCGTCGTCCGGCGCGGAACTGCCCGTGCGCCTGGCGGCGGCGGAAACGGAGGAAGCCCCCTTGCCACCGGGGCATCAGAGACATCTGCAGCTGGCTCTGTGGTATGACGGGCCGGCTGCCAATCTGGCACCGCTCAACGCCATCATTGCTCTCTTCGAGAAGCAGCACCCCGACATTCGCGTGCACCTCAACCCGCATCCCACGATGAATGCCTACGCCAAACTCAATGGCTGGTGTGGGCTGGATGAGGCCAATGCCCCCGATCTGGCGGTGATCAATAGCAGTTGGCTGGCGCTGTTCGCTCCCCGGTTGGCCTCGTTGGACGAGTTAGAGAGGACTCCAGCGGCCGCGCGCCTGCTGGCGCCGGCGCTGGAGCTGATGAAGGTCAACGGGCGGTTGCTGGCCGTGCCGTGGTGTCTGGGGGCCCGCGTACTGCTGGTGCGTCCGGACCTGCTGGCTGAACGGCGGCTCTCCGAGCCGCAGAACTGGGGGCAGATGGCGCTGATCACTGCGCCCGGGCTGCACCGGCCGCCACAGGTCTGGGGCATGGGGCTACCAGGCGCGGCGGGGGGAGGGGGCGCAGTGCTGCTGCAGGAGATGCTGTGGGCCGAGGGTGAACGGGTCATCGAGGCCCATGGGGGCGTGAATCTGGCGACGCCAGGCAAGATCAAGACCCTGGAACGGTTTTGTGAGTTGGCGCGCTATGCGCAACCAGAAGTTCTGAGCTGGTCGCAGACGGAACTGGAGAACGCCTTTGGTGAGGGGAGAATGGGGCTGCTGGTCTCCGATACCTGGGTAGCGCAGGCTTGGCAGAAGATCGAAGGGGCGCCGGAGTACCGGGCGCTGCCGCTGCCGGGTGGCGAGCAGCCAGTCGCGGACGTGCTGGGTGACGGGCTGGCCGTCTTTGCGCGCAGTCAGCATCAGGCGGCGGCAGTTCGATTTGCCCACTGGGTGATGAGCGGCCTGGCGCAGAAGAACCTGATGGCGTGGGGAGGCCTGGCTGTGCATCAGGACCTGCTGGCGGAGGCGCGCGAGGATCCGGTGATCGGGGCGGTTATCCCCACCATGGCAAAGGCGCAGGGTGGGGCGGCAAACGCTCCGCCGGCGGCCTTACGGGCTCTGGATTACGCGATATATCTGGCAGTCAGTGGCAAGCAGCCACCCGCGGAGGCACTGGCCCTGGCGCAGAAGGTGCTGGCGGGGAGCATGACAACTACCCCTGGGGCGCCACCGGGGTAGGCAAAGAGGGGACGAACGGGTGCCCCCCTGTACCTCAGGATTTCTCTCCCAGTGCCGCGTGGCTCTCCTTAAGCTGCTCGATAATGTGCAGGTTCTGCGGGCATTTCTCCTCGCATTGCCCGCACTCGGTGCAGGCCAGCGCGTTGAGCTCCTCGGGGTGGCGCTCATTCCCCAGCCGTCCGTACATTCTCCGGGCGAGGTCTGTTAGTCCCCAGACGCGGTGGTAGTTCATGGCCTTGAAGATCTCGGGAATCGCCACGTTGTTGGGGCAGGGCAGGCAGTAACCGCAGCCGGTGCAGTACAGGTCCGCGAGTCGGGCATTCTCCTCCGTGGCCACGCGTAGCGCTTCCAGTTCCTCAGCCGTCAGCGGCTCCTCGCGGCTGGCGGTGGCGCAATTCTCCTCCACCTGCTGCAGGGCGTTCATTCCAGAGAGCGCGCAGGTGACATGGGGGTTGGCCAGGACGAAGCGTAGAGCGATCTCCGGGGTGCTCAGCCCTCCGCCGAGGACCCCGGCGAGGCGTTCGGAGGGGTGCGCGAGCCGGCCACCACCGACTGGTCCCATGATGCAGACTCCCAGACCCCGGTCGTGGGCGTGGGCCAGGACGTCTTCATTGGCGCGGTCGAGGAGGTTGTATTGCAGGATCATCCCCTCAAAGACGCCGGTGTCAATCAGTTTGAGCATGTTGTCCGGGGTGTCGTGGCAGGACATGCACAGGTGGCGGATGAGGCCCTCCTCCTTGGCTTGATACGCCGCTTCCAGGCCTCCGCCCGCGACGCTGAAGCGGTTGACGAAGTTGTCCCAGGTCATGCCGTGGACGATGCAGTAGAAGTCAAGGTAGTCCGTGTCGAGCTTGGTCAGGGACTGTTCGAGGCGTTGGCGCCAGCTTTCGTTGGTCCACTCCGAGCAGGCGTTCTTGGTGGAGAGGTAGACCTGATCGCGGCGGCCCTTGACCGCCTTGCCGACCATGATTTCGCTCTCACCCCCGAGATAGCCCATGGCGGTGTCGAGGAAGTTGATGCCCAGGTCCATTCCGCGGCGCAAGAGGGCCACGGATTCGTCATGGTCTCGGGGCAGGCGCATGGCACCGAAGCCGAGCGCTGAGACTTTGATGCCGGTGTTGCCATATGTACGATATTGCATGATACTCCTCCTACAAGATTAGATTTTAATGGGAGTAGACTGAGAGCGCAAGGTAACCGGGGAGAAGGGGACGCGCGTCGAAGGCAGGAGAGGGAACGATTCACTCCACGGACAACAGAGAATGTGCCTCCCGAAGCTGCTCCATGATGGGGAGCTTTTGCGGACACTTGCCCTCGCACTCGCCACATTCCACGCACAGGCTCGCGTCGCGCGGCTTATCACCGGCACTCAGCCGGCGGTAAGCACGGCGCGCGGAGTCGGTCAGGCCCCAGACGCGCTCGAGGTTGAGCGCGGCGAGGACGTCCGGAATGGCGACACCCTGCGGGCAGGGCAGGCAGTAGCCGCAGCCGGTGCAGTAGAGTCCCAGGAGCCGCTGGCAGTCCTCCAGGGTCTTGACCACCAGCTCGTGCTCCTCCGGTGTCAGTGGCTCCTCACGGCTGGCGGTGGCGCAGTTCTCCTCCACCATCTGCAGGTCGTTCATCCCGGAGAGCGCACAGGATACATGAGGACTGCTCAGCACAAAGCGCAGGGCGATGTCCGGCACACTCTTCACGTTCTCTAGCATGCCGGTCAGGCGTTCGGAGGGGCTGGCCAGGCGCCCGCCGGCGACCGGCCCCATAATGTTGACCCCGAGGCCCCGCTCATGGGCGTGGGCGAGGGCCTCCTCGTTGTGCCGGTCGAGGAGATTGTATTGCACCAGCATCCCTGAGAATACGCCCTCGTCTATCAACTGGATAAGGTTCTCGGGCGTGTCGTGGCAGGAGAAGCACAGGTGGCGGATGGAGCCGTCGTCCAGATGGCGCTGGACCAGGTCCAGCGGGCCGCCGGGCTGGGCGAAATGCCCGGTGTACTGCTCCCAGCTCAGGTCATGGACGTGATACAGGTCAATGTAATCCACGCCCAGGGCCTCAAAGGACTGCTCCAGGTGCTGCTGCCAGAGGTCGGGGGTGAAGACGTAGCCGGGCCGGTAGCGCAACGGCGCCAGTGAGGCATTCTTCGTGGAGAGAATCACCTGCTCGCGGCGGCTGCGCAGGACCTCGCCCACCCGGCGCTCGCTGTCACCATAAGCCCGTGCCGTATCAATGAGATTGCCGCCGAGCTCCAGATAACGATGCAAACAGGCGGAAGCGAGCTCTTCGTCGCCGGGCTTATCCCGGTCGCCGCCATAGAAAGGCCGGCGCATGGCGCCGAAGCCCAGGGCCGAGACTTTCAAACCAGTCTTCCCGTATGACCGATGCTGTATGATGCATACCCTCCAAACGGAACCCGGGCCGATCCCCAGGCAATCGGCCAAATCTTCGCCTCCGGACTCTCTCCTCGAGAGAGTGAAATGGCGGCAACAGCGGGGCACAGGACCGGTGCCCCACCGGCCACAGGCTCGGAAGCCTGTGCTACCCTCAGAAGGCGCCCTCGGGAATGGTGCCGGCCTGGACCTCCAGAGTCTGCCGGTCGGAGCCACGCTGGATCAGGAGCGTGATCGTGTCCCCAATCTTGTGCGCCAGGATGAGCTTGCCGAGGTCCTCCGGGGTTTCTACCGCCTTGGCGTCAACCTGCAAGATCACGTCGAGTTGCTGCACGCTCGCCTTGGCCGCGGGGGAGTCGGGGGCGACATGCACCACAACGAGGCCCTTCTCCGTGCTCAGGCCGAAGTAACGAGCCAGCCCCGGGCTGTTGGGCTGAGTACCGATGCCCAGCCACGGGCCACGGTTGATGAGGAAGTAGAGTAGCTCCTTGGCCTCGTTGACCGGGATGGCAAAGCCGATCCCCAGGTTGGTCTGAGTGGGGCTGAGGATCATCTCGTTGACGCCGATGACGTTGCCGCCGAGGTCAATCAGCGGCCCGCCGCTGTTACCCTCGTTGATGGCGGCGTCGGTCTGGATCAGGTAGCGGTCTCCGAGCTGGCCGCCGAGCGGGGTATAGCCTTTGCGGCTGACCACGCCGACCGTGACGGTGTTGTCAATCCCAAACGGACTGCCGATAGCGAGAACCCAGGCACCGACCGGGACCTGATCGGAGTCGCCCAGGGGCAGGACAGGCTGGTCCGCAGGGACGCCCTGCGGATCGAGCACGGCCAGGTCCTGGCGGCTGGCGCCAAGGATCTTGGCCGGGTACTCCTGGCCCTCGACGGTACGGATGGCAACCTGGTCGGCGCCGGCGATGACATGCGTGTTGGTGAGCACATACTTCTTGCCGTTGTGCTCAAAGAAGAAGCCGGAGCCGAGGCTACGGCGGGTTCCCGGGGAGCCAAAGGGCAGGCCAAGAGGCCCTGGCGTCTGCACGCGTGAGGTAGCATGGATGGTCACCACGGCCGGGGAGGCTTGGGCGGCGGTCTGGACAATGGCGTCCTTCTCAGTCTCCACCGTCACCGAGACGGACCGACCAGCCACCTCCGGGGTGGCCTGGGGGGCCGCCAGGCGGCTTACCAGGAACGAGCCGCCGGCTCCAGCCAGCAGGCCCACGATCAGACTCACCACAATAACGGCGCCCCATCCGGGGCCTTGACGTGTAGGCATGGATTCTCCTTACTCCAGACCGCGCAGGGCGTTGACCATCTCGATAGCGGTGACCGCCGCCTCGAAGCCACGATTGGGCACGCGGGTGCCTGCGCGCTCGATGGCCTGCTCGATGGTGTCGGTGGTAACCACGCCGAAGATCACTGGCACACCGGTATTCAGACTGGCCGTGGCCAGGCCCTTGGCGCACTCGGCGGCGACGAAGTCAAAGTGCGGTGTGGAGCCACGGATGACAGCCCCCACCGCGATAATGGCATCATACTGGCCGCTCTGGGCCATTTTCTGCGCGGCCAGCGGGAGCTCAAAGGCTCCCGGCGTCCACAGAACCGTGATGTGCTCCTCCGACGCACCGTGGCGCAGCAGGGCATCCATGACTCCCTCCAGGAGCCGTTCCGTGATGAAGCTGTTGAAGCGGCTTACAGCCAGGCCGAATTTGAGGTCCGTCGCCTCCAGTTTGCCTTCGATGACGTGCATGGGATCGCTTCCTTTCAGTCGCTACTACTCCTCGGGCTTCTCCGGGTTTATCAGGTGCCCCATTTTGGCGCGTTTGGTCGTCAGATAGGCATAATTGCAGGGATTGGCGGCGACCTCCAGCGGCACACGTTCCACAACCCGCAGTCCGTAGCCCTCCATGGCCGCGAACTTGGCGGGGTTGTTGGTCATTAGACGCATCTTCGTCACGCCCAGGTCAGCGAGGACCTGAGCCCCCAGGCCGTAGTCCCGCAGATCGGGGGCGAAACCCAGCGCCTGGTTCGCCTCCACGGTATCCAGACCTGTCTCCTGCAGGTGGTAGGCGGCAACCTTGTTGGCCAGGCCAATGCCGCGCCCCTCCTGGGAGGGGATGTAGACCACCAGGCCACAGCCCTCCTGCTCAATCATCGCCAGCGCCGACTGGAGCTGCCAGCCACAGTCGCACTTGCGGGAGCCTAAGACGTCACCGGTGACGCAGCCGGAATGCACGCGTACCAGCGGGGCCGGACAGGAGCGCAGGTCGCCCTTGATCACCGCCAGGAAGTCGGCGCCGTCGAGCAGGCTGGTGTAGACGACCAGGCGGAAGTCGCCGAAGATGGTCGGGAGCGTGGCCTCGGCGCCGCGCTTGACCAGCATCTCGGTGCGGCGGCGGTAGCGGATCAGGTCGGCAATGGAGACCAGGCTCAAGCCGTGCTCAGCGGCGAAGGCCCGCAGCTCGGGGAGACTTGCGGCGTGCCCGGAGGCATCGAGAAGCTGGCAGGTGACCCCGGCGGGGGTGAGTCCAGCCAGACGGGCCAGGTCTACGGCGGCCTCGGTGTGCCCAACCCGCTGCAGGACGCCCCCCTCAGCAGCCCGAATGGGAAAGACGTGCCCGGGACGGCGGAGATCCTCCGGGCGCGTGTTCGGATCCACCAGGGCCGCGATGGTCGCGGCGCGGTCCTCCGCAGCATCCCCACTGCGGGCCGAGCGGGCGTCCACGGAGACGGTGAAGGCGGCATCAGTCTCGGGAGCGTCGGGGACCATCGGGGGGAGGTTCAAGGTCTCCAGGCGCTCGCGGGTCATGGCCACACAAATAAGCCCATGAGCATGCTGGAGCATGAAGTTGACATGATCCGCGGTCACCTGCTCGGCGGCGATGAGCAGGTCGCCGGTGGCGTGTTCGCTCTCCTCGTCCACGACGATCAGGAACTCGCCAGCGGAAAGCTTGCTCAGAGCTTGCTCAATGGAGATAAACATGTTGTTTGGAAGGGAGTTAGACCTGGCTGCGTTCATATCGGGGCTCTCGTTTACATAAACCCTTGTTCCCTGAGGAATTCCTCCGTGAAGCCCTCGCTGCGGCCCTCGCGCTGCTGGAGGTAGTTGACGACATACTTGCCCAGAAGGTCGTATTCCAGGTTGACGGACTCTCCGCGATGGAGCTGAGCCAGCGCGGTGTGGTCCCAGGTGTAGGGGATAACCGCCAGACTCAACTCCCGCTCGGTCAGGCGTGCGATGGTGAGGCTGACCCCGTCTACCGCCAGGCTACCCTTCTCGACCAGGTAAACCAGCCCCTCCGGGGGGAAGGTTAAGCTGAGCCAGACGGTCTCGCCCTCCCGGCGAACGCCGGTGACCCGTCCCGTCGCATCCACATGTCCCTGGACGAAGTGCCCACCCAGACGGTCGCCGGCGGCCAGCGCGCGCTCCAGATTGACCCGGCGTCCCACGGACCAGGTAGCGGCAGTGGTGCGTTGTATACTCTCTTGACCTACATGGAAGAGCAGTTGTTCGCCAGCGGAGGCTGCCTCCACGGTCAGGCACAGGCCATTGACCGCCACGCTCTCGCCGGGGCGGCACTGGGGCGCCAGTTCAGGGGCGCGCACGGTCAGCGCCAGACCGGTGGTGGTCCGACGCAGGTGGGCGATTTCTCCGAGGTTCTCAATTATCCCGGTGAACATGGAAATTCACCCCTTCCCCTGAAACAGGGGAGGGGTATAGGGTTAG
>JAAYIR010000337.1 GCA_012523355.1 candidate division WS1 bacterium
CGCACCAACAAAATGCGTACGGCTCTGACCATGTTGGGCATAGTCATCGGGGTGGCCGCAGTTATCGCTATGGTGGCTATTGGCCAGGGCGCGGCTCATCAGATCAGCCAGCAGTTCGCTTCCATGGGCACGAACCTGCTGACCGTCACTCGCAGCTTCGGGCGTCCGGCAGGTGGCGCCCAAATAGTTCGTCGTCCCCTGACCCCGGAGGACGCGGAGGCGATTGCCAAGAAGAGCGCCGAGGGCATCGCCGCTATCGCTCAGGTCAGCCGCGGCAATGGCCAGGCCAAGTATGGCAGTAAAGCCTGGAACACTCAGATCGCGGGCGTCTCTCAGGATTATCTCAACGTGGCCAAATGGGAGATCGAGGAGGGGCGTTTCTTCAATCGTCAGGAGCTCGCTGGTCGCGCCCGGGTGGCGGTCATCGGGCGGAGTCTGGTCGAGAATCTGACTGGTGACCGTAGCGCCAACCTGATCGGCCAAGCCATTCTCCTGCGCCAAATCCGCTTTACAGTCATCGGCGTGCTCAAGGAGAAGGGTTCCGGAGCCTTCGGGCAGGATCAGGACGACGTGGCGATGATTCCCGTCACCACAGCGCTGCGTCGGGTCTTCAACCGCACCTGGCTCAACGAGATTGCGGTGAGCTGCAAGACGGAGGGGGACATGGAAGCGGTCACCGAACAGATCGCCAGCCTGCTGCGCGAGCGCCATAGGTTGCGCCCTCCCTTCCCGGACAACGATGACTTCCAGGTGCGCAGCCAGTCACAGATTCTCGAAGCCAGCGCCGCCAGCAGCCGCACCATGACCTCGCTGCTGGGCGGCATCGCCCTGGTCTCCTTGCTCGTAGGCGGCATCGGCATCATGAACATCATGCTGGTGTCGGTCACTGAGCGCACCCGCGAGATCGGCATCCGCAAGGCGGTGGGAGCTACCGCCCACAACATCCTCACCCAGTTCCTCATTGAGGCCATGGTCATCTCCCTGTTGGGAGGGGTCCTCGGGATTCTCCTGGGCGTAGTGCTGGGACGCATCGCGGGGGCAGCTCTGCAAGTACCCCCGATGGTACAGCTTCCAGTGGTGCTCTTGGCGGTGGTGGTCTCGGGGGCGGTAGGGATCTTCTTCGGCATCTACCCGGCCCGCCGCGCCGCCAGCCACAACCCGATCGACGCGCTGCGCTTCGAGTAAGCGTCGCCTGGTTGCAGAGAGGGTGGGCCTGCGCTCACCGCCTCCTTCAGGCAAAGCGGGCGGATGATCTGCCGCCCGGAAGAACTGGGCTTCGGATCATCCGCCTGCCAAGAGTGTCCACGGCCAACGTCTCTGCTATTCCGTCTCCGTCTCCACCGTCTGCTTGCTGCGCGGAGTGTAGTGCGTATGCAGTAGATGGTGCGACTTCTCGCTCAGCGGCTCACCAAGGAACCTCTCATAGAGGCGCTTGATCGAGGGGTTCTCATGCGACCGCCGGATGGGCAGGCTACGGTCTGCCTGATAGATGGCATCTGCCCGTGCCTGGCGAATCGCCATCGAGGTAGGGACTGGTTGCCCTCCGCCGCCCAGACACCCGCCCGGACAGGCCATAATCTCCACAAAGTGGTAGTCAGCCTCGCCGGCGACAATCCTGTCCAGAAGCTGGGCCGCATTGGCCAGGCCATGAGCGACCGCCGCGCGCAATTCCAGGTCGCCACACTTGACGGTCGCCTCGCGTACGCCCTCCATCCCTCGAACCGCTACAATGTCCACGTTCTCCAACCTCTCACCGGTGATGACCTCATAGGCGGTGCGCAGCGCTGCCTCCATGACCCCTCCGGTCGCGCCGAAGAGGACACCGGCACCACTGGACTCGCCTAGCGGATCATCATAGTCGCTTTCCGGCAGGTGAGCGAAGTCCAGGCCTATCTGCTTGATCATCTGTGCTAGCTCACGCGTGGTGAGGACGTAGTCCACATCGCGGTAGCCTGAATCGCGCATCTCCGGGCGCGCCGCCTCGTACTTCTTCGCGGTGCAAGGCATGATGGACACCACCCGCATCTTGGCCGGGTCCACGCCCGCCTCCTCGGCAAAGTAGGTCTTGGCCACCGCCCCGAACATCTGCTGGGGCGACTTACAGCTGGACAGATGGGGCAGCAGCTCCGGGTAGAAATGCTCGATGAACTTGATCCAGCCGGGGCTGCAGGAGGTAATCTGCGGTAGCACCCCGCCCTCGGTTACGCGCTTGACTAGCTCATACCCCTCCTCCATGATTGTTAGGTCAGCGCTGAAGTCAGTATCGAAGACGCGGTCAAAACCCAGTTCGCGTAGTGCTGTAGTCAGTTTGCCGGTGACGACCTCCCCCGGTGGCATGCCCAGGGCCTCTCCCAGCGCGACGCGCACGGCGGGCGCGGTTTGCACCACTACGAAGAGCTCCGGATCCTCCAACGCCGCCCAGACCTCGGGAATGGCGGTCTTCTCCGTGAGCGCCCCGGTGGGGCAACGATTGATGCATTGTCCGCAGTTGACGCATACTGCATCCCCCAGGGGTAAGTCAAACGCCGTGCCAATCAGACTGTCATAGCCGCGGCCCTTGATGCGCAGACTGCTCACGCCCTGAATCTCCTCGCAGGTCTGTATGCAGCGCCGGCACAGGATACACTTGTCCGGGTCGCGCACGACGCCGAGACTGGAATCGTCCACCTCGTACCCGTGCGGTTCCACCCGCACCCGCACCTCGCGGATGCCCAACTCCTCGGCCAGTGCCTGCAACTCGCAGTTGCCGTTGCGCACGCAGGCGGTGCAGTCCGAGGGGTGATCGGAGAGCAAAAGCACCACTACCGCGCGACGTGCCTTGCGCACCGCTGCCGAGTGGGTGCGCACCACCATGCCGTCACGCACCGGAAAGGAGCAGGAAGGCTGCAGGGCACGCTCACCCTCAATTTCCACTAAACACACACGGCAAGCCCCTATCGGCGGCAAGTCGGGATGGTAGCACAGGGTGGGGATGCGAATCTTCGCCTGCTGCGCGACCTCCAGGATGGTCTGCCCGGGCTCTGCTTTCAGGCTCTGGCCGTTGATTGTCACGTTGATATCCGACATTAGACTTCCTCCTACTTCTAGCTCACGCGGACGTCCCACGAGGCCCCCATCGGGCAGGGGACGAACGAAACGCCGACTACCTGGCCTACTCTTCTTCTATCATCACGTAGTCACAGTGTAGGCATCGCGAGGCTTCCTGGCAGGCCGCGGGCAGGCAGAAACCCAACTCCACCTCACAGAAGCCGGTACAGCGCTGCTCTTCGGGGATTCTCTCCGGCTCAACCGGGGCGATCTCCTGGTCTGCGGTGGCCTCCAACTCCGCCATCACCTCTGCCGAGACACGCGTCCGGGGACGCTTCTTGGGCTCAGGCAAGGGTTCGCCGGAGAGCTTGCTGTGAATGGCGGCTGCGGCCCGATGCCCGTCGGCAATGGCATCTACTGCCGTCATCGGCCCCCAGGTCGCATCCCCACCGGCGAATACCTCCGGCAGGGAGGTCTCCCCGGTGCGTGGTTCGCTCAGGATCTTGCCACCGTCGCAATCCACACACACACAGGCCGGATCCATCCTCTGGCCGATCGCGGCAATCACCGTGTCCACCTCCAGGGTGAAATCGGCGTCCTCCACCGGAACCGGCCGCCGGCGGCCGCTCTTGTCGAACTCGCCCAATCGCATCTGCTGGCAGACCAGCCCCGCCACCTTGCCCTGCTTGGATAGCACCTCGCGAGGCGCGGCCAGCATGTGGAACTTGATGCCCTCTGCGCGCGCGGCCTCGATCTCCTCAGGATGAGCCGGCATCTCCTCTTCGGTCCGCCGGTAGACGAGGTGCACTTCTTTCGCCCCCAGGCGCAGGGCTGAGCGGGCCGAGTCAATCGCTGTATCACCACCGCCGATGACGGCCACGCGCCCACCGATCTGTGGCTCTTCGCGCAGCGCCAACTCCCGCAGAAACTTGACCGCGTCCAGCACGCCCTCAGCCTCGGCTCCCGGGACCTCCAGAGGAATCCCCACCTGGCAGCCGATGCCCAGGAACACTGCCTCATATCCCTGATCGCCGAGGTCCTGGAGCGTGATATCCTTGCCGAACTCCACCCCGGTCTGCAGCTCGATCCCCAGATCCAGAATTTCTTGGATCTCCTTCTGCAGGATTTCTGCAGGCAGGCGATAGTCCGGAATGCCCAAGGCCAGCATGCCGCCAGGAATCGCCTGCTTCTCGAACACCGTTACCTCATAGCCCTTGCGCACCAGATCGTAGGCCACGGTGAGGCCTGCGGGCCCCGATCCCACTACTGCCACCTTCCGGTGCCGCTGCGGCTCCAGCTCCGGCTTCCAGGTCGTGGTACGCAGATCGGAGGCGGCCCGCTTGAGCAGACGGATGGCCACCGGCGCATCCATTTGACCGCGACGACACTGCGCCTCACAGTACGCGGTACACACCCGTCCGCACACCGAGGGGAAGGGGTTGGCGTCGCGGATCACTGCGTATGCCTCATCGAATTTCCCCTGGGCGATAAGGTTGACGTAGGCTGGCACATCAATACCCGCTGGGCAGGCATGCTCGCACGGAGCCTTCATCATCTCGCTACAGGTCCCGGCCCGGCAGTGCTTGTCGTGGATGTGCTCCTCAAACTCCTCGCGGAAATACTTGATCATGCTCAGCACCGGATTCGGCGCCGTTTGTCCCAGGCCACAGAGTGAAGTTGCGGCGATCTGGGCGCCGAGGTCCTCCAGCAATTCAATGTCCCCCTCGCGGCCCTCGCCGCAGCAGAGACGCTCGAGGATCTCCAACATACGCTTGGTGCCGATGCGGCACGGCGGGCACTTGCCGCACGACTCATCCTGCACGAAGTCCAGAAAATAACGCGCCAGGTCGACCATGCAAGTGGTCTCATCCATCACGATCAGCCCACCGGAGCCGACGATGGCGCCCAGCGCCTTGAGCTGCTCGTAATCCACCGGAGTATTCAGATATTCCTTGGGGATGCAGCCGCCGGAGGGCCCGCCAGTCTGGGCAGCTTTGAACTTGCGCCCGCCACGAATCCCGCCGCCGATCTCGTAGATGATCGTTCCCAGCGGTGTGCCCATCGGCACTTCAACCAGCCCGGTGTTGTTGACATGTCCAGCCAGGGCAAAGACCTTGGTGCCCTTGCTCCTCTCGGTGCCAAAGGAGGAGAACCACTCTGGTCCGTTGAGGATGATGGGGGCGATGTTAGCGTAGGTCTCGACGTTGTTGAGCAGGGTTGGCTTGCCAAACAGGCCTTGCTGGGCGGGGAAGGGCGGACGCGGTCGTGGCTCACCCCGCCGGCCCTCGATGGAAGCCATCAGGGCTGTCTCTTCGCCGCAGACAAAGGCTCCGGCGCCCATGCGCAACTGAATGTCGAAGCTATGGCCGGAGCCCAGGATATCCTCGCCCAGGAGACCGTACTCGCGGGCCTGGGCCAGGGCCACCTGCAGTCGCTGGATGGCCAGCGGGTACTCTGCGCGCACATAGACATACCCCTGGCTGGAGCCAACGGCATACCCGGCGATGGTCATGGCCTCGATCAGGCTGTGCGGGTCGCCCTCCAGAACGCTGCGGTCCATGAAGGCCCCGGGGTCGCCCTCGTCGGCGTTGCACACCACGTACTTCGGGGTGCCCTCGGCCTTGGCGGTGAACTCCCACTTCATGCCGGTCGGGAAGCCGGCGCCGCCACGTCCGCGCAGGCCAGAGGCCTTGACCGTGGCGATAACCTCCTCGGGTGTCATCTCCGTGAGCGCTTTGGCCAGCGCCTCATAGCCATCGCGGGCGATGTACTCTTCAATGTCGCCCGGGTCAATCTCGCCGCAGTTGCGCAATACAATCTTCTGCTGCAACGCGAAGAATGGTATGTTCTCTATGCTCAGTACCGGCTCTTCGCCCTCGGCAGCCACATACATCAGCCGCTCCACCGGACGACCCTTGAGCAGGTGTTCGCTGACGATTAGCGTGGCATCCTCGGGGGTCAGCTTCTTGTAGAAGACGCCCTCCGGATAGATGACCGCCACCGGGCCCAGGTCACAGGACCCCATGCAACCGGTGCGAACTACCTTCACTTCTTCGGCGAGGCCCTGGTCAACCAGTGCCTGCTCCAGAGCTTCGGCTACAGCCAAGGAGCCCGAAGAAACGCAGCCGGCTCCAGCACAGACCAGTACATGCGAACGATAAGCGTGCATCTGGAACTTCTCCTTCTCTCAGTAGCACAGGCTTCCCAGCCTGTGCGGCTTACGGAGTCAGGCTCGGAGGCCTGTACTACTCGTATTTCTCCAGGATTTCGGTCACCCGGGTGGTCTTCACCCGGTCGTAGATGTCCTCGTCCACGGTCATCACCGGCGCTAGCCCGCAGGCACCGATGCAGCGCACGACCTCCACACTGAACCGCTGATCGGCGCTGGTTTCACCCACCCCACAGCCACACTGCTTTTGCACTACCTCCAACACACGCTTGCCGCCCCGCACGTAGCAGGCTGTCCCTTGACACACCTTCACGGTATGGCGTCCGCGGGGCTGGGTGGTGAAGAAGCTGTAGAAGCTCACTACGCTCTCCACCGTGCCCGGGGGTAGGCCCAGAGCATCCGCCACGTACTGTTGCACCGGCACTGGCAGGTACCCAATCTCCTGCTGTACCGCATGCAGCACCTCGATAAGCGAACTGGGCTCTGCCCCCTTGGTCTTCACAATCTCATCAATCTTCGAATAGATTTCCGCGCACAGGCACTCTGTGGTTGCCATCGCCAACTACTCCTTCAACTCCGCATTCAGCGTATACTCCTGTACTACCTGACCGTTCACGATATGCTCGGCAACGATCCGCCGCATGACTTGAGGGGTAACTCCCCCGTAAGCTACCGGCGGGGCACCCGGCATATGAACCTCCACCATCGGCTCACGGTCGCACAAACCCTTACACCCCGTCTGGGATACCGTGATCTCGCCCAGCCCGCGTTGGGCCAGATCTTCAAGCAGGGTGGTCATCACCTCGCGTGCACCGGCGGCAATCCCGCAAGTCCCCATGGCAATGACAACACGGGGGCCCCCTTGGGTCTCGCGCACCGCCAAGGCCGCCTTGGCCCGCTCGCGGATCGCTTGCAGCTCCTCTCGGCTTTTCACTTCAACGCTGCCTCCTTCTGACTCCTAGCGCTCGACGGGGTGGACCCTGCCGGCTGATTCTCGGGACCGTCACCAGAAACCACTCTCGCGTTTCCGCTAGCTCGACGCTCTCCCGTTCTCCTCACACAATAAAAGCCTGCCCCTAATGCTTCAGGACAGGCGGAAAGTCCTTCTTGGCATTCCGGACTCCCCGAAATACTTCAGACCACCAGAACTGGCCTGCCGCGTGCCTCCTGCTCCAGGATCTGGCATGGCACGCAGCGCTATGATCGTCTCGCGACCTCGTGCCGACGAGAACTGCGAAATCTGCTATGGGTTGTCTCTTTGTTTGACGCTACTCGGCCAGCAGTTGTTGCCTGCGGGCTTATCTAGTGCCGCCCATTTCGCGCACCTGTCGATTGACTGATGCGCGCAGCTCTACCAGCGCCGCCGGCCCGGCTGGCCCCATTCCCGGCACGCGCTTCCAGCCGTCGCTCTCGAGGACGAAGCTCGTCTCGTTCACCCGATACTCATAACGCCAGAAACGCAGATTAGATTCCAGCGCCAAGGTCTGTACCACCCCACCCAGATCCCCTAGTGGAGGCCGGTCCAGGTGACTGGTCTGCATCCACCCGCGAACCACCGTGCCCTGCCCGGGCGCCGACTCAATCGTGGCGTCTCCTCCGCAGCGTTGGCAGGTAGCGATGAACAACGGCAGCCCCAGGCCTTGTCGCCGTGTCGTGCGGCTGGTGAAGAAAGCATCGGTGACGCGCGCCAGGGTCTGCGCATCCATGCCCTGGCCCTTGTCTCGGACGGTGATCTCCAGCCGGGCGGCCTGAGAATCCTCCGCGACCATCAACTCCAGCTCTCTGGTCCCCGCCTCCACGGCATTCCTCACCAGATCCAGGATATGGTCGGCAATCTGCC
>JAAYIR010000338.1 GCA_012523355.1 candidate division WS1 bacterium
GAGCGTTCCCGACGCTTGGGTTTCGCTGAGGTCTCGCAAAGTGCCTAGGGACCTGACATCTCCTTCTGATAATCCAGAGCGCGTTCCAGTCGATTGCGCAGGCTCTTGTAGGGCTCCTGATCTATCTCTCCCACCTTGGCCGGGTCCTTGCAGTCATCCGGACGCAAGAATGCCCCGGTTCCGTAAAAGGCAAAGCTATTGCGCAAGCCCAGGTCGCGAAGCATCTTGATCTGATCAACTATGTCGTAGAACTTGCCAGCCTCGTGGTGCGCGAAGCCGCAGTGGTAAATCTCCTCATTGGGCAGGCCGGAGTGGCGGACGCGCTGCAGGTTCTTGAAGGTTCCATCCAGCAGCATCGTAACCGGTACCGTCTCGCCGGTAGCGAGCTGACAATCCACCAGCATGAGTTCATGTTTGCTGCCGAAGTTCCAGTACACCCAGCCGTCGGCCATGATCTCGCCCGGCTCATGCCAGGATATGCCGGCTCCGCTTCGTGCGATGGATAGGTATTGCAGCACCTTGAGCTCAGGGAAACGGGACTTGAGTTGGGTATAGACGTCGTTGTAGAAGAAACGAATCTTGGGACGCAGCCACTCCAGGAAGTCCTGGTTGCCACACACGGCATTGACCCAGGTAAGTTTCTTGCCTGTCTCGCGCTCGAACGGCACGCGGTAGGCCTCAATCCAGTCCGGGGGTGTATCCCGCCACCATAGACCGCTCACGAAGTTGCCGTTCTCTTCCTCCCCTATGGTCACTGCATAGACGTTCTCTGCGCCGGCGTTGTTGATCAGGTCGGTGTAGTATTCGATCAGGCCGCGGCGATAGAAAGGCTCAAAGAAGTACTTAGGTATGGCGCCCGTAATGGGTGCCAGGCGCAGGATGATGCGGTGGTTCGAATTGAGTTGCTTGAGCTTCGCGCAGAAGTCCCGGGTGGGCACCATGCTGCCGACCGTCTGGGTCTGGATAACGCTGAAATCGAAGGGCGCAAACGTCTCCGGGCGCGGCGTGTAGAGCCAGGCCGAGGAAGGCAGGTGCCCCAGATCGTTAATCGCGTAGGGAGCGTAGTAAACTCCCACCCGAATGGGGGGAAGCTTGCGCTCAGGGATCGGCCCAAGGGCCTGGGGATCGAAGGTGTACGCTATGTCCGAAGCCGCTAAAGCGCCGGGGGTAGCGGCGTGAACCGTACCGCCGGGCATCACGATGGCAACGGGAGCGATCTTGCAGGTCGCGTCCTTCGGGGCGCGTAGAATGACTTGTCGAGGGATAGAGGTCAACCGCGCATAGAAAGTATGCTCGCCATCCGCCTTGGCGGCCTCGCCGTAGAGAGCCCCATCGAACAGGGGTTGTTCCTTGCCCTCAGCGTCGGAGGTGACGGCCGTCAGGGCGGAGCAATCGCCCGTAGCCTGGATGCGGAGTAGAGGGAAGTCGGCAGGCACGACATAGTCGGCCTTCTGCTCGCGCACGAACTGGGGTAGCGCTGTCCCCTCAGCGAGAATCTGGAGATCATCCACCGCGAAGACCGCAGGCTTGTCGCTGAGGTTGAAGAAGATGGTCCTCAGGTTGACGGTATCCGTGTCCCACTTCTCCTTCACCGAGAGGGCCTCCGCGATGGCGCTCAGGTCCGGTATGGTGAACTCCAGACAGCCGTCGCCCTTGACTGTTGCAGAGCCGTGCCAGATGGGTTGCACCTTGGAGCCCGGGAGGTCGAACATGACCTTGGGCTGCACGGTCCCTCCGGGACAGAAGACCTTCCCCCGGAAGGTGTACTTCACACCCTTGAGTAGCTCAAACGGCTGGAAGCTGGTAACGTTCCAGTACGAATAGCCTGGCCCCTCCTCTGGCCACTGGGCAGTCAACTTGATATGTCCTTCGCCTTCAGCCGGGGCGGGGTCAGCTTTGGCGAGCGTGACCTCACTCTGAGCAGGCTTGTTACCAGTCCAGAAAGACAGGATCGGCGCGGTATCACAAGATTCGCGGAAGACCAAGGTAGGCGCCTCGGCCGCGAGCGCTCCAGAGAGTGTGGCGAAAATGAGAATCAACGGTAGAAGGGTGCGCATAACTATCTCCTTTGGCAGATACTTTCGCGAGGGGGAGAGGAGAGACCTTCTGTGGGGGGTCAAGCGTAGGGGTGAGAGGGTAGGCGGGCGGCGCGCTCGTACTCCTCAGCGAGTGTAGGGTCTCGGTACACGCGCATCACGCAGTGTGGCTCAGTGCGGGATTCCACGTCCAGCACCATGTGCAGCCCGGCGGCTTGCATTACCGCCTCGCACCAGCCCATACAGTGATCGCAATACCATCTGCAGGGCGCGGCGTCGTTGTCGAGCACCTTAGCGAGGCTGGGGCAACGGGTCATGCGGAACTCGAAGTACTCGTCCGTAAGCGTAAGCCTCCCCTCGCATCCCTCTTCCTCCAGAATACGCTGCCAGTATTCGTGGCAGGCCGGCAGGCCCCCCTCTCGGAAGCGCGCGGCCAGCTCCTGGACTTGCAGCTTCCCTAACTCGCGCCAGTAGGCTACCAGGTGTTCGTGTCCCAGCTCTTCCAGGGCCTTGAAGACCTCATTGTAGAAGCGGACGAAATGGTCGCTGGGTATCATGAGCGGCGGCGGAGAGTCTGTATGCAGCGGCCCTCCCCCAATACCTCCGTGATGATCTCAAAAGGCGTACCTTCAGCAAGCGCGTTATTGACGACCACGGTCTGGCGGCAGAAAGCAGGGTCAACCCCAAGGCCACGGCTTTGTAGATAGGCTATGGCCGGGCGCCGGTGCACAGTCAGGCGAATGATCTTCTCTTCGCGCTGTAGTTCATAGCCGCCACCCTCTCGGTCCAAAAAGTACGTCCAGTGGTGTATCAGTTCCTCCGGGTCGCCTCGCTGCAGGGCTTCATGTAGGATGCGGTACACGTCATGCGCCATGCGGCGGAAGACGGAATCCAGAAAGTCGTAGCCATACTGCGTGCGCAGGTAGCCAATCGTGGCATTGAGGGTGCGGTGAAAGTCGAGATGTACGGGACCGGTTTCGCAGTAGCGCATGGCCCTCCCAGGCTAGCCGACGGGGCGGATGAACTCACGCTCGCGTTCCAGGGCCGCGTCAATGCGGGCGCGGTCCTCGTCGGTGATTGGGTAGTCAGGGTGCATGAACTCTGTACTGAAGAGACCCTCGCGGACGAGCGCGTACTTCAGCCCGCCCAGCCATGCACTCAGGTCCGGCCGGAAGAGATCATACATGAAGGCACAGGCGCGATCCTGCCAGCTCTTTGCTGTTGTCGGATCTCCGGAGGCGAAGGCCTCCCAGGCCCGGCGGATTATGCCCCCGACCAAGATGCCCGTGCCTAGCACCACGCCATCGTATCCGGCCTGGGCAGCGGGGATAACATTGAACTCATAACCGACCATAATCCGCAGCTCCGGACGCCGGGTCTTGACCTCCATCATGCCTCTCAGGAAGTCATCCGAGCACGTTGAGTCTTTAATGACTTCCACGCGGGGGTCGGAAGCGAGCTCCTGCCACAGCGCCAGGTCCAGTCCACACTCGGGTGGAGTGGGAAGCAGATACAGGCCAACGGGGACCTCTGCGGCCTCCAGGGGTTCCGTGAAATAACGGCGCGCAAATCCTGGGTTGATGAAGCGCGGAATCCACGGAGGAGCGATGATTACATAATCAGCGCCGGCCTCCTGAGCTTGCAGGATATTCTCGCGCACTCGAGCGGCGGAGGTATCCGAAACCTGTACAGACAGTGCCAGGCGGTTGCCGGCCAGACGACGGGTTTCACGGACTAACTGCAGACGCTGGTCGTTCGGCATGAGGGGGCCCTCGCCGCAAGAACCGGCCAGGAACAGCCCGGTCACGCCTAGGCCGAGGTGCTGCTCGACCAGTCGCTCCAGCGACGGGACATCAAGAGCGCCATCTTCCAGGAAAGGCGTAGGGGTAGCAGACCAGATGATCGGGTTGTTCCCAAGAGCAGAATCCGGGTGCATGATGGACCTTCATCCTGTCTCCGGTGAGCAGAGCAGTGGGCTCAATCCGAAGAGACGTTTAATGTTGCTTCTGAGGAAGACGCGGGTACGCCGTCTCCAAGGACAGCAAGAGCAGACCAGCAGGCTCGACCTTGACCGTCAGTTCGTTCCCCGTGCCCAGGTAGCGGTCCTCCAGGACGTTCCAGGTGCGATAGGTACGGTCAAAACTTATCCTGCTGGACACCGTGGTATGCAGGGAGAAGTTCA
>JAAYIR010000063.1 GCA_012523355.1 candidate division WS1 bacterium
CGCAATCGCCTGCTCATACTGCTCACGGTCGACGTTCAGCACCGGGGCGATGGCCGCCAGGGAGGGGGCTGACTGCACCTGCAAGTCCGTAGGCGACAGGGTGACAACGTTCCCCGGCGGGTAGACCGCCAGCCAGACCAGAGGGGTGAAGCCGCTCGGTGCGTGGGTGGTCAGGCCAAAGGCCCTTCCCGCCTCGTAGGACACGTAACCGGCGACGTACCTCCCCCGCTGGACCTCTGCTTCCGCCGCCTCCACCAGGTCCGGCACCTGCGTCGGGTCAGAGGTGATGAGCAGGCGCTCAGGATCGCGGAGGCCCAGAGCCGGAGCCCCAGCCCCCCAGGCTTGCCCTAGGAGTAAGACACTTCCGGGTTGTCGCAACCATGCTAGCAATCTTCCACCTCCAGGAACCAGGTGTCAGTACTAACCAGTGTCAGGATAACCAAGACCCAGCAGCTCTCCTCGGCAGCGTGTTCTTCCTAGGCCTGTTCGCAACCTTCGCGCCTGGGTACTGCAATCTGGATTTGAGCCTACCCGACACGTCGCTTAGCGAACCTCGACCTTGACCTGTCTTAGGCAAATACCTAGACTGCGGGGATGAGATGTGCGTTGCGAGGGGAGAAAGGTACCACCCATGACCAGAAAGCAGTATGCCACGCGCTTGGAGGAGGCGCTAGGGGACAGACGTCTGGTCTTCCTAAGTATGCGGGGCGCCGATGCGGAGACGCTGTTGGAGCTTCAGCAGTTGCATACCGTGATTGCAGAAGTCTCGCCTCTCGGCTCTTCCCGCGTGAATGAGTTCTGCATGGAAAATTTGACCGGAGAGCGAGTGGATTATTCGCAACGGACCCTGGACCATGATGAACGGCCTCAGGTCGCAGTGCTCCGAGAGGCGCTGCTGGAAGCGCTCTCTGCGCCCTCCGTGGTGCTGCCCTTTGTTCCCAACGCCATTCTCACTGCAGCCTGGTTCCCCCGCGCTGATACCACTGCCCACCTGGCTCCCTTCCACGAGCTGCAGGCTTGCCTGGAGTACAAGCCTTGGGTCGAGCAGGAGTTAAAACGCCACGGGGTCCGCACATTAGACTGGGAGTATTACGCCGATTCGGAGGCCCAGCTCATACTCGAGAGGCTTCACGCGGCGCCCGACAAGACCTGGGTTCTTCGAGCCGGCCACACTTGGGGGGGAATAGGAGTGAAACGGCTCACCAGCCCCGAGGAGTTACAAGCCATCTGGCCCGAACACACGGACGGTTTCGTCGCCCTCTCCGAGTACCTGAAGGACAGCCTGCCGCTCAATATTGGCGCTTGCCTCTTCCCGGAGGGAGAAGTCAGCTTCCATGCAGCCTCTTTCCAGCTCATCGGCCTGCCCTCGGCCACCAATCACGCGTTGGGCTATTGCGGCAATGACTTCGCGGCCTTTGCTCAACTGGATGAGGCAGTGATAGAGGCGCTGGCAGAGATGACACTGGCCGTGGGCACATGGCTCGCGAAGTGGAATTACCTGGGGGCCTTCGGCATCGATGCCCTGGTCCACGAGGGAACTGTCTACCTCAGCGAGATCAATCCCCGCTTTCAGGGCTCTACCATGTTGGCCGCCTACATCGACCGCGACCTGGATCGCCCAGACCTGTACCAGGAACATCTCGGGGCCTACCTGGGGCTGCCCCCGGCCGATCGCCGCTCGCTCCGTGAGATCACTGCTACAGCTCCTCCCTACGCGCACCTGCTGCGCCACAATACCGGGGACCAGCCGCTACAGCGGCTACCCGCAGCGGCTGGCGAGCCGCCCCTGCGCCATCGGCAGCTCCCCGCCCCCAAGGTTCAGGTCCTGCCCGAAGGTCTGACCTTCCAGGCGATCATCCCCTCGCAGGTCACGGACAGCGGTTTGTCCCTCTTCCCAGAGATACAGCAGGCCTTCGACGCCACTTTTCATACGTTCTACGAAAGCTGAGCGCCCGTTGCGGTGGTGGGCTCATTTGTGTCTGGGGAAAGACCTACCACTGGAGGCACCTTCCCTCCTGGCGTACTGGGGATGCGGTCCACAAAAGCGATTTCGATAGTTACGCCCTCGCCACAAGCCTCCCGGAAGCCGGTGAGCAGCTTGCTCCGGACCCCCTCCTGGTTCACGCCTGGGGCCACCAAGACGGCCACCGCCAGCTGCGATCGGCTCTTCTGCACCACCTGATACTGCCAGATTCCCTCCTGGTTGGTGAAGAGCCCATCCACGAGCGCCGGATGCAGGACCCGCCCGGAGCCCAGGTCCAGGAAATCCCGGCCTCGGCCCTGGAGGAAGGATAGTAGCGGCAAGGTACGTCCGCAGGGACACGGCTCCGGGATGAGGTGAGCGAGGTCATTCAGGCGATAGTTGAGCAACACCGTCGCCCGGTTTACCAGGTTGGAGATCACTACCTCGCCCGTCTCCCCGTCGGGGACGGCCTGTCCCTCGGAATTCACCAGGCGCAGCGGGTACAGGTCCAGATTGAGATGGTAGCCCACGTGCTGGTCGCACTCAAAGCCAAGCTTGAAGGCCTCCGTGGTCTGATAGGCGCTCAGCACAGGGACCCCAAACTCGTCCATGATGAGACGCCGGATAGTCTCAGAGGCGCCTTCGGAGCCGTAAGTTAGCACCCGCGGCAGATGACAGGCAGCGCCCGTCCGGTGCAGATAGCCAAAGAACAGGGCCAGATACGAGCCGTTCACATGCAGGACATGAGGCCGGAACTCATTGAGTTGAGCTACGATGGTCTCCAGCGGGTCCAGGGTGCGCAGGTACTGGCGTTCAATACCCATTCTCGTCGGGAACCAGACGTGCCGGCGGAGCATCTGCTGCACCAGGTGCGGGGTGGAGCTCTCCGGGGTCCGCTTGATGACGGTCTCCCGGTAGCTGCGCGGATGCCCCAGCAGATCAGCCACCAGAGCCCGGTCGCGCTCCGCGTGAGCGGCGTTCTGCGCCACTCCCCGCCAGTCATGATAGAGGGTACGCGGATGGCCGGAACTCCCGGAGGTGCGGATAGCCAGGTAGGCCTCCCGCGGCTGGGCAGTGGAGAGAAAGCGGTCTGGGTCGCGCTGGTAAGCCTCCGTCTCGATAACGGGCAGGCGCTCCAGATCTCGGGCCGTGCGGAAGTCCTGAGGACGCAGTCCGAGACGATCCAGCGTCTCGCGGTAGAACGGAACGTAGCGGTAAGCATACGCCACCATGGCCCGTACCCGTCGGCTCTGGTCTGCTAGCACCGCCGTCAGCGGGCGGAAGGGATAGCGGCTTTGGCCCCGGAGCTGAGAGGCCAGATATGCGCTTCCATACAACTGCGATGGTCGCATCAGCTAGCGATGCCCTCCACCGAACGGACAGGTCGTGAACCCAACACTCCTGCCCTTCCGCTCGACTCCGGAACGGAGACTATGCAGAGTCACTCGCCCTATTCCCTCTGTTACTCCGTATCACCTCTCGCCTGCCCTGGACTGACCCCTGCCGGGCAGGTAATCCAAACCGAGGGGAGGAATCACAGAGGAACGCTGCTCCCCCGGCTGGAGACAGCGCCAACTCGTCATCCGGAGGTCGCCAGATGATCAGCGTTGATTTCTCTGCACCACAGGGCTGTTTGCGAGAGATTCACGGCGCCAATATCGGCCCGCTCTGCATGAACGGCTACTATGACCTCTCGGATTACCACCGTCGCGTCCGTTTCCCCACCATCCGGTTGCACGACTGCGTGTTCTACTGCTGGGAGGTCGTAGACACTCCCAGTATCTTCCCTCTGTTCCACCTCGACGAGCAGGATCCGGAGAACTACCGCTTCGCGCGCACCGACGGGTATCTCCAGTCCATTCTCGACTGCGGCTCGCAGATCGTCTACCGCCTGGGGGTGACAATTCAGAACCACCCCACCTTCCATTTCAACACCGACCCGCCGGAGGATTACGACAAGTGGGCAGACATCTGCATCAATATCATCCGCCACTACAATGAAGGCTGGGCCAACGGTTTCCACCACAACATTCCGTACTGGGAGATCTGGAACGAGGCCGAGAATGAGGGGCCGGTGATGTGGAACGCCCCCTATGAGGAGTACCATCGCTTCTACGTTCAGGTGACCAAGCGCATCAAGGCCGCGTGCCCGGATATCAAGATCGGAGGGCCGGCGGCCTGCTTCCCTCACGAGCCGCGCCTGCGCCAGTTCCTGACTGCGGTGAGGGAGGGGGAGGCGCCACTGGATTTCTGCTCCTGGCACTGCTACACCGGGCAGCCTACGAAATTAGTGACCGGAGCCCAGACTGTCCGGGCTCTTCTGGATGAATACGGATACACGCAGACCGAGAGCCACGTCAACGAATGGAACCTGGGACCTTACAAGAACCTGTGGACCTACGGGGGGCGCAGCGTGCAACAGAGTGCCCACTGGATCGGGCGCATCAAGGGAGCAGAGGGGGGAGCTCTGGCCGCGTCGGGCCTGATCGCGCTGCAAGATGCCGCCGTGGACATGAGCAATTTCTACGATGCCACTAACGGCCCCTTTGGCATGTTCCACGACTCGGGCGTTCCCGGCAAGCCGTACTACGCCTTCCTCGCCTTCCGCGAGATGCTAGACCACACTCCCGTGCGCTGCCAGGTGGAAGGCTCTGACCCGGACGAGGGAGTGGCGGCGCTCGCCGGGTCGGCTGCCGATGGGAGCGAGCACCGGGTTCTGCTGAGCAACCTGGAGGCCGCCCTCCCCGATGGCGCCGTGCCGCTCAGCCTGCGCGGACTACCCGAGGGGAACTGGCAGGTGGAACATTGCCGGCTGGACGCGCACTCCAATCTCGAGCCGGTGGACAGCTTCCCCCTGCCCGCGGACGGACAGCTCACCCTGCTGGTCATGCCGCGGACTACGCACCTGCTCCGTCTCTGGCGCTAGCCATGACGATTCTGCTCATCGTGGAGATAGCTTCCGGGCTGGCCGCCCTACTGGTCACGGCAGTGGCCTTCACTAACCTCGCCTGGTCCGAGGGCGCCCCCTCCCACGCCATGAAACAGCAGTCGCTGGCCCGGGCCAGGCGCCTGTTCATCCTGGCCGGAGTGCTCTGGGCCGTGGCGTTCCTCTCCTACCTGCTCATGCGTTGGGTGTTCCCGGTCATCCTACCGTCCGACCTCGAGCCCCCAACCCTCTAGCACGGCAGCCGCCTCTCGGACTTGTTCCGGGGTGGGGATCGGCGCTTGCGGCATGGTGTCTCGACGGCCTACCGTCTCATACTTCGAGCGCGCCAGATGATACGGCAGCAAGCGCACTCTGGCAATATTCGGCATCCTGCTTAGCCACTTCCCCAGCGCGGACAAACTCTCCTGATTCGCATTGAATCCCGGGATCAGCGGGATGCGCACTTCGATGGGAACTCCGCTTTCTGCCAGCCGCGTGAGGTTTTCCAGGATCATCCCGTTCCCGCTGCCGGTGTGCTCGCGATGTATCTGTTCATCGATATGCTTGACATCGTAGAGAAATAAGTCGGTGTACGGCAAGACGGTTTCGAAGCTCTGCCAGCTCACCGCTCCAGAGGTGTCCACCGCGCAATGAACCCCCGCTGCGTGCAGCGCCCGGAAGAGCTCAGCGCAGAACTGCGCCTGCAGGAGCGGCTCCCCACCCGAGACAGTACATCCCCCGCCTGAGGTGGCATAGAAGGTCCGATCCTCCAACACTGCTGCCACCGCTTCCTCGACAGATACCTCCCGTCCATAGTACTCCAGCGCCCCCGGCAGACATGCGGCCACGCACTTGCCGCAGGCCGTGCAGGACCCGCGATCAAAGTGATGGCTTCCTTCAACGAAGCTATGGGCGCCCTGCGGACAGACCTCCGCGCACTTCCCGCAGCCCACGCACTTGCGCGCGTGAAACCCGATCTCGGGTTTCGGCGAGAGGGTCTCTGGATTGTGGCACCAGCGGCAGGCCAGGCTACAACCCTTGAGGAAGAGAGTGGTCCGGATCCCCGGTCCATCGTGCACGCATAGCCGTTGGACACTCACCAGCCGCCCGGTCACCCCGCGGCCTCCGCGCGTGTGATAAATAGCTCCTGCTCCTCCAGCGCCAGGTCCACGAACCTGACGTTCCACCCGCACAGGCGCACCTGGAGACTGGCATACTGCTCGGGATTCCGCTGGGCCTCCCGCAGCACTCCGGCATCGAAGAGGTTGAACTGCAGCGCCATGCCCCCCTGCGCGAAGTGGCTACGGATGATCGCGCCCACGTTGTCCCGCCCCTCCTCCCCTTTCGCCACGCTGGGATGCAGCGTGAGATCCAGCGTGGTCCCCATCGGAAACTGGGACAGATCCAGCTTGGTCACAGAGTTAATGAGCGAGGTCACTCCACCCCGGTCCCTGCCGGTGGTCGCGCTGGTATTCATGGTCAGGGGCGTGCCAGCCAGCCGCCCGTCCGGCAAGGCCCCCGTCTGCTCGCCGAAGAACTTGGCGGACCCGATGATCCCGAACAGCGCAGCATGGAAGACGCCCCCCCGCGCGTTCGGTTCGCGATTGATGCGGGGGCCGATGAAGTCCGTAATCTGCACGGCCAACTGGTCCACCCGGTCGTCGTTGTTCCCCCACTTCGGCGCCCGATGCAGCGCCGCCAGCCGCAGTTCCTCATACCCCTCCCAGTTGGCGGCCAGAGCCTGTCTCAACTCTGCAAGCGTGCAGCGCCGCTCCTCATACACCAGGTGCCGGATCGCCGCCAGGGAGTCCACCGCATTGGCGAGCCCCACCAGGGTGCAGCCGGTCACATTGTACTTGGCCCCAGCTTCCGAGACGTCCCGGCCCTGCTCCAGACACGAATCCATGGTGCCCGAGAGCAACGGCGAGGGGTTTATCCGAGGCCACAGCCGCTCCCGTCGTCGCGTATCCTCCGCACAACGGGCAAATACTGCCCCCAGGGTCTCCAGATAGGCCTGCCTCAGGTCCTCGAAGCAGTCGTACTCGCCGGAGACGAGCACCATCTCCACGGGCTTGGCCAGATTCAGCGCCGCCGCCCCCGAGCAGTTCATCTCCTGCCCCATCACGGCAGGCTCACAGCACCCGATGATGATGTAGTCCTCCGCGTCCTTTTGGCTCCGGCCATGCTGGCAGAGCATCTCCACCTGGGCCCTATCGTTGAGCACCTCCAGGCTGGTGGCCCCCGCTTGCAGACACTCGGCCGCCGCATCCAGGAACTCCGGCGGTGTGTGTTCTCCCACCCGCAGGTGCAACTTCACCTCGGTGGTATGCATCTCACGAAAGGCCTCCAGGGCCAGGTACGACAGCTCGTTGACCTCCGGCCCGAGGAGGAAAGGCTTCCCAAACATCTTCCCCTGGGTCTTCGCGAAGAACTTGATCCAGAAATACTTGAGCAGCTCTTTGGCCTGTTCGCGGGTGAGCCGGTCCGCCTCCAGATCCGCCGCGTAGAAGGGGTGGTAGAGCAGATCAAACCGGCCCATCGAGCGCACGGCCTCCCCCTCCATCTCCTGTAGCTCATGGTACAGGTACGCCAGTTGGAGAGCCTCGTGGAAGGTCTGCGGAGGTCCGGCGATCAGAGACCTCAGCACCGGACTGGGCCGGGCCGCCTCGAAGCGCTGGAGCAGTACCAGAACCCCCTCATAGACCAGCGCTACGGCCTCGTAGAAGGCGCCCGGGCGTCCTGCCACGCGATCCCGCAGCCCGCGTATCCCGTACCGCAGCAGGTTCCGCCAATTCGGGCAGGTATGGCTCGTATCCACAATGGAGGAACAAGTTCCCGGCGCCGGGGGCGAGTCGTTCGCAAATTCCCGGCCCTCCTCCTCTCGCCACCACTCATTCCGCAGTTCAAGCAGCAGGTTGTGGTGTTCCAGCTGGTCCACAAAGTAGTCCTCGGGGTCCACGGCAATCCGCGCCCGCGAGCACAAGAGGTGAAACAGCCAGGCCCGCGTCAGGATACGCGGCTCCTCTGGATGCTCCGCGCGATGCCGGTTCAGCTCTGCGAACAGTTCTTCCTTTGAAAGTCCTGAGGCAGGGTCAAACTCGACCTCCAGGTACTGTCTCTCCAAGCGCTCACGGACCTCAGCAAAGGGCCGAGGCATGGTTCTCTCCTCCTTCAGCCTCACAGCGGATAAGCCTCGCCATGTTTCTCCGCCAGGCGGTCCATCGTTTCCTCCCACTCCTGATGGACGACTTTGAACTCCGGGTTCTCTTCGTAGAACTGGATACATTTGCGCAGCCCCTGGGCGAAGCTCGTCGTACAGACGAACTCCGGCACCAGCTTCCTCACCTTCCGGCTATCCACTGCCGCTCCTCGGGCAAAGCTGATGAGCTTCTCGCCAAAGTCTCCGCCCAGTTCCAGCCCCAGGATATGGGCCGGAATATGGCAGAGCCGCGTGGGAACGCCCAGCGCCTCACCCAGCATCTCCGCCGCCCGGTTGTAGGTCAGCCACTCGTCGGAGGTGATATGGAAGGCCTCCCCGTACGCTCCCGGGTTGCCCATCAACCCCACAAAGGCCTTGGCAAAGTCCGCGGCGTAGGTTACGGTGCACAGCGCCGTCCCGTCATCCTGCATCAGTAGCGGCTTCCCTTGCAGGATGCGGTGAGCAATGGTCCAGGAATACTCTTGGTGCGGAGGTCCCACGGGGTGAAAGATCCGCAGATTGTTGTAGGTGAAGGCCGGTCGCACCACCGTATAGTCCAGCCCGTTCTTCTCCCGCTCCTCGGCCAGGCGCTGCTCGCAGAGAATCTTGTTGCGGGCGTAGGACCACAGCGTATTCCCTGCTGGAGTGTTCTCCTCGGTGATGATTTCGTTGAAATGCCGCGGCCAGTACACCGCCGCCGAGGAAATGAAGATGAACTGCCCGCACCGCTCCTGAAATAGGTTCAGGGTCTGCTCCATCTGCTCCAGGCTATAGGACAGGAAATCGGCTACCACCTCGAACTCCATCCCCGCGGTAAGCTCCCGGATCTCCTCCGGCCGGGAGATGTCCCCTTGCAGACTGTATGCTCCCTCCGGAATGAACTTCGGGCGCCGCCCCCGGTTCAGGAGGTATAGCTCAATATTGCTCCGCTTCGCCGCCAGCGCAGCCACCTCACTGCTAATGCAGCCGGTGCCTCCAATCAACAGCACTCTCATGACACTTCCTCCCAGCCTACCGGCTCCAGCTTCCCGCTCTCGATCGAGCGGAAGATGGCGTCCGTGATCAGCTCCGTCGTGGTCGCACTCTCGAGCGTACAGACCGGCTCGCGGCCCGTGAGCAAGGCTTCCACATAATCCTCAATCATCGGCAGGTGCCAGTTCTCATGGGTGTGCGCGGCAAGGGTTTCCATCCCGGCGCGCGTGATCTTGTATACCGGCCCGTTCCCATGCGGCGGCCATTCCGGCCAGTAGACGCGCCCCTCAGTGCCGAAGAGCTCCAATTCATGCCGCGTGCCCGGGGAGTGGCAGTCAAACAGGAGGGTGAATAACTCTCCGCCGGGGAAACGCAGAAGGACCGCAGCAATGTCTTCCACGTCATTGTACAGCTCCGGATTCAGGGTGCTGGCCTGCGCCATCACCGCCTCCGGCCGTCCGAAGAAGTTGTGGACTATGTCAATCAGATAGTAGCCCAGCTCCTTGATGCGGCTGAGACCCAACTCACGACGCATGGGCGCCTTCCCCGGATTGTAGAAGGGCGTGGCATACACCGCCCAGCCCCCGACCAGCGTGCCAATCTCGCCTCGCGCGAGTAGGGCCTCCGTCAGCTTGTACTGCTCCGATAGGCGCCGATAGTTGGAGCAGCTCGTCACACGGTCCGACTCCCGCGCGGCCCGCAGTAGCCGCAGGCACTCCGCGCCGTTCAGCCCCAGCGGCTTCTCACAGAGCAAGTGCTTCCCCGCCTCCAGCGCCTGCAAGCTCAACTCGACATGCGTGCTCTGCGGCGTGGCAATGTACACCGCCTCCGCCGCGCACTCCTCCAAGGCTTGGGCGTAGTCAGTGTAGACCTCCGGCGCACCCAACTGTGCCGCCAACCGCTCGGCCCGCTCCCCGTCCAGGTCACAGACTCCCAGCAGACGGGAGTTCTCCACCTCCACCAACGCGGGCCCCACCCGCCGGGTGGCAATATCCCCCGCACCGACCAGCAGCCACGTCACTTCTGCCATGAGTTCTCTCCCTAATTCGGCCAACATACCACTTCTTGACTAGCTTGCCTCTTCTCTTAGTGAGAAATATACTATTGGTAAGACCTGCGGGGAATATCAATTACCGCCGAGGACATATGATTTTATGATCGTCCATCGCAAAGAAACGCTACTCAGGCACCATGCCTTTACGCGACTACCCCTCGTGCACGCGGCCTTTGTGGACTCCTACGGCTGCGATCTCCGTGGCAATAGTATGGGGGTAAACCGCCTGCTCTTCATCTGCGAGGCCGGAGAGGAGCCCAGCGTAATCCGCGACCTGGCTACCACCACGACTTTAGTGCTGACCCCTGGCCGAGTCTGCTTCCTCCCCTGTAACCACGTGGTGGACCTCCACCTCGATCCCCACCTGCAGTTCGTCTCCTGGCAGTTCAGCCTGGAGTTGTTCTACGGGGTGGATGTGTTCACTGCGCACCCGCGCTGCGAGGTGTTGGAGGAGGTTTCTTTGGTTGACGAGGCCCGGCTGCTGGTGGAGCGGGAGGCGGAGCTGGGGACTCTGTGGCGCGTTAACGAGATTCTCTACCACCTGATCGCCCGCTGGTGTCAGACCGACAGCGCGCATCTGCAGCAGAGAGTGGAGAAAGGCGAGAAGTACCGTCCTGCCTTGGACTTCCTGAGATATTTGGGGGATGCCACTACCACGGTCGGCCAGTTGGCGGAGCGCTGCGGTATGAGGCGGGATACCTTCTCACGGCAGTTTCGCCGGGACATGGGCCTCACGCCGAAGCGGCTCCTCACCCGGGTGCTCCTCAACCAGGCCTCGGCAAGACTGCTGGCACGCGAGGCCTCCGTCAAGACCGTAGCGGAAGAGCTCAAGTTCAGCTCGGAGTTCTACTTCTCACGCTTCTTCAAGCAGCACACGGGCATGGCCCCCAGCGTGTTCCGCAAGCTGCATGCCGGGTTCTAGCGACGCCCCGGACCGCGCGCACCAGGCTCGCCTTGTCATCGGGGAGGTGCCGAAAATCAGCCTCTCCAAACCTCCCCGGAGTGATGTGTCAGCTGCTCGCGTGCTTCGGCTGGCGCTACTGTGTGGGCGCGGAGGCCGCGGGCTCCAGCTGGCGCAGCCCCTCCCGTTCGGTGTAGGTCGGCGCCGCCGGCCAGGTATCCACCGGCTTCCAGGTCTCGCTATCCGTACCGCGGAGAATGTATGGACGCAGGAAAACCACGATCTCGGTCTCGGTCGCCACGTTCCTTGAGGACCGGAAG
>JAAYIR010000064.1 GCA_012523355.1 candidate division WS1 bacterium
CCGCCCATGCTGCAAATCTCCTTCACCAGGCTGGAGCTGAGAAAAGCGTAATCCGGGTGGGTCACCAGAAAGACAGTGTGGATGGCCCCCGCCAGTCGGCGATTCATCAGTGCCATCTGCACCTCGCGCTCGAAGTCCGAGATGGCCCGCAGTCCCTTCACCAGAGCCACGGCCTGGCGGCGGCGCGCATATTCTACCACAAGACCGCTGAAGCTATCCACTTCCACATTGGCCAGATGCACGCAGGCGGTCCGCGCCATCTCCATCCGCTCCGCAGCCGTGAACAAATGCTGCTTGCCCGCTTCCTCCGCCACTGCCACCACTACCCGGCCAAACAGCTCTGCCGCTCGGCGGATGACGTCCAGATGCCCGTTGGTGATCGGATCAAAGCTCCCCGGGCAGATGGCGATGTGCTGGATCGGTTGCTCAGGCATGCTATCACGCTTCCGGACGATACCAACTCAGGCGGGTCTCGCCGAAATCCTGTACGCGAAACGGTTCGGGCGGAGAGGCCGGTGGCTCGCGGCGCGCATGCTGATAGATCACCAGGCCTCCTGGCTCCAGACCCTGCCCCTGCGCCAGCGCTTGCTCCAAGATCACCTCGCCCGAACGATCACCATAGGGCGGGTCCAGAAACACCACGCCAAACGGCCCATGGCGGACCGCCACACTCTTCCACAGCTTCTCCACGCGGCCCTTCACCACCATCACTCGCTCCTGTACGCCCAGTTTCGCCACATTAGCCCGAAGCGCCTGCAAGCTTCGCGGATTACTTTCCACAAACAATACCCGGCCTGCCCCGCGGCTAACCGCCTCCAGACCCACCGCGCCGGTTCCGGCATACAGGTCCGCAAATCGGGCCTCGAGCAACTCCTCTCCCAGGCTCGAAAAGAGTGCTTCCCGCACCCGCTCCGTAGTGGGTCGCAAGTCCCCGCCGCGAGGGAAAATCAGCGAGTGCCCACGGAACTCTCCAGCGATGATCCTCGGCGCCCGCCTCATAGCGTAAAGCCTCCGGTGCGCGCCTCTGCCCGCCGCAGGTATGCCGCCAGGGCCTGGTGCTCCGCTGCCTGCAGCTCCGGGTCCTCCTCCAGCAGCGCCAGGGCCTGCTTCCGCGCCTGCACCAGCAGGCGGGTGTCACTGGCGGCCTGCGCCAGCCGCACATCGAGGTACCCGCTCTGCCGCTCACCGAGCAACTCGCCGGGACCGCGGCGCAGCAGGTCCTCCTGGGCGATGATAAAGCCGTCGGTGGTGCGTTCCAGCACTTGCAGCCGCTCGATGGTATCCGGGTTCTGACTGATGGTGATCAGGTAGCAGGAGGCCGGAGTTCGCGCTCGCGCCACTCGTCCCCGTAACTGGTGCAGCTGCGCCAGCCCGAAGCACTCGGCGTTCTCCACAATCATCATGGCCGCCTCGGGCACATCCACCCCCACCTCCACCACACTGGTAGCCACCAGCACATCCAGTGCGCCCTGGCGGAACTCGTTCATGGCCGCCTCCCGCTCTTCCCGCTTCATCCGCCCGTGCACCAGTCCCCAGCGCAACGCGGGAACCTGCTCCTGCAGCCGCTCAAACACCTCCTGCGCGGAGGCGACGTACTCGCGAGCCCCCTCCTCAATCACCGGGCAGACCACAAACGCACGCCGCCCCGCGGACACGTGCTGCACCAGGGACTCGTACGCGCGGCGGCGCTCGCGCTTTCCCAGCACCTGCGTGTGGACCGGCTGGCGGCCCGGCGGGAGTTCGTCTAGCACACTGACGTCGAAATCACCATACGCCGTCAGGGCCAGGGTGCGCGGGATAGGCGTCGCCGACATTACCAGTAGGTTAGGCGCCAGGCCCTTGCCCGCAAGCTCCGCCCGCTGGCGCACGCCAAAGCGATGCTGCTCATCCACCACCACCAGCGCCAGGTCGTGGAAATGCACGCCGCGCTGGAACAGGGCGTGGGTGCCGATGACGATCTGGGCCTCCCCCCCGGACAGGGCCTTCCGGGTGGCTGCCGCCTCCCCCGAGGCGCTGCTGCCGATCAGCAGGTGCACGGACCAGCCCAGGTCGCGCAACCAGTCCGCCAGCACCCGATAGTGCTGCTCGGCCAGCAATTCTGTGGGAGCCATGAGCGCCGCCTGCCGCCCCGCGCGGGCCACCGCCAGCAGCGCCGCCCCCGCCACCGCGGTCTTGCCCGCGCCCACATCCCCATGCAGCAGCCG
>JAAYIR010000065.1 GCA_012523355.1 candidate division WS1 bacterium
CGGAGAATTCAGCCGGAAAGTTCTGAGGAGCCTGGCTCCGGAAGAGGTGCAAGTATGTCTGCCATCAACTTTGGAATCATCGCCTCCGGCGGGATGGCCCGCTCCTGGGCCCGGGGGTTTGAGAAGGTGCCCGACGCCGCGCTAGCCGGTACCTGGGACCCGGACCCTGCCCAGGCCCAGGGCCTGGTGGAGGAATTCGGCGGCCAGGTCTATCCCAGCCTGGAGGGGCTGTTGGAGGACCCCGCGATTGAGGCGGTCGTTGTCGTCAGTCCCAACCCCTTTCATGCTGAGCAGACCATCGCGGCGGCGCATGCCGGGAAGCATGTGATCACCGAGAAGCCGATGGCCCTGACCCTGGAGGACTGCGACGCCATGATCGCGACCTGTCAGGAGGCGGGGGTGTTGCTCATGGTGGGGCAGGTGCTGCGCTACATCACTCCCTTTGGCGGATGCCTGGAGATGGTCCGGCGCGGCGACCTGGGGAAGCTGTGGGGCGCCAATGTTACGCGGCTGGGGACCTGGACCGGTGTCCGGCGTACCACCTGGCGGGGGAATGAGAGTTGGACCAAGGGCATGCTCTGGGAGATCTACGTGCACGAGGTGGATTTCTTCCACTGCTTGCTGGGGCGCCCGGAGAACGTCTGTGCGCGCCGCAACTTCCAGGGCTCACCGGTTACTCCCGAGGGCTTCGACCTCTTGCACGTGCTCTTGTCCTGTCCGGAGGGACGCCTGGGACACCTCCTGGTCGGGCAGGTTCCGGCGGGTGGCGGCAATGCCTACGAGGTCTTTGGCGAAAAGGGCACGCTGCGTTGGCAGGCCTGGGAGCCCAAACTCTACTTCACGCCGGCGGGGGAGACGGAAGCACAGGAGCTGGAGGTGCTCCAGCCGCTGGAGGGCACGGCGGCGGAGCTGGAGGGTTTCTGCCAGGCGATTCGGGGCGAGGGGCCGGTACCGGTGCCCGGTGAGGAAGGACGTGCGGTGATCGCCACTGCTGAGATGATTCGCGCTGCCTGGGAGACGGCTTAGGCGAGGGCGGCCTCGGTTGGCCGCCCTCGTCTTCAGGCTAACGAGGTTTGCCTACTCCTCGGCGCACTTCTTGAGGAGTTGCTCCCACTTGTAGTCCACCCACTCCTGCATCTTCCGGCGCATCTCGGCGCCGGACTCGTCCTTGAATAGATGCCGGAAGCGCCCCTGCGCTTTCAGATACTCATCTACCGGCTTCTTCTCCTTGGGGCGATAGTTGAGCTTGTACTTCCCGTCCACCACCTCATACAGCGGCCAGATGCAGCAGTCGCTGGCCAGCTGCCCGATCTCCACCGTCTTGCTGGAGTCATGAATCCAGCCCAGCGGGCAGGGAGTGAGGCAGTTGATGAAGGTGGGGCCGTCCACGGCAAAGGCCTTCTCCGCGCAGCCGACCAGGTCGCGCCAGCGGGACACGCCGCACTGGGCCACGTAGGGCATCTCGTGAGCCACCATGATCTCGGTGAGATCCTTGCGGTGGACCGTCTTGCCGGGTAGGACGGAGCCGGCGGGGCTGGTGGTGGTATTCATGCCCATGGGCGTCGCCGAAGAGCGCTGCACGCCGGTGTTCATGTAGGCCTCGTTATTGAGGCAGACATACAGAAACTGCTGGCGACGCTCGGCTGCTCCGGAGAGAGACTGCAGGCCGATGTCGTAGGTTCCGCCGTCGCCGGCGAAGGCCACGAACTTGTAGGGCTTGTCCGCCGGGATGTAATCCGGCAGCGTCTCCCCCTTGGCGGCGCGGGCCAACTTGGCCTTGTACATGGCCTCCACCCCGGAGACGGCTGCTCCGGCGTTCTCAAAGGCAATGTGCAGCCAGGGGCAGGCCCAGGCGGTATAGGGGAAGATGGTCGTGGAGACCTCCGTGCAGCCCGTGGCCGACACCACGATCACCGGGTCCTCGGTCCCCATTAGCACCTGGCGCACAGCAATCGGCTCCCCACAGCCGGGGCAAAGCCGGTGGCCGCCGGTGAGACGGACTTCACTTTCACTGAGCTGCTTGAGATTCTTGGGCATGTCACGGTCCTCCTGATAGGCCACGCGCTGCGAACCGCCCGCGGCAAGTTATGCGCTGTCGGCTGGGATCGGGTCGGGAGGCCGCACCGGCGGGCGGCCGGTACAGCCTCGACTCGTTTCCCGGGTGAGAGCTCGGGATTAGAAAGTATACGAGCCCGAGACCACCCACTGCGTGTCACGGCCCTCCGGCGGGGCCACGTAAGCCAGATCCGCCTGCCACTTCTCGTGAATCCAGCCCACGCCCACCGTGGGAGCGTCGTCGGTATCGGACTGGCGGAACACATTGGCGTCGCCTGCGCGCAGGCGCCAAGCGGGGTCGAAGGCCCACTCAGCGCCGACGTTGAAGCTGGTGCCGTCGCTGTTGAAGATATCATTCCAGTCCACGGCGACGACCAGCTTCTCGCTCAATGGAACGGCAACGCCCACGTTGATGAAAGGCCCACCGTTGTTGTTCAGCAGGTCCTGAATCACGGCTCCCGCCCGGATGTCCGGGCGCTGATCCTGCGCGAACCAGGTCAGTCCGCCCACCTGGAGGGTGTCGGCAATCTCGTGACGATACGGCGCCGCGGGTGGCGGCTGATTGGTGGGCACGCCGGTGGTCTTGCTGTGCAGGTAAGAGAAGCCCCAACACCAGTTCTCATAGTAGTACTGATGCCCATAGCCCAGGATGATATCCTCGGTCTTGGGCAGAGGTTCCACTTCGCCCGGAGAGTTGTAGCTCTTCCAGCCCACGGAGAAACCGTGCTTCTTGTGGACCTCGTCCACGATCATCGCGCCGACGTATCCGGCGGAGAGATCGAGGTCCCCACCCAGGCTGGCGCTGCCCAGCACTTGGCCGGCCAACAGCTTCTCATCCAGGCTGGTAGGGGCCTCCCAGTAGCGAGCGGGCATATCCGATATTATGCCCATTACGCCCAGGTTGGCTGGGTTGTAGTCTACCGCGGCGAGGTCATCAGCCAGGGCGATCCCGGTGTTGCCCATGCCCAGATAACGGGCGGCTCCGGTGAAACTGAGATCCGCGTGCGCGGCCCCTACCGCCACACTCATCACCAGGAGTGTAGCCATCAGAAGTCTTGTACTGCTATACATTGCGTCTGGCCCTCCCTTTCACATTCAGGTGGTAGCAGGCCCCCTGGGCCGCCCCACTTGCCTTGATATGTTCCTCCCTGCGTCCGGGGAGGAAAGGTGGGAGCTTTGTCTACTCCCTCACGCCCAGGAACAGCACCGGGTCAGCCGGCTGCCCACCGGAGGCAACCTCCGGAAGCTGGCGGAAGACGCCGCTTATCTGCTCGGGTGTGATTTCTCGTCCACCCAGCCCGTACAGCACGCTGAGGGCGGGAATCTGCTGTCCGGCGGTGTACAACGCCGCTGCGACCTCGGAGAAGAGTGGCCCGCTGGCCGCGCCGAAGGAGATGGCGCGATCGAAGACCGCGATCGCCTTCTTGCCCTGGAGGGCGGCGGCGATCTCCGCGGCAGGGAAAGGCCGGAAGGCGCGGAGCTTCAGCAGCCCGGCCTTCACGCCGTCCTCCCGCAGGGACTCCACGGCCACCTTGGCGACCCCGGCCGTCGAGCCCAGGGCCACGACTGCGAGCTCGGCGTCCTCCAGCATGAACTCCTCCATCAGACCATACTCGCGGCCAAAGGTCTTCCCGAATTCCTTGCCGACCGCGAGGATGGCTTCCTTGGCTGGCGGGTAAGCGTCGCACTGGCCGCGCTTGTGTTCGAAGTAGTAGTCCCACAGGTCCAGCGGTCCGATACTGATGGGGTGGCTGATGTCCAGGAGTGGGTTGACGGCCTGGTAGGGACCCACGAAGTCCTTCACCGGGGCGTCGTCCTCGACTTGCAGCAGTTCGTAGGAATGGCTGACCAGGAAGCCGTCAATGCAGTTCATGACCGGCAGACGGACGTCGAGAGCCTCCCCGATGCGCACGGCCTGGAGAAGGTTGTCGTAGCCCTCCTGCACATTCTCGCCGTAGAGCTGCACCCAACCGCAGTCGCGAGCGCCCATCCCGTCAGAATGGTCGCAGTGGATGTTGATGTTGCCCGACAGCGCACGGTTCACGACGGTCAGGATGACCGGCGCGCGCAGGGAGGCGGTGATGTAGAGTATCTCCCACATCAGCGCCAGGCCCTGGGAAGAGGTGGCGTTCATGACGCGCCCCCCGGCCACCGCCGCCGCGGTACAGGCACTCATGGCCGAGTGCTCGCTCTCCACTGCCACGTAGTTGGTGTCTACCAGCCCGTTGGCTACGAAGCTGGAGAAGGTCTGCACGACTTCAGTGGAGGGAGTAATCGGGTAGGCGGCCACGACGTCAGGATTGATCTGGCGCATGGCCTCCGCAACCGCTTGATTGCCCTCCATGGGTTTGATTTCCGGCATAAGAAAGTCCCTCCTAGTGAGACGTAGCAGATGAGCCTGGGCTCTGGGATGTCTGCAAAGGCGGGTCGGCGTACACCTGCGCCCAGAGCATGGCAAACCAGCGCTCGGCGTGGGTGGTCAGACCCAGTTGGTTAAAGTGAATCAGGTCATGGCTGCGGTAAAGCGGTCCTATCAGGTCGTCCGTCAGCGGACCCTGAAAGGCCACGCCGCGCTCCCACAGCAGGCGCTGCCCCGCACGCACCGCCTCCCGGTCTTCCTCCGGAGTCTGGCGGGCGTAGGAAGCTTGGGCGACCATCCAGGGGAGGTTGTAGCCGAGTTCCCGGTTCACGTACTCGATCATGGTGGTCAGGCGCCGGGCATATTCCTCGGCCGACACCTTGCTCGCCGCATCAGTCTCGCCCTGGTGCCAGAGCACCATCCGTGCACCAGGCTTGCCCCAGAGGGCTACCCCGCGCGCCAGGCCCTTCACGTAGGCCTTGGGGCCGTCGGGTACCCACTCCGATGTGCCTGAGCCGCCGAGGCCCCAGCCGCCGATGGCGATGGGCATCTGCAAAGAGCGCGCCAGCAGGTCACCCAGATGGGGCCAGGGCGATCCGCCTCGGCCCCAGCCTCCCGGCCGGGGGTCCTCACACGGGCTCCAGTGTCCCTTGACCTCCCATGGGATAAAGCTCACGACGCGGTCGTCGGTGGACTTCTGTGGCGGGTTCCCATAGGCGCCGGCGTTGGACTGCCCGGCGATAAAGAACACCTCGCCCACGCCGACATGTGCGATCTCAGCAGTCGTCACCTGCCCTGCGGCGTCCGTGACCTGGACCTCCAGCTTGTACCAGCCGCCTGCCTTGGTGGGCAGAGCGCCGCTGAAAGTGCCGTCGGCGTTGGCGGTCAACTGGGTCCAGTCCACGGACTCGCCCACGTAGTTTGGCAGCAGCACCAGCCGGGCGGTCGCCGCCGCCCCGTCCGCCTTGACCTTCACCGGTACCTGCGCCTGGTTCTGCGCGTCCCGCTGGAAGACCCGGTAGTCCGGTGGTGACAATACCGTCACCTCTGCCTGCACGGGCAGAGCGGCGAGCAACACAGCAGCTAGACTCAAGGTGACGAGTAGGTGCAGCACGTAGACCTCTTCCCCGCGGCCTCGCCGGCGTTATCCTCTACCGGCGGAGGCCGAGCGGGAGCCCCTTAGGACTCCTGGTCCTCCGGGACCATGTCAATGCACTTCTTGGGACAGACCTGGGCACAGATGGCGCAGCCCTTGCAGTGGTCGTAGTCAAACTGCAAACCCTTCACCGACTGGTCCTTGGTCCAGCAGGCGTTGTCCGGGCAGTAGACCCAGCAGAACATGCAATCTATGCAGTCCTCATCGCGGCGCACCGGCTTCTGCAAGCGCCACGCGCCGGTGCTATATTCCTCGGCATTGCCGGCCTGGGGGATAATCCCGCCGGGGGCCAGCTCCTGGTACTTGGCATCAGGCGCATAGTGACTCATGCGACTTTGACCTCCTCATAGGCGCGTTGTATCGCCTGCATATTACCTTCGACGACGGCAGGTGCCAGCTTGGTGCCCAGGGTCTTCCGGACTGCGGCCTCGGCGGCCTGCAGGCTGACGATATCCCCGAGCTTGGCTAGTGCGCCCAACATGGGCGTGTTGGGGATGGGACGTCCTATCGTCTCGGTGGCGATAGTAGTGGCATCCACGACGCCAACCTTGACCGTATCGGGCAGGCCCAGGCGCTGCTTGAGCGCGGCGGGGTCCTCGGTGCCGTTGAGCAGGATCAGGCCGTCCGCCGGCACGCCGGCGGCGACATGCTCGCCAGCCACCAGGGTGCCATCGAGCACGACCACGACGCTCGGTTCCTGGACAGCGCTGCGTAGGCGCAAGGGCCCATGCGACATACGTACATAGCTTTTCATCGGTGCGCCTCGGCGCTCGGCGCCGTACTCCGGGAAGGCCTGAACCTGCCAGCCCTGTTCCGCAGCGGCCACGGCCAGGATGTAGCTGGCGGTCTTGGCCCCCTGGCCTCCCCGTCCATGCCAGCGGACTTCTACCATATCGGACATGTCGTTCCTCCTTCAGTAGCGAGTGGTGAGTGAAAAGCGACGCGGGCAGAAGAACTCCTGCCGTCGTTGCTCACCACTCACCACCCACCGCACACCACTATCTTCCGTACACCTCATCGGTCAGTTTCCTGTCCCACATATTCCACAAGATCACGAACTGCTCCCGGTAACGCGCGGCGATCTCCGCATTGCGCACAATGAGCAGGTTCTCGTCATTGTCGTCGCCTGCCGCCTTGGTCCAGTTATAGGAGCCGGTGATCACCACCGCGTCATCCAGGATGGCGAATTTATTGTGCATGATGCGCGGATTGCTGCTGATGCGCAGCGCGATCCCGGCCGCGGCCAAGGCGCGGGCTTGCGAATGCCGCATGGTGGCCTGCGAACGGTCCAGATAGACCAGCACCTTCACCCCACGTCCGCGGGCGTCGAGCAGCGCCTGGCTGAGCTGAAAGTCGGTGAAGGTATACATGGCGATCAGTATCGAGTCCTGGGCGGCGCCCACGGCCTGTTGGATCGCCCCCCGGGCGTCTCCCCCCGGGGAGAAGAAAACCTCCACATCCTTTGCGAGTTCTGCAGAAGCCGGCGCGTCCGCCCGCTCCACCAGCCTGGCGGCCCGAGGAGCCTCGGTGCCACTGACCGACCACCAGCGCACCATGCTGCCGGCGAAGGCCAGAAAGAAGCCGACCAGCAGCACCCACACTTCCCAAGTTGCCCGGAAGTGACGCCAGCGGATCACTTGGTCCCCCTGCGCATACGGCTAATCGCTCATCGGCGTGCGGCCCCGGAGAGCCCGCGCCAGGGTTACCTGATCGGCATAGTCCAGGTCCGCGCCTACCGGTAGACCCAGGGCGATGCGGCTCACGCGTAGCTCCGGATGTTCCTCGCGCAGCCGCCGGCGCACGTACTCCGCCGTGGCATCCCCCTCCACAGTGGGTGAGGTGGCCAGGATCACTTCCTGTACGCCTTCACCTGCCACCCGCGCCAGCAACTCGGCGATGCGCAGATCCTCTGGCCCCCGTCCGGCGACGGGGGATAGCGCCCCGCCCAGAACATGATACACTCCCCGGTACTCACCGGCGCGCTCCAGGGCCATGAGATCGCTGGCCGTCTCGACGACGCACAGCACTTGTCGGGTGCGCGCCGGGTCCAGGCATATCGGGCACAGGCGCCCCGCGGCATAATTGAAGCACTCGGCGCACGCCTGAACCCCGGCGTGCAAGTTTGTGAGTGCCCGGCTCAGGTCTTCAGCCATCTGGGGCGGACGCGACAGCAGAAAGAGCGCCAGACGCTGTGCGGTCTTGGGACCTATTCCCGGTAGACGCTCCAATTCCTCTATTACCTGTTGTAAGGGTTGCGGATAGGAAAGCATGACAACCGAAGGAATCCAGAATAATGAGTCCAGGGGTCAGAACGACGGCCACGCCTGGGGCTGGCTCTCCGTTCTCTCTCCCGGGTTCTCTTTTCTGGATTCGGCTAGAAGATATCCGGCAGATCCACGCCCAGTCCTCCCAGGGGCGTGGCAGAGAAGATCTTCTCTCGCTTGACCTGGGAAACGTGTCCCAGGGCATCCCGCAGGGCGGCGCAGACCAGATCCTCCAGAAGCTCGGAGTCCTGCTCTTGCATGATGTCGGGATTAATGGAGACCCGGCGCACCTCGCCCGCGCCGGTCATCTGCACCCGCACGGCTCCGCCCCCGGAGGAGCCCTCCACCTCCGTCCGTGCGAGTTCCTCCATGGCGGAAGCCAGCTGCGCCTGTATGCTGGCGACTTGATTCTCAATCATAGCCTGAAACGGATTTCTCATCTTTACCTCTCGGGTACCTCCTGGCTACCGTCGAACAACTCCAGGGTCGTACGAACGGCCTCGTCCACTGCCTGATCCGCCGTACGGTTCTCCGGAGTGCCCCGCTTCGGCTCCTGTGCCGATGGCTCCGGCTCTTCGTCGGCGTCTGGTGAGGCGGGGTGGGCCTTCTGCTCTGCCTCGCTGACGTCTGGCTCTTCTCTGTTCGTCTCGGGAAGGGGGTTGGCCTCTGTAGAGGGCAACTCTCCCAGACAACAGTCCACCTCGACCTCTTGTCCCAGCAACCTCCCGAGGGCGTCCTCGATGACTTTCTTGTAGGCGCCCTGGGCCCGGTTGCAGTGGAACTCATGCGTCTTGGGGAAGACAATACGCACCCGGTTGCCACGGACCTCTGCGGGCGCGCCTTCCTGCAGCATGGCCCAGACGGGCTGATGTTTCATGCGCTTGAGCTCCTCGGGTAGGAGCTGCTCCCAGAGCTCTTGCACCACAGCCAGGGTCAGCGGCTGTCCTGGCGGAACCGCGGGAGGCGGCGCTGGCCGCTGTCTCAGCGCCACTGGCCTCGCAGCCGGTGGCGCTGCCACCTGCTCCGGTGCCCTCGGCGCCTCCTCGGCAGTCTGACTCCCCCTCTCCTGCGAGGAGAGGGGGGTGGGGGGTGAGGCCGGCGACGCGACTTTTGCCAGCACCAGCTCCACGGTGAGCATCTCCTGGGCGCCCTCGCGCAGCCGCTCCTGAGCCATGGCCAAGGAGGTGATCACCCCCATCAGTCGCTGCCGCCCCAGGTCCGCGGCCAACTTGTGCAGCGCCTCGGCGCGTTCCGGCGCGGTGCGACTCCAGCCGGGGGCCTCGGCGCCTAACTGCACCCGCAGCAGCTCGGCGGCGAAGGCGGTGAGGTCCTTGAGATACTGTGGCAGGTCCCGGCCCTCGCGAAGCAGCTCATCCACCAGTGCAAATAGCTCCCCTAGGTTCCCTTCCGCCACCAACGCCAGGGTGCGCTCCAGCAGTTCCTGGCGGGTCAGGCCCAGGACCTGGGCCACCACCTCGCGGTCAATGGCGCCCTCGGCGTAAGCC
>JAAYIR010000066.1 GCA_012523355.1 candidate division WS1 bacterium
CAGGCAGCCGGTCATTCCGAAGACCGGACTCGGCCGCAGGACCGCCAGGTTGACGATCTTGTCGCACGTGTCCAGGACCAGCCGGCTCAGGCCGCCGCGGTACCCCATGCGGTCTGCCCCATAGCACTTTACGCCTTGGCCCTCAGATTTCAGCGAGAACCCCGCCGCAAACAGTCCCGTCTCCTCGGCTGAAAAGATGAATAGGCGGTCAGGGGACAGCCCCGCCCGCACCAGTTGCTCCAGTACCGCGTCCACAGTCACCATCGGCACGGCTGGCGGTGTGGTGTCAATCATCACCCCGACGCGGTCCGTGGGCTCGAAAAGACTCTTCCACGGCGAGGGAATGCCGGCGGTCTCGGCCGACTGGCGCACCAGAGCATGAATGACTTCCCAGTCAATCTTGCCCTCGGGATACACTCCGGGAGGTGCATAGACCGGACCGGGGAGGTACAGGTGATCGGCCCGGGCCAGCCCGATGAGGGCTGGAGGAACAGGCGGCAACTCCGGGGAGCCAAGAACTGTCCTGGGCCCTGTCAGAAGTACCAAGATTAGCGCGGCGCACAGAGACCTTGCGTGGCTCATGCCACCTCCGCGAACCACGGCGCCAAGCCCCCAACCAGTGGCTTTTGTGCCATGTTTGCCCGTTCGCATGCTCAGAGTATCTGCAAACCGGCCGCGTTCCAGTCAGCCAGGAACTTCTCCAGGCCCACCTCCGTGAGCGGATGGTTGAACAGCTTGGTGAAAGCGTCGTAGGGCATGGTGACGATATCCGCGCCAGTCAACGCTGCCTCCCGGACGTGTTGAGGTCCGCGGGCGCTGGCCACGATGATCTCGGTGTCGTAGGCGTAGTTGTCATAGATCTGGGCGATCTCCCGAACTAGGTCCATGCCCGTGGTGCTAATATCGTCCAGGCGTCCCACAAAGGGGGAGATGTAGGTCGCTCCGGCCTTGGCCGCCAACAGGGCCTGTGTAGGACTGAAACACAAGGTCACATTGGTCTTGATACCCTCCTCGGCGAGTATCCTCACGGCCTTGATGCCCTCGGGTATCAACGGAATCTTCACCACGACATTCGGCGCCCAGGAGCAGACCTCGCGCGCCTCCGCCAGCATGCCCTCGGTGTCCGTGCTGATCGACTCCGCGCTCACCGGCCCTGAGCAGATGCCGCAAATCTCAGTCACGACCTCCTTGAAGGGCCTCCCCGTCTTGGCCGCATGACTCGGGTTGGTTGTGACCCCGTCCAGCAAGCCCATCTCTGCCACCTTGCGGATCTCCTCCACGTTGGCCGTATCCAGAAAGAACTTCACAAAACTCACTCCCTCTCCAATCGCCTGCCGAACTACTCCACCGCCTCCACAGCCTGCACCTCAGGAATCTCCTCCTTGAGAGCGGCCTCAATGCCCATGGTCATGGTCATCTGAGACATCGGGCAGCCCTTGCAGGCCCCCTGCAGTCTGACCTTCACCACGTTCTCCGAGGTGACCTCCACAAACTCGACGTCGCCGCCATGAGCCTGGAGCGCCGGGCGCACCTTGGCCAAGACCTCTTCCACTTGCTCCTGTATTGCCATGTTTGCTCCTCCAATCGCTTGGTGACTCCGAGACGCCATTCTATGAGACGGCCCTGCCCAGTGTCAAGACGTGTGGAGTTGGAGCAGGAGGGAACGGGCGGCGGCGTGACGAATTATCACCCCACGGGAGGCTGGCAGATGGGAGTCTGGCCGAGTATGACAGTCCTATGGCGGAGGCGGACCCTGGCTTGGGGAGTGCTCCTCCTGGCCTTCTACGCAGGCACTTTGCAGGCGCAAGAGCTTCACGCCCCGCCTCAGAAGATCGGCCCCCTTTTTGACCGACTCCCTGTTCTTGACCAGGGGGTGGTGTTGGTTCCACTCCAGCCCCTGGCGGCCTGGTTGGCCCTGGAGGTCCGCCAGAGCCGTGATGCCGGTCCGGTCTCCCTCTTCCGCCCCGGCGACCTCAATCCCCTGCAGTCCCTCGCTCCTGGCAGGCTCCAGGCCCGCCTCAGCGGATCCCCCTACGAGCTGCCCGTTGCCCCCCGGATGATAGACGATGCTTTCTATGTCCCCCTCCGCTTTGTGGTGGAGGCCTTGGGCTTCTGGGTGAGCGTGGAGCGGCGCAAGGTGATTCTGGAGCTGCCGCAGGAGGATCTGCGAGTGGAGATGGCCGTGCCCCCTGATCCCCTCAGCCACGAGGCCAAGCTCTGGCGGCAACTCGCCATCTGGTACGGCTTGCCTCCGGCCGCCTTGCCCCCGGACACCGATACACTTCCCCACTGGAATCTGTTTGCCCGCGAGCGCCAGCGCGAGCTGCTCGCAGAGATTGGCCCCGACGTCCCCACTATCATCGAAGCCCACTGGGGCGGACGCGAGGTGAAGGGCCTCCGCATCCTCTCAGATGCTGCCGACCCCGAGGGCGGCGCGGCGGCGGTGGAGGTCCTGGTGCAGTACGGGGATGGGGGGCTCTACGAGGAACGCTTCGGTTTCGTCCTCGAGCCGCAGGGCTGGCGGGTGAGGACGCAGGTCAGCCGGCAGATGGGAGGAGGCCTGCGGAGAGTCGAGGACACCGGCCCCCTCTCCTCTCCCTGACCGGCAGACCCTCCCCTGACCAGCCAAACGGGCGGCGCCCCGTGGCCCCGCCCGTCATTTCTCTTACTTGCCTTTCGCAACTCGGGTCTAGTTCGAGCACCCCACGCCGGACTCGATGAACTCGAAGGTCACCTCGCCCCGCTTGGCATCCCAGTCCGCCAGCAACTCGCCCAGCTCCCCCTCCCAGAGCAGCACCTTCTCCGCCAGTGGGTCCTCGATCTCTCGCCGCACCGCGCGGCGCAGCGGGCGTGCCCCCATGGTCGGGTCGTAGCCAATCTCGGCCAGGTGTTCCTCCAGCGCCTCCGAGACCGTGAGCACCAGACCTTTGCCGGCTAGTCGCTCCTGCACCGGGCGCAGCTCCAGCTTCACGATGTCCCGGATCTGCGCCGCGCTCAGCGCGTGGAAGACTACCACATCATCCAGGCGGTTGAGGAACTCCGGGCTAAAGGTCTTGCGGAGCTCGTCCATCACGCGGTTCTTCATTCGCTCGTACTCGCGCTCGAGGACCTCTTCTTGCGCCACGACCTCACCCGTATTGAAGCCGATGGTGCGGCCCTCGGCTATGGTCCTCGCCCCCACGTTACTGGTCATGATGACCACGGTGTTCTTGAAGTCCACCCGCCGGCCCTGCGCGTCGGTCAGGACCCCATCCTCCATGATCTGCAGCAGAATGTTGAATACCTCCGGGTGGGCCTTCTCGATCTCGTCAAAGAGCACCACCGAGTACGGGCGGCGGCGCACCGCCTCGGTGAGCTGGCCGCTCTCATCGTAGCCCACATACCCGGGCGGTGCACCGATCAGCCGCGAGAGGCTAAACTTCTCCATGTACTCGGACATGTCCACTCGCACCATGGCCTCGTCGTCACCAAACAGGAAACGGGCCAGCACGCGGGCCAGCAGAGTCTTGCCCACCCCGGTGGGCCCCAGGAACATCAGGGAGCCGATCGGGCGTCGCGGGTCCTTGAGCCCGGCACGGCTGCGCCGCACCGCCTTGGCCACCGCGGCGATGGCCTCATCCTGTCCCACGATGTCCTCGTGGAGCACCTCCTCCATCCGCAGCAGCCGATGGGACTCCTCCTCCGTCAGCGCGGTGACCGGCACTCCCGTCCACATGGACACAATCTCTGCGATGTCCTCGCGTCGCACCTCCGGTGGAGGCGAAACCTCGGAGGCGGCAAACTCCTCCTCCTCGGAAAGCATATCGCTGGGCCCGGCGCCGACCAGTTGCTCCACCCGCTCCGGCAGCGCCATATGCCGCAGCTTCACCCGGGAGCCGGATTCGTCAATCAGGTCAATAGCCTTGTCGGGCTGGGAGCGCTCTGCGATGTAGCGCGTGGAGAGGTCCACAGCGGCCTCCACCGCCTCCACGGTATAGGCTACCCCGTGGAAATCCTCGTAACGGTACTGGATACCCGTGAGAATGGCGAGCGTCTCCTCGCGACTCGGCTCACGTACCATCACCGGCTGGAAGCGACGTTCCAGGGAGGGCGTCTTTTCCACGTATTTGCGGTACTCATCCAGAGTAGTGGCGCCGATGACCTGCATCTCACCGCGGGCCAGCGCGGGTTTGAGGATATTTGAGGCGTCCATGGCCCCCTCGGCGGCGCCGGTGCCCACCACCGTGTGCAACTCGTCGAGGAAAACGATGACCCGGCCTTGCGCCTCGCGAATCTCCTCCATCACGCGCTTCATGCGCTCCTCGAACTCGCCGCGGTACTTGGTCCCGGCGACCAGACTTGCCAGGTCGAGCGCTACCAGGCGCCGATTGCGCAGTGGTTCCGGAACGTCATCCTCAGCGATCCGCTGCGCCAGACTTTCCGCGATGGCGGTCTTGCCCACGCCCGCCTCGCCGATCAGGCAGGGGTTGTTCTTGGTGCGCCGACAAAGAATCTGGATAACCCGCTCCACCTCTGACTCCCGGCCGATTACGGGGTCCAGGCTTCCCTGCGTAGCCAGTGTCGTGAGGTCTCGGCTGAAGTGATCGAGAGTCGTGGTCTGCGAGCGGCTCTGGCGCCCCCCTCCGGAGGGGGCGTTGCCGCTGTTGATCTCCTCCACCAGCCGACGGATGGTCCGCAGCTCCGCGCCGTACCGCCGCAGGAGCTGGAAAGCTCCTCCCTTGCCCAGGCGCAGCAGGCCCAGCAGGAGGTGCTCGGTGCCCACGTGTGAGTCGCCGAGGAGCCGGGCCTCATTGTAGGCTAGGGTCAGGACTTGCTGAGCGTCGGGGGTGAAGGAGACTTCGGGGGACGGTTCCGCACTCACCCCGGTGGGGAGCTGGCCTTTGAGGTCCGCTGCCAGGCTCTCCACATCCACGCCGGCGCGGTTGAGGGCCTCCAAAGCTACGCCCTCCGCCAGGCGCAGCAACCCGAGGAGGAGGTGCTCAGTCCCGATCAACTGGGCACGGCTTTGCACCGCCTCGGAATGCGCCATCAATACCGCGCGGCGTGCCGTACTGGTGAATCTCTGCCATATCTCCATGGTTACTTGTCTCCGGTGGCTACGAGTTCTGCGTCAGGGCTGATTGTTGCCGCGTTTGAGCTACATTGCCATATCCAGCATACCCCGTAAGGTCAGATGCTGAAACGGGGATGCTGGCCGCGTACACCGCTGCACCCGCGGCGCCTTGCGCATCTATTGTATCATCAAGTAGCTTAGACGTTGTATGTAAGGGGAAGGTTTCCCGGTCTCTCTTCAGGCCGGAAGAGGGAGAGTGTGCCAGTCAGCGTCTCCCGGCCGGGAGCCTTTGCGGCTCCCTTTCGGGAGTTATGCACCAGACGGAAAGCCCCGGAACAGATGCTCCGGGCCGCGGAGGCGGGAACCTGCCAGGCTATTCGTACACCGGTGTCCCTGTCGAGCGCGTGATCTCTTTAAACCGCGTCATGAACTGTCTGGTGATCGGCCCCGGCGTCTCTGTGCCGATCTTGCGCCCGTCCACCTGTGCCACCGGCACGATCTCCGCGGCCGTGCCGGTCAGGAAGACCTCATCAGCGGTATAGACAGTCATCATTCTGAAGGGCTCGATCCGGACCCGTATCCCCATCTCCTCCGCGAGCTCGATGACGGTGCGCGCCGTGATCCCACCCAGAGTGCCTATCGAGACCGGCGGGGTGATGATCTGCTCATGTTCGACTACGAAGATGTTGTCACCGGTACACTCGGTTACGTACCCCCCGGTGCTGAGCATGATCCCCTCAGGCACCCCGGCGTGGATGGTTTCAATCTTCGCGCAGATGTTGTTCAGATAGTTGAGGCTCTTGATGCTGGGGTCCAGGGCCTCGGCCACGTTACGCCGCGTGGAGCAGGTGATAAGGCTGAGGCCCTTCTCGTAGAACTCCTGCGGGTACAGGCTGATGGCGTCCACAATGATAAAGATTGTGGGTTTGGTGCACTTGGTGGGGTCCAGTCCCAGGTCGCCCGGGCCGCGAGTTACTACCAGGCGGATATAGGCGTCTTGGAGCTCGTTGGCGCGGACGGTCTGGAGGACCGCCTCCTGCATCTCCTCCACACTCAGCGGGATGCGCAGGTTGATAGCGTGCGCCGAGTCGTAGAGCCGGTGCAGATGATCCTCCAGGCGGAAAACACGTCCGTTATAGACGCGGATCCCCTCAAATACGCCGTCGCCATAGAGCAGACCATGATCAAAAACGGAGACTTTGGCCTCCTCAGGTGGCACCAATTCTCCGTCGAGGTAGATGAACTTCGCCATCAAATCACCTGTGTTCTAGTGCTCGTTCTATCAATAGATCCTGTCGAGCAGCATCGGCGCAGTATAGCACACCCTCGCAGCCAGCACAACGCTCTTCCGCCCAGACTGGCTCCCTGCCTGGCGTCCCCCTTACCTTGCTAGGCACAGCGGGAGGTCCACTGCGCCTCAATCCACTCCACGATCCGGGTGGGGTCCTCCAGCCCGTGGGGATGATGCTTGCCGCCAGGCTTCACCATCAGCGTGATTTCTCCTCCCAACGCCGGGTACCGCTCCCGCACCACGCCGGTGTTCTCTTCCCACGGCACCGTCTCATCCGCGTCGCCATAGACATGAAGTATGGGGATTCCCGCCGCAGCGAGCGGCGCCAGGTCGTCCACCGGATTGCCCTTGTAGGCTAGCGCCTCGGCCTCTGAGTTGAAGTGGTAGCCTTCCAGCAGCGCCTGCCAGTCCGCGGGGCTACCCGGCCCGCGTCCCCTGCCGCCAGGCCAGCTCTTGAAATCGCAGACCGGTGCATCACCGTAGAGACAGCACACCTGATCCGGGTGGCAGGTCGCCCAATTGTAGATGTAGAGCCCACCCCGGCTGAGGCCCTCCAGGACGGGACGAGGAGCGAGACCCTTGTCGGTCGTGAGCTGAGCGTAGAAGGGGTCCCAGTGAGCCAGGGCTTCCGGACAGCCAAAGGTGTTACCCACATGGAGGTACGCCAGGTGCCAGCCTCGGGCCAGGAGTTCCAGGTCCACACCGGGGAAGGCATCGAAGAACTCCGCCCGCCAGATCCACGGCCGGCCCTGAGCCGCCTGCCGAGGTGACACCAGGACCGCCGGACACCCGTCCACTGTCCACTCCTGGTACAAATAACAGTCATGATA
>JAAYIR010000009.1 GCA_012523355.1 candidate division WS1 bacterium
AAGAGAATGGCTGCCAGGATCGCGATAATCGCGATGACTACCAGCAATTCAATGAGGGTGAAACCTTTACTACGCATACAACCAAGCCTCCTTTTGTCTAAGATCGCTGCTCGGAACTAGCGCTATCATGAAGCGATACTAAACTGCACAGGAGATCTATGCAGGTGAGGCCTTTAGCAACACGACCGATAAAATATTCTATACCCGGGAAGGACCGATGTCAATCCCCATAAGACAGTTAGTGCAGTCAAGCTAGTCTGAGGATGAGTTCAAGGCAAATGAGGAGGAGCCAGGCCAGCAGGCCTCACCCCCTGGCCCCCTCTCCCCGCGCCTGACGGCTGGGGAGAGGGGGAGTGGAGGGCGTTGAGGTGGGTGGTGAGGGGCGGAGAGGACCCCACCCGCCCGGCTGCGCAGGGCGACCTCCCCTCGAGAGGGGAGGTGGTCGGAGGCCACCACCGGGTGCGATGAATCGCACCCCTACGGAGTAGAAGGGAGGCGAGGGCCGGGGCTCGGGTTGCGGCATGTAGGGGCGGCTTTTGGCGAGCGCGTCGAATTGCCGCCCGCTCGAGGAGCACAGGTCCAGGCTTTAGCGCCGTCGGCGAACGGGCGGCAATCGCAAGCAGACTCGCGACAGCCGCCCCGACGGAAGGGCGGAGGGCCGAGGACGGGGCGGAGGTCGGAGGGCAGAGAATCGGGAAGGGGAATGGAAGGATTTACGAGGAGGAAGACCGCATGCGTATCACGATTACGAAGGACCCTTTTGCGGATTACACACCTGCCGAATTTAAGCCCGGGCAGTGGCCGGCGGAGTGGGTAACCGATGGCCGCTCGGTGCAGGGCCAGCCACAGGTCATGGCCTTCCGGCGCCGCTTCTCGCTGGCGGAGAAGACCACGCTGCGCCTGCACGTGACCGCCGACGAGCGCTACGAGCTGTTCCTGGACGGCGAACGCCTGGGGCGAGGGCCGGAGCGCGGCAGCCCGCTTAACTGGTTCTTCGAGACGTACGAAGTCAATTTGTCGCCGGGGGAACATGTGCTGGTGGCCAGGGTGTGGTGGCTGGGCGGAGACGGGTGGCTGTCGCCCTTTGCGCAGATGACGATCCGGCCCGGGTTTCTGCTGGCCGAAGACCTGGGGCGGGCCTGCGAGGAGAGACTCAATACCGGTCAGGCGGGGTGGGAGAGCAAGCCGCTCGGCGGGTACTCCTGGGTGGACCCGGCCATGGCCTGGGGCGCGGGAGCCAAGGTACACCTGCGAGGCGCGGAGCTGGACTGGGACTGGCAGACCGGCGAGGGCGAGGGCTGGAAACCGGTGACTATCCTCGGTCCCGGAATGGGACAGTCTGCGGAGGATAGCACGCCGCCCTGGTGGCGGCTGCGGCCGGCAGTGCTCCCCCCAATGCTGGAGGAGTACCGCTCCGTGGGTCAGGCCCGGCACGTGCAGGCGCTGGACAGTGAGGATACGGAGAAACTGGTGGTACGCGCCGAGGATCACCTGCCCGCAGAGGCCGAGGCGTGGAACGCTCTACTGCGGGGGGATCAGGCACTCACTATTCCTCCCCGCACACGGCGCCGCGTGATTGTGGACCTGGGCGACTATTACTGCGGCTACCCGGAAATCGTCACCAGCGACGGGGTCGGGGCGCGGCTGCGGGTGTGGTGGGCGGAGTCGCTGTTCCAGGATACTCAACGCAGGGAGAAAGGCAACCGCGACGAGATTGAGGGCAAAGTGTTCCTGGGCAACGGGGATACCTTCGAACCCAACGGCGGGGAGGGGCGGCTGTGGAGCACGCTGTGGTGGGAGGCCGGGCGGTATCTGGAGGTAGTGGTCTCCACCGAGGAGGAACCCCTGACCCTGGAGCGCTGGGGCCTGCGGGAGACGCGCTATCCTCACCAGTGGGAAGGCGATTTCGAAGCCTCCGACCCGCGCCTGGGGGAGGTCGCCCCGATAATGAGGCGGACGCTGGAGATGTGCACGCACGAGACCTACATGGACTGCCCCTACTACGAGCAGATGATGTATATCGGCGACACCCGCCTGCAAGTGCTGGTCACCTATATGTTGACGCACGATGAGCGGCTGCCGCGCAAGGCGCTGTTGATGTTCGACGAGTCACGAGACGCCTCGGGGCTGACGCAGTCGCGCTACCCGGCGCGGTGGTCGCAAGTGATTACCCCCTTCTCGCTGTGGTGGGTGGCGATGGTGCATGATTATGCCTACTGGAGAGATGACCCGGAGTTTGTGGCCGCGCGCATGCTCGGGGTCCGGAGCGTCCTCGACGCCTACCGGCAGAGGATTAATGAGGCGGAGCTGCTGGGGCCGATGCCCGGATGGAGTTTTGTGGACTGGGTGCCGCAATGGGAACGAGGCATACCACCGGATGCGCACACAGGGGTGAGCGGAGTTATCAACTGGCAGTTCGTCCTAGTGCTGCGGCTGGGGGCGGAACTGGAAGAACTGGCCGGGGAGCCGCTCTTGGCCCGTCGCAACCGGGAAACGGCGGACCGGGTGGCCTCCGCAGCGCGGGAGGCCTTCTGGGACGAGGGACGGGGCTTGCTGGCAGACGACCTGAGTCACCAGCACTTCTCGGAGCACGCCCAATGCCTGGCGCTGCTGGCAGAGGCTGCTGACCCGGCGGGGGTGGGGCTGGAGCCGGCCCGGCGAGAGCGGATTGTGCAAGGCCTGCTGGAGGGCTCAGACCTGGCCCGGACCACCATCTACTTCTCACACTACCTCTTCGAGGCCTACCGCCTGTTGGGGCGCATGGATCGGCTGCTGGAACGGATGAGGACCTGGTTCGACCTGCCGGGGCAGGGGTTCCGTACCACACTGGAACATGGGGAGCCAAGCCGGTCGGACTGCCATGCCTGGGGCGCACATCCCCTCTTCCACTATCGGGCGACGATCCTGGGCGTACGCCCGGCGGCCCCCGGCTTTCGCCGAGTCCACCTCGCGCCACAACTGGGTCCCCTGGAGTGGGCCAGAGCGAGAGTGCCACATCCGCGCGGCGAAATCGGTGCGAACTTGCGTGTGGAAGGCCAGCGTCTGACAGGCGAGATCGTGCTGCCCGAGGGCGTGAGCGGGGAGCTAATCTGGGGCGCAGAGAAGCAGGAATTGAGCCCGGGGAGACAGAAGGTCTGAGCAGATGGCAGCCGAAGCACCGGAAGATCTAGCTCTGCAGCCGCCGCCGGTCATCTATGCGCCGGGGCCGCAGTACCAGTCCGTAGCGCGGTCTTACCAGGGCATACCGACCGTGGAGCGGACGCCAGAAGGTCGCTTGTGGGCGGCCTGGTACAGCGGCGGGCCGGGGGAAGGACCGGGGAACTACGTGCCCCTGGTCACCAGCGCGGACGAGGGGGAGACCTGGACGGAGCCAGTGTTGGTGGTAGCACCGCCTGCTCCCTGCCGCGCCGCCGACCCCTGCCTGTGGCTGGACCCGCGGGGGCGCCTGTGGCTGTTTTGCATGCAGAGTGAGGGCTGGTTCGACGGCCGGGCCGGGGTGTGGGCGCTAGTCACGACGCAGCCGGAGGCCGCCGCGCCGATCTTCTCCGCGCCGCGCCGGCTGTGCCATGGGGTCATGCTCAACAAGCCGCTGGTGCTCTCCAGCGGCGAATGGGTTCTGCCCGCAGCCCTCTGGAACCGCGAACCCTTCCGGCCCGAACTGGATGCAGAGCGCTTCTCGAACCTGATCGTCTCCAACGATGAGGGCGCGACCTGGACGCGACGCGGCGGAGCGGACGTGCCCGACCGCAGCTTTGACGAGCACATGATCCTGGAGCGCCACGGAGGCAGCCTGTGGATGCTGGTGCGCACACACCCGGGGATTGGCGAGGCGATCTCGCGCGACGGCGGACACACCTGGGAGGGGGCGCGGCCCGACGCCTTGCCGGGGCCTGGCTCGCGATTCCACCTGCGGCGGCTGCAGTCCGGGCGAGTGCTTCTCATCAGCCATGACATGCAGTTGGCGGAGGTCAACGGGGTGCGGCAGCGCAGCCATCTGACGGCGTGGGTGTCCGACGACGAGGGGGCGACCTGGACCGGCGGGCTACTCCTGGATGAGCGCCAGAACGTGTCCTATCCCGATGCCACCCAGGCGCCGGAGGGGCGAATCTATGTTATCTATGACCATGAGCGCGGAGACAGCCAGAACCTGCCCCACCCCGACCGCGCGATTTTGATGGCGGTGTTCACGGAGGAGGACATCCTGGCGGGAGCGTGTGTGAGCCAGGACTGCCGGCTGCGGGTGCTGGTCAACCGTGCAACTGCCAGCCAGGAGGAGAGCAAGATATGAGCGACCAACCTAACGTAGTCGTCTTCTTCACCGACCAGCAGCGGTGGGATACCACCGGGGCGCACGGCAACCCCATGGGCCTCACGCCCAACTATGACCGCATGGCCGCTGAGGGCACGCATGCTGCGTATGCCTTCACCAACCAGCCGCTATGTCTGCCGGCGCGGTCAGTGCTGCAGACCGGACGCTATTCCACCCAGGCCGGTTGTCCCACCAATGGCGCGGCCTTGCCCGTGGGGACCCGGACGCTGGCGCATCACTTCAACGAGGCAGGCTACGTCACCGGATATCTGGGCAAATGGCACCTGTGCCAGTGCCGCACCGAGCCGGTGCCGCGTGAGCTACGCGGAGGGTATCAGGAGTGGCTGGCGGCGAACGTGCCGGAGATGACCTCTGACGCCTACCGGGCGACTCTGTACGATGAAAACGACCGGGAGGTCCTGCTGCCGGGGTACCGGGTGGATGCCCTCACCGACGCGGCGATCCGTTTCCTGGATCGCCACCAGGAGGAGCCTTTCTTCCTCTTCTGTTCGTTCCTGGAGCCGCACCATCAGAATCCACGCGACATCTTTGCGGCGCCGGTGGGCTACGCCGAGCGCTACCTCGACCCCTGGATGCCGCCGGATCTGCGCGCGCTGGGTGACCGCTGGCCCGCGCGGGACCTGCCCGGCTACTATGGGATAGTCAAGCGTCTGGACGAGGCTTTGGGGCGCGTGCAGGACGCGCTCCTCAGCCTGGGACTGGCGGAGAATACCATCCTCATCTTTAGCAGTGACCACGGCAATCATTTCCGCACCCGCAATGCCGAGTTCAAGCGGAGCTGCCACGAGGCCTCGACGCGCATCCCTCTGGCGCTTACCGGGCCTGGTTTTGTGGGGGGCGGGCAGCTGCCGGACCTGGTGAGCTTGATAGACTTGCCCCCCACCCTGCTAGACGCCTGCGGACTGCCAGTGCCAGGGGATATGCTAGGACGCTCCCTTCTATCGCTGACGCGCGGGGAGCGCGAGGGCTGGCCCGAGGAGGTCTTCATTCAGATCAGTGAAGCGCAGGTCGCGCGGGCGGTACGGACGCATCGGTGGAAGTACGGCGTCAACGCGCCGCGCGAGCATGCAGACTGGGATCAAGCCTCTTCTCCGGTGTATGAAGAAGAGTTCCTTTACGACGTGATTGATGATCCCTATGAGCTGACCAACCTCATTCAGGAGGAGTCTCACCGGCAGGTGGCGGAGATCATGCGAGGCCGGCTGCTGCGGCGCATGGCGGAGGCCGAAGAGCCAGAGCCCAAGATTGTGGAGGCCCAGACGCGGCCCAGCGGACAGAGAGTGGTAAGTGAGGCGGAGGCAAGGGGATAGGGGCCTCACCCCCTGCCCCCTCCCCTGGCAGGGGAGGGGGAACGGGAAACGGCACGGGCCCCCTCTCGGCGTTTGCTTCGCAAACGCCACTCTCCCCCGCGCTGCGGGGGAGAGATAGTCGGTCACCGAGGGATTCGTTCCTGCGCCGCTTGCATGGCCGGCAGCTTCTTGTTCAGGACCAGGTCGGTCATGCCCTGGGAGGCAGCGCGAAAAGCTGACAGTGCCTGCGAGCCCACCAGCTTCCGCCAACGCTTGGGGATCGCCTCCCAGCCGTGCAGGGCGCCGGTGAGCACCCCGTTGAGCGAGGAGATAGAGTCCGCGTCGCGCCCGATATTCGTACCCCCCATAACCGCCTGCTCCAGCTTGCCCCCCGAGGCCGCGAAGACCGCGAAGGTCAGGCAGAAGAACTCCAGCGGGTCAATGGCGTGGTACTGCAGGAGCTTCTGATAAGCGGGCTCACGCACCGCAAAGACGTCTGGAGCCGCGAAGCCGATCTCGAGTGCCAGCTCCAACCACTTGCGAATTGTATCAGGATGGCGCTGGTCAAAGGTGATCATCTTCCGCGTGGGCGCATACTCCAAGGCCGTCTCGCAGACTGACTTCACGGTGGCGCCGGGACGCACGGCCTCAGCTACCGCGGCGGCGAAGGTGCAAGCACAATCCACGTCCAGCCCGCGCTGGTACATATAACTGATATCCAAGGCATCCAGGAACGCCTTGGCGGGGTCGCCCGCGTTGTAAAAGCCCACCGGCTGCATGCACATCAGCGTACTGCCGGTGACAAAGTTGGTGTGCCCGGTGAAGCGTGGGTTGTGGCCCAGCCGGATCAGGTCCCAGGCATTGCGCATGCAGTAGAAGAAGCGCTCGGGGACCATGTCGCGCATCCAGATGCGGGCCAGGTCGTGGGAGGTGGCCACGCCGCCCTTTTCGATGAAAGCCTGCGAGATATGCAAAGCCATCTGCAGGTCGTCCTCGGTCTCCAGGCGGCCAGGATCCAGCACTGTATCAATAACTCCGTACTCCCGCTCAATATCGCGGTAATGCAGACACTCAACAATACTGCCCATGGAGTTGCCTAGGGCCCCGGCCAGCGTGGAGCCGAAGATCTTGTTGAACAGCAGCGGCTCCTGCCCTTCCACAGTCTTCTTCGGCTTGCTCAGCGAGGTCAAGACGGTAACGGTCTGCTTCTCCTGCGCGAAGCGTGCAGTGATCAGATCTGCGAACTTCTCCGCGCGCCGGGCGGGGGTGTTCCGGGGGTCCTGGACGGAGGCGGGCAGCGCCCGCAGGCCCGTGAGCGCTCCGCACAGCGCCCCGACCACGAAGCCGGTCATTCCGGCGTAGGTGGGTACAAGCGGAAGCAGTCTCGCTGCACGGGTGAGGTCGCCCGCGCTCGCGACGAACACCACCAGTGCAGCCTCCAGGCAATTAGGATGGAGCTCACAACGCTGCCAATCCATGGCGGGATCGATCGAAGCCAAGGCTTCCCTCGCAGCTTCCAGATCATCCTCGTTCTGTGTCGCCAGACGTGCTCCTTTTCCCAACGCGAACAAGCACGAACGGCGCAGGTCCTGGTCACAGTCGAGGAGCGCGGTCTTGATCGCCTCCACGACGCTCTCGACGGTGGCGTCCGCGCAGGCGGCCTCGGCAATCGCCGCCGCCAGGACCGCGGGGCCCTCCACACCCCGGTCGCGCTGGACCACCGAGGCCAGGTCGTAGGCGTCGAGAAAGGCTTGTTCAGAGTCGCCCAGGTTATACAGTCCAACCACCGGCGCGAGTGGCAGGCCGCCGGGCGTGAGTGCTGCATACATGCCGGTTAGGCGCGGGTGCATCCCCTCGCGCAGCACCTCAATTGAGGTCTGGTAATCGAAGGAGGCATCCAGTGGGTCCAGGTCTCCGCGCTTGAGCGCCTCGCCCCACTCCCAGGCCGTGAGGCGCGCCCCGTGGCGGAGATAGGTCCGCAGCAGCGCGTCGGCAATCGCCCAGCAGCGGTACTGCATGAGGTTCTCGGCGGGGCGGGGATCACGCCGGGGCGGCGCGGGGAGCCCCAGCGCAGCCATCAACTCCGCGCCCCGCGCAGCAGCAAGGCACCCGGCGATGCGATCTGGTAGCAGGTCTCCTCTGGGCATAGGGCTTCTCTCCTCCGAAAGCGGCGAAGTGGTTGTGCTGTCCTTCGCAGGAGCGCCAGGTTTCTCCTTCCCGGGTCCTTTACACGGGGAGAGGGCAGAAGGTCTGGGAGCGCGGGGGATGGAACTCCCGAGCGTGATAGTACTACTGGGAGGCAGCAATTGAGCGACCTGGCGACACAGTTTACCATGTGGCAATGGCTCCTGGGAGCGGCAGCGGCGCTCCTGGTGGGCATATCCAAGACGGGTGTCCCCGGCGTGGGCATCCTGGTGGTGACCATGCTGGCCCAGGCCTTCGGAGGTTGGACCTCGATCGCGGTCATGCTGCCCATGCTGATTCTGGGCGATGTCTTCGCCGTGGCCTGGTACAAGCAGCATGCCCAGTGGGACAAGCTGGTCAAACTCCTGCCCTGGGTCCTGGTGGGAGTCGCCGGGGGGGCAGTGGCCCTGCGTTATTTTGGCCAGAGCGCGGAGACCAAGGCGCTGCTGAATCCGGTTATCGGCGGCCTGGTCCTGGTGATGCTGGTCCTGCATCTGCTGGGTGACCGCCTGGGGGAGAACCTGGCGCCACACTCGCGGGGGGGGACGGTGACCACGGGGGTGGCGGCGGGGTTCGCCACCACCGTCTCCAACGCCGCGGGGCCGATCATGATGATGTACCTGGCGGCCATGCGCATGCCCAAGCACCAGTTCATGGGTACCATTGCCTGGTACTTCTTTCTGATAAATTTGACCAAGGTGCCGATCTACGCAGCGCAGGGGCTGTTTACCGGAGAATCACTGCTCATCAACGTGTTCACGGCTCCGGGTATCATTCTGGGAGTGTTTGTGGGGCGCTGGATGTTGCCGCGCTTCTCAGAACGCACTTTTGGCACGGCCATCCTGGTCCTGGCGGCCCTGGGCGCGGTACATCTGATGGTTAGATAGCAGGGCTATCCCGGCGACTAAGGCGTATGCCCGCGTGCCGAGGAGGTTGACGGTGTAGCTGGCGGTAGGACCGTGCCCGCCTTGATGGTGAAATCGGCCGAGACCAGCGACTGGTCTCGGCCCGGAAGATAGAGGCCCACCTGGTAGACTCCCTCCGGAAGACCCGCGCCCTTCGCTTGCAGCCAAGCGTAGGCCTGACGCGCACCGCTCTGCACCGCTACTTCCTGCCGGGCCTGCGGTATCTCCACCCCCGCCGCGTACCAGCGCACCAGGAGCTTCTGCCCCGCAACCCCGTTGAGGTAGGTGAAGACCGCGTGAATCTTCGCAGTGGGCGGGAAGACTTTGGAGGGCTGCTGCGGCTGGCCCTGCGAGCCGAGGCTGCCGAACAGGCCCAAGTTCACCACGCGCAATTCCCCCGCCGCAGGTGGCTGCTGAGCGAGAATCTTCTCGGCCTCCTGCGCGACTACGAAGGAGGTCTCAATCAATACCTGATCGCCGGAGCGCAGGATGAGCTGATAGATTCCCGGCGGGAAGCTGGGCTGGCCGGTGGGGGGGCCGAAGGTGAAACGCCCGGCGAGGTAGGCCTGACGGTCGAGGCGGAGGTCCTGTGGTTCCAGGGCCCCTAGCGGCTGCGCGCCCAGCTTCCACTGCGCCTGCAAGGGCGTCCCCGCGGGCAAGCGCTCCAGACGGAAGAAGCAGTGGAGCTGCGTGGCGGTGGTGGGGAGGAGGACCGGGGTGGCGTTCGGAGGTTCTGCTTGGTCAGTGACGACAATCGCGTCTCGTGTGGCGGCGGTCGTGGCGCGGACCGGGGCGGGCAGGGGAGCTAGTCGGGTGGGCAGCCGCGAGCCAAGCAGCCAGCCGATCAGGGCGCCGGCCAACAGCACACCCACGGGCCACAATCGCGCCAGTTGGCGGCGCCGGGCGGGCATGCCGGGGCCTCAGCTCTTCTCCACCGCGAAGGTCACAGGATAGGAGCTGAGGTCGCGATTGACCATCCCCCGTACGCGGTACAACCCCGGCGGCAGGTCGGCGGGAACGGTCCACTCCGCGCTCACCGCGTACCTCTCCCCCGCCTTGAGCTCGCGTTCCTGCAGGGCCATGGTGAAGACCTTGCCCTGCGACCAGGCCCAGAGTAGTTGGCCTTCGGGGTCCAGCACCTGGAACTCATAGGTTTGGCCGGAGGTGAAGTGCAGCGTGACGTCTTCCGGGCCGGGGTTGGCGACCTCCATCTGCATGGTCACAGTCTGGCCGGGCTGGTAGGAAAGGCGGCCGGTGCGCAGGTAGCAGGTGACGCCCGCCAGGCCGGTCAGCAGTGTGACCGTGGTGGGTTGCAGGTAAGGGAAGCCGCGGTCCGCGAGGGCCACGACGCCAATGACCGTCAGGCGGCGGCCCAGGTCCTCGAGCGGACGCAGCCCGGCCGGCGCGCCGGGTCCGGCGGCGCAGTAGAGGCAGCCGCTGGCGTCGCGCAAGGTCCAGTCGCTGCGGGTGACCGGCGGACCATGGCGCGTGGCGGGGCCAAAGGGATCAGACTGCCAGCCGAGGTACTCGCCGGTCACCAGGACCAGCTTCCCGGCCCAGGCGGGGGGGTCAGCCTGGATCTGCCCCAGCTCCGCCACGGTTGGCTCCCCGACGGGCATGGTCAGCAGGTTCACGGCGAGGGCCTGGGCGTCCCAGGTGGCCTGGGCTCCGGTAATGGTGGTCACGGCCCGGACCGGCACGTACAGCAGATTGCCGATCATCCGCGGCGCGGCGGGGAGCGCAGCCGTCCCGCCGGGCAGGGAGACCTGGGTCTGGTCGAGAGTGAGCAGGGAGCTCAGGCCGCCGGGCGTGGCCAGGGTCAGGGATTTGGCCTGGGCATCCCAGGTCACCTGCCAGCCGAGCTGCTCGAAGACCGCGCGCGCGGGTACGAAGGCATGGTCACCGATGAGATACGCTGGTGCGGGCAACTCCACCTGGACACCGTTAATCATCAGCACGAGGGCAAGCATAGTGGTCATGGGCGAGACCTCCAAGGGCCAGAATTGACGGGGCCAGTGACGGCACCAACCCTCTCTTCCTTGGCCAGCGTGAAGAGCTTTCACTGACCCGCGCCCCGTCAGGGCTTTGACTGCGGACCGGCGGGTTCTTGTTCCAGGAAACGCTTCAACACGGCCGCATGGGTGTGCTGTTCGTCGCGGGCGGCGTAGACCAGGGTCACCTGCTGGTCCTCAGCGAGGCGGCGCAGTTGTGCCACCGCCTCGACTTGCGCGCGCAGCTCGTCGAAGTACCGCCGCTGGAACTCCTCCCATTTCGCCGGGTCGTGCGCGAACCACTTGCGCAGACTGCTGCTGGGCGCGACCTCCTGGAGCCAGAGATCCAGGTGCGCGTCCTGCTTGCGCAAGCCGCGCGGCCAGAGTCGATCTACTAGCACTCGCAGGCCATCGTCTTCCGAGGCCGGCTCATACGCGCGCTTGAGATGCACCTGCATGTGCACCACCTCCCGGGGTCCCTACTGTAATCTTCTGACTCTGGTAGTAGAGAGGAGGTTCGGCGGGCTGAGCGGAGCACCGTGGCCCGGGGGCGGGGCTGGCTAAGGTGACTTCAACACCTCCCTCATCCGGGCCAGGTACTGGCCGAATACCTCTGGAGCCTCCTGGATTTGCCGGAAGACGGCTTCGTCATCGAGTGTCAGGTAGTCGTGCACCACGACGTTGCGGACCGAGACGTACTGAATCAGCCGGTTGGTGAGCTCGCGCGGGAGCAGGTTGCGCTGCATCATGTTGTGCAGACAAGCGGCATGCGAGGGGCCGGGGTTGAGGCCCTGGCCGAGCATGTACATGCGAGCGGCATCCGTGGCGCTCTCCACTACCAGTTGCAGCAAACGCTCGCCGGCCCGTCGCTCCCGGCTGTTGGAGAAGTAGTCCTCGGGACTGGTGGCGGCAACTTCTTGCAGTTCTTCCAGATAGGCTTGCATGGCGGCCAGGCGTTCGGTGACCGCGCGTACGTGGGCCCGCTTCATTCTGGCTCCTCCTCCGAGAACTTCAGGACCTGGCGCTGGGCCTCTTCCCACTTGGCGGCATCGGAGAACATGCCCAGGGCCTGGGAGCGGAAGCGCAAGAACTCGCCCTCCCGGGCCTCAAACAGGGGCGGGCCGGTCTCGGCGACCACTTCGAGGAAGGTGGGTTGCGCGCCGTTGAGCAGGGAGATGGCTACCGGGGCCGCGGTGACCACTTCCCCCAGTTGCTGATAGATCTCCAGACGCCGCAGCGCATCCACCTCCCCGTCGGCAAGCACGGCCAGAGCAATGTCGCTGTCCATCTCCTCCCGGCCCTCGGCACGGGAGCCGTGCAGCACCACCAGGCGCAGCCCCAGAC
>JAAYIR010000339.1 GCA_012523355.1 candidate division WS1 bacterium
CGGCTCGCCGACGTCGTCTATGATGTAACCGGGCATTGGGCAGTCCTGCCGCTGGCCTTGCCGCTGGCCCGCCAATTCGGCAAGGTCGTCCTCATCGGCGACTCGCCTGAGCCGACCAGGCAGCATCTCACTCAGGACGTTCTGGCGCGGCAGGTGGACGTCCTCGGGACGCACAACGCCAAGCTCCCCCCCCACGATGCCGAGTGGACACAGTCGCGCCAGGTGGCGCTCTTCTATACCTATCTGGTGCGCGGGCAGATGAGCATGGCGGACCTGATCACCCACCACTTCTGGCCCGAGCAGGCCACAGAGGTTTACCCCATGCTACAGGAGAATCGTAGTGCCACCTTGGGGGTCATATTTGACTGGAGGCAGGACCGGCATCCCGCCGGTCCCTGACGGAGGTCCAAATGGCGCAATCTAGTGATCACTACCGCGGCAAACTCTTCATCGTGGAGGGGATAGACGGTTCTGGGAAGAGCACGCAGATCCGCCTTCTGCACAAGTGGCTGCTGTCACAAGGCTACAGCTCCTTCTTCTCGGAGTGGAATTCCTCCCCCATCGTCAAGCGCACCACCTCGCGGGGCAAGCGGCGGCGACTCTTGACCCCGCTGACCTTCAGCCTCATCCATGCCACCGATTTTGCTGACCGCACGGAACGCAACATCATCCCCCCTTTGCGCGCGGGCTCGGCGGTCATGGCTGATCGCTATGTGTACACTGCCTACGCTCGAGACGCCGCCCGTGGCGTGGACCCGGAGTGGGTGCGCGAGCTGTACTCCTTTGCGGTGCGACCCACCGTCGCCTTGTACTTCCGGGTGCCGCTGGAGGTGGCGCTGGAGCGCATCCTGAGCGGACGGCCCGAGCTCAAGTGGTATGAGGCCGGCCTGGATCTGGGTCTTTCCGACGACCCCGAGGAGAGCTTCCGCCTCTTCCAGACCCGCATTTACGAGCAATACGAGCAAATGGTTGAGGAGTTTGACCTGACAGTGATTGATGGGACGCTACCCATCGCCCAGCAGCAGCGGGAAGTGCGCCAGATTGTGGCGCCCTTCCTCGATGAGCTGCTGCGACGTCCGGAGGAGTTCTGGGGCACACCCACACGAGCAGGTGAGGGAGAATGAAGCACGAGTACTACTGGATATCTGTGCCGGGCGTAGACCCCGGCGAGCCCCTGAACGGGCGTCTGATCGTCCTGGAGGGGACCGATGGCGTAGGGCGCAGCACCCAGACCCGCCTGCTCCGCGACTGGCTGGAGAGCAGTGGCCTGGCGGTCTACGACACCGGGCTGCGCCGGGGCAGCCTGGCCGGCCGCCATATCCAGGCGGCCAAGGAAGGGCACACGATGGGTCGCCGCACCCAATGCCTGTTCTATGCCTCCGACTTCGCCGACCGGCTCGAGAACGAGATTATCCCCGCGCTCCGGGCCGGTTACGTGGTGCTTACCGACCGTTACATTTACTCCCTGATGGCGCGGGCGGCGGTGCGTGGGGTGGAGCGCGACTGGTTGCGCAAGCTTTATGGCTTTGCGCTCAAACCCGACCTGGTCCTGTATATGGGCATCGCGCTCGACAACCTGCTCCCGCGAGTGCTGGCCGGAAACGGCTTTGACTACTGGGAGTCCGGCATGGACTACATCCACGAGGACACCATGTACGACGCCTTCGTCACCTACCAACGCGCTCTGCTGGCCGAATTCGATCTGATGGCCGGGGAGTACGACTTCATACCAGTAGATGCCTACAACTCCATTCGCGAGGTGTTTGTGGAGCTGCAACAGCATGTTCAGCCCGTGGTGGCCGACATGCTGCCCGGGCAGCCGAAATTCACTGACTTTGTGGGTCCCGTTCCTCCGGTGGCGCAGCCAGAAGACCAGCGGTCCCTGGCCGAGACGCTTCGCGACTTTCTGTCCTCCCTTCTAGAGGACTGATAGGGGGACTTCCCGGCACCTGGAAGTGCCTGCCAACCCCCTGACCGCCGCACCCGCAAACAACTGACCGGCGACAACGAACGAGAGCCCGTTCACCACTGATCTCTTCCCTGGGAAGGGAGGCGGACACAACATGACTCACGAAGGTCTCTATCTCGGCATAGATGTTGGCGGGACCAAGATACTCGCCTTGCTGGTTACCGAAGATGGTGCAATCCTGGCGCGACACAAACAGGCCGTGCCGCAGGATCCCGTGCCGCTCGCGGACCAGATTGCCGGGGCGGTGGAGGGTGTGCTTGACAAGGCTGGTCGTCCGCCCGAGGCTGTGCAGGGCCTGGGGGTGGGCGTGCCCGCCGTCGTTGACAGTCGCAAGGGCCTCGTGGTCCACGCACCCAACCTGGCGGTGGATGATCCGCGCCTGGTCAAACGCCTGAAGCAGCGTTTCCCCTGGCCTGTGGCGCTGGGCAACGACGTTAACCTCGGCACGTTGGCGGAGACCTGGATCGGCGCGGGGCAAGGGGTCAGTGACCTGGTCGGCATCTTCGTGGGCACGGGGATCGGTGGCGGCGTGGTCTTGGGCGGTGAACTCCGCACCGGCCCGGAGGATCAGGCCGGCGAGATCGGGCACCTGGTGTTGCAGGTGGACGGCCCGGTGTGCGGCTGCGGCAACTGCGGCTGCTTCGAGGCGCTAGCCAGTCGCACGGCGATCGAGCGCAACCTGCGCGAAGCCCTGGAGGCCGGGCGTAAGTCCTCGATCACGAGCAAGGCCGCGGCCGGGCGCCTTACCAGCGGCACGCTGGCTTCCGCCCTCGAGGCTGGGGATGAGCTGGTCACCGAGGTCATGCGTCGCGAGGCGCATTACCTCGCGCAGGGCATCATCAGCCTGCGGCATGTGCTCAACCCCGAGCTGATCGTCCTCGGCGGCGGAGTGATGGAGGCTTGTGGGGAGTGGCTGCTGCCGCTGATCCAGACCGAAGTGGACGCGGATTGTCTGCGCCGTTCCCGCGCCGTCATGCGTCTGACCCTCTCACAGTTGGCGGACGATGCAGTCGCGCTGGGGGCCGCAGCCCTGCTCCGGCGAGAGCTGCTGGGTTCGGCTGCGGAATCTCCCCAATCTTCGAACCACCCGCGTCCCACACCCACCGTTGACCGCGTCGAGTTCGGCTTAGTGGTAGTCAATGGCGAGGAGTACCCCCACGATCTATACCTCCGCGCCAACGGGAAGATCGTCAAACGCAAGAAGAAGCACGCCCGGGAGAAACATGGCACCTCCCACGTCTTGGATGCAAAGGAACTGGAGAGGGTCTGCAAGGGCAGCCCCACGGAACTGATCATTGGCAACGGATTTGACAGTGCCCTGCGTCTGGCCGAGGACGGCCAAGACTACCTGGAAACGCGCGGTCTCACCTACCGCCTTCTCTCCACCCCCGAGGCGGCAGCCGCATACAACGCCGACCCGCACGGAAAAGCTCTGTTCCTGCATGTAACGTGTTGAGCTGCACATGGGCAAGCCCGTCCTGCCGCAGAACATGAGCCTCTACAGGCCCGCTGGCCAGGCCGCGGCGGCCTTCCTCCTGGCCAAGCGCAAAGAAGTCGCCCTATACGCAGACGCGGCCATGTCCGGCGACCCCGAAGGCGTCCACGACCTGCGCGTAGCAGTCAAGCGTCTGCGCGAGGCCTTGCGCCTCTTCAGCAAACTGCTACCGCGTCGCCTGCGAGCGCGCGCTCTGGAGCTGACCGAACAGTGCAACGATGCCCTGGGTCGCGTCCGCGACCTGGATGTGCTCCTGGGCCACCTACAATGGTTGGAGGAACATGCTCCTGCGGCCGTTGAGGCCCTGGCCAACCTGCGGGAAACGTGGCAGGAGCAACGAGGCCTGGCGCTGGAGGACCTCCTGGCCTTGTGGCGGCGGTTCAAGGACGGCGCTCGCCTCCACACGCGGATCACCAAACTAGCAGACGCTACCACCCTCAGAACGAAACAACTGCAGCGCCTGCCTCTGGAGAGCTTTGCCTATCTCTCGATTCGCGCGCGTGCCCGGCAAGTCGCTGAGCGCCTGACGGCGCTCCAGGAGAAAGACGACCCGGCCACGCTGCACCGCCTACGCATCGCGGTCAAACGCCTGAAGTACACCATGGAGCCCTTTCTGCAGGCCCTACCCGCTCTCGCCGAACCTTACGCCGTGGTCGCTAAGGTCCAGGAGGCTGCGGGATTGACCCACGATTACGACGTGCTCGAGGCCGCAGTGCTAGAGCATTTCAGGACCAGCGGGCTGCGCCGAACCCGTGCAGCTCGGCAGGCGCTCGAAGTGCTCCGCGAGCGTCGTGCGCAACTGTATGCCGCCACGCGCCAGGAGATGAAGACACTCGCCAGGCCTCAATGGCATCAGGCGCTCATGTACGCACTGGACTAGCAGTTCTACCGTTGCGCTGTACCCTTCCCGTGCTCCTCTGCAGCGGCCTGGTTCAGCACCGCGTTGCCTTTGCGCGTCTCGTGTGCTAACATCTCCGCCAGATAGCCACTCATTAGGCGGTGAGTATGTGAACTGCCCCAAATGCGGCTACGCAATGAGCGATCTTGAGGCCGAGTGCCCGCGCTGCAAGCTCTTGGCCCAGCAGCAGCCGGCCTCTGCTCCTCTGCCTCCGGTGCAGTCCTCGGAGCCGTTCAAGCCCGCGTCTCCCAAAACTCCGGTGCTGGACCTGACGAAGAAGCCCAGACGCGACCCGCGTCTGGTGGCTTTGATCGCCCTCGGCGTGGCCGTCCTGCTGCTGCTGGGCGCACTCCTGTATGTGCTGCTGCACCAGACCGATACCGGCACACAAGTGGCACAGGCTCCCGCGCAAGAGGTGCCGCCAGTGCAGGTGACGGGGCCGGCGGTGGCCGTGGTCCCCCAAGAGAGCGCCGTGGCGGCCACCACCGAAGCCGGGGCAGTGGCTCAGGTTCCTGCCGTTCCGCTCCCACCTGCGGCCACCACCGCCGAGGGCCTGGCCATGCAGCCCCAGGAGACCGTGCAGCCACTCACCACGGGGGCGCAGGGCGTCGCCGCCGGCAAGGAAGAGGGCTGCGACCCCAGCAAGGTGGTCCGCTGGAAGACCATATACAACTTGCAGGGCAGCGGCTTGACCATGACCACCATCAAGGTCGAATGCCCCTGGCGCGCCCGGTTCTACACCGGCGTCAGTCCGGTCAGCGAGCTCGGCCTGGACAACTTCACCCTGGCCATTCCGGTTCCCGGCATGCAGGAGATTCCCATGGCCATTGCCTCCGTATCAGCTCCCAACAAGCAAGGCGAGACCATCCAGACCCGAAGCGGCACCCTTACCCTAACCATCGCCACCAGTTTCAACAACTGGACAGTGCTGATAGACCAGGGCTACTTCCATTGAGAACCTGACCATCCGCGAATGTCAGAGGTGGAACCGACCGAACAACATGTCTGCAACAGACGATGGCGCCAACCAGGAACCTGAGGAGATCCTCGACGTGACCCTGGACGACGAGGAGTCCCCGCCGCAGCCTCTGTCCGCCCCGGGCCCGGCCGGAGACCTGCTCGTCATTGACGCCGAACATCTGGCCGCGCCCGGGCTCCTGCCCACTGCCGAGCTCGGCCCCGCCCCGCCACTCAAGGGCAAGGCGACTAAAGGCAAACCCTCAGTCACCGTCCAGGATGTCGTAGGCATTCTCAATATGATGCTGGCCGGGGCCATCGGGGGGGCGCTCGCCTGGGTCTTCACCACCCCCTTTATCGTGGACTTGCCACTGGGCGCCACGCCCGAACCCCAGCTTCTCGCTGTGCTCCTGGGCAAGATGGGCTTGTTCTTTGCCTGTGCCGGCGGGATGATCGGCATGATGCTAGGTGCCGTTGAGGGGATCAATGCGCGCACCTGGGAGAAGGCCGCTCGCGGGGCCGCCTTGGGCCTCGGCATCGGCGCGGTCGGCGGTTTCATCGGCGGAGTCATCGGCCAAGCGGTTTATGGCGGCCTCGGAGGCGGCAGCCTTCCCGCAGCCACGCAGATTCCCGTACGCGCCATCGGCTGGGCGCTGGCCGGGCTGTTCGTCGGTCTTTCGCAAGGCGCTCTGGTGCGCTCTCGCCGCAAGCTCATCAACGGTCTCCTGGGCGGGCTTATCGGCGGGGCAGCTGGGGGGCTACTCTTTGACCCCATTCATGAGGTGCTCAAACAGGCGCTGCGCCTGACCGGCGGCACGGTGGGAGGCGGCATGAGCCGCCTGGTCGCGCTCGTGGTGGTGGGGATCGCAGTCGGCTTCGCCATCAGCGTGATTGAGCAAGCCCGCAAGGAAGCCTGGTTGCGCATCGTCGAGGGCCCGCTGACCGGTAAGCAGTTCATCCTCTACCGCTCGCCGACGCTAATCGGCTCCAGCTCGCAGTGTGAGATCACCCTGGCGCTCGACAAGTCCGTGGCCCCGCAGCATGCCGCGATTAGTGAGCAGGGTGGGAGGCATACCCTTGCGGACCTGGGCACCTCTACTGGAACCCAGGTTAACGGCCAGAACATCCGAACTCGCACCTTGCGCAGCGGCGATCGGATCAGTCTGGGAATGACGACCTTCCTGTACCGCGACCGGGCAGTGGAAAAGTAAGGCGCACGTCGGTCTTGTCGGCACAGGCCTGGCGAGGCGCTAACCTTCCTGCAGCCACAGCTTCTCTTTGATCCAGGCCGCGCGCATGTCACCCACTGCCTTCTTCCAGCGCTCGTTCGCTTCATACCAGCGCAGGAAGTGGGCCGGTGAATCCTCCTGGGCTGCGGCCAGGCTCTCATCCAGCTCCTGATGTGCGCTCTGCAGCTCGGCTCCGAACTTCTCCCCCAGCGTCGGATAGAGCGCGAGCAAACGAGCCACATCCTGCTCCTCGGCCTCCGTAGGAGGCACGGGCAGTGCCACCTTCACCTCTGCAGTCCGCGCCAGGTCCTGTTTGACCGCCGGCAGAGATCCCAGGTAGCGCTCCGCGGCGATGGGGTAAGTCTCCCCCGCCCAGTCCCCCATCACCACCCGCACCTCGCCCAAGGGGTCTCTGGGGGTCAGCAACGCGCCAATAGTGCCTGCCGTACTCTGGCTCACGGTCGCCGCCTCGATGGAATCACTGTCCAAGGCCAGAGTGCCCCCTGCGGTCTGCAGGCCATAGCGCGTGCAGAAGACCATGGCCCACTCCTGTGCCAGATCAATCGGCGACGGCTCAAGGGGGACCTCCTCGCTGCGCAGAGGGGTAATCAGCCAGCGTTTGCGCACCCGGTCGGTGTTGTACCACAACGGCGTGCAGAACAGCTTGTAGGTCAAGGAGGTGAGCTGGCGCTCGGGAGGGGGGAAATACTGCAGAACATACCCGAAGCGGTCCGTGACCCCGCGCCAGGCCACGTACCGGGCCCGCAGGTGACCTCCGGCGGTGTCCTGCCAGATAGCCTCCGCGACCACCCGGCGGTTGTTGACCTCGCGAAGCCCACAGTACATCAGCAGACCGCAGTAGGGCGGGTCCGGCAGGTCCTTGGTCTCACCCTCCAGGCGGACGGCGGCGGATAGGCTGAACCAGTACATCCAGGAGCCGCTCAAGCCCCCGATGCGCACGTAGCCATCGCCCCAGATGCGCTTTTCTTGCGGCGGCCAGCCCGTCTCTGGATCCAGTTGCTGCGTGACCTCCAGGCTGTACGCGCCGAAGCGCACAGTGTCAACTTTGAGCGTATACCCCTTACGCGCCCCCTCCGTGCCGATGACCGTGGCGGTATGGCTCTCCGAGGCCTGGAACAGGGCATCGCTCCGATCAAATAACTCGGCCGCGGGCGCTCCATAGCCCGGACTGATCAGAGCACCCAGCGTCAACAGCACACATGTAATTGTCACACGCAGGTTGTCAGTATCCGTAGCTAGACCTCCTTGTGCGCCCGTGTCTTACAGGTCGAGGAGCCTCGTCTCAGATGAGCGCCAGGATTTGCGCCCGCCAGTACACCGTCTCGCTAGACTTGCGCAGCGTCTCGACGGCCTCTCGCAACTGGTCGTATTGCGCCAAAGTCAACTCCTGGGCGACCAGGGCCTGATTCCCTTCCAGCGAGGCCTTCAGCTTGGCGACCTCCGCCTTCAATGCCTCCAGCCCGCGCGCAGTCGTCGGCAGTTTGGCGATCGTCTCCTCGGCGTCTCCGAGATACTGCTCACTCTGCTTCAGAGGCGGTGTCAGCAGTTCCACAAACGTCTGCTTCTGCGTGTCGGCCCTGGTGTAGGTCACAAAGCCGCCTGATACAGGAACCTCCACCACTCGCGAGCCCAGGTCTGGATAAATCAGCTTGATATCGGCCTCTGTAATATCCGAAGCCCCGGATTGCCCCGGGCCCAGAAAGATAAGATGCCCCCAGGCGCTCATGTCCTTCTGCCGCCCCGCGGGACCATAGGTCCAGGCACTGAATTCCGACTTTTTCGGATTCAGGCGGAAGCGACACACGTTGAATCGTATCACCTCTCCCGGCGTGCAGGTGAACTCGAAGGAAGTAGCGTTGATGGCGATCTCCAGTGACCAGTAGTCGGGTCCACGGAACGCCGCCGCCTCCCAGTCGGCCAACACGCCAAAGTTGCTGTCCGCATACCAGCCCCAACCGTCGTCATTTTGCTTCTGCCACCAGCGCCGCCCACCACAATCCACCACAAGCTGGATAGAGCGGCTGAGGTCGTGACGGGGGTCAAAGTAGAGCTCCGTGCAATCGTTCCAGAAGGGGTCGCGCGCGGGGTTGAACAGCACGTTGGCCATGTCGTCGTCGTAAAACTTTTCAGCGATATAGAGCCTCGTCCCATCAGTGATTAGGGTGACTTCCGAAGGTTGAGTGGGCATGCCAGGAGTACCCAGGAAGAGACGGAAGGCCGTAATCTGCGGGCGATTCTGCCAGACCTTCTCGTCCAGCTTCCCGTCAAGCTGGGGGGCTTGGTCTGCCGTAATCCGTTCCACCTTGTAGACATACAGGCGCTCCGGCATCTGGGCCAGAACGCTTCCCGCAACCGTGAGCAGCAGTCCGGTAAACAGAAGGTGACGAATCATTATCGCGTTCCTCCTTTGACTTGCAGCCTCACTGCCCTACTTACACCGGAACTGACATCCGTGACCACAAATCTCCACACACCCGGCTGGTCGTTATAAGCGAAGGTGAAGGGTACAGATACCGGCCCTTGCTCCGGGCACTGCACCACCCGTCGCATCATCTCCGCACGCTCCCCTTCCGGGTCAAAGCCTTCTACCCGCAAGAAGTGTAGGTCCCGCTTCCCGGCCGGGTCGATTACTGGTTCAGCGGTGAGAACGACGGTTTCTCCACCACCACAGGTAGTCTTGTCCAAGCGCACCTGCAGCGACCTCACTTCATACGGCTGCAGGGAATAAACCCGTTGGCCGCTCCGGGGCAAGTCCACCTTGAGGGTGTCCAGTTTCCCTAGCGCTTTACCTGCACGGACATCGTAGACATAGCTAGCTTGCGGGAGTGTAATCTCAAGGGGCCGGCGCAGGCCCCCAAAGTCCGCACATCCAGTGTCAGTCACCCCCAGCAAGGTACTACGCCCATTGTCAAAGGCCATCAGCCGAAAACCGGGTGTGTCCTTCCCCTGGCTGGTGAAGGGGTAGGGCCTCTCCAGTCCAGCGGCGGACACGGTGCTCTTCATGACCTCCGACCAGGGCACCCACATGTCTCCCCCCTCGGCGCGATAGGTGGAATAACTACTGAAGGAAGCGTTGAACAGGAAGGCCTGCCCCTTCCCCACCTGCTGACGCAAGAGCACGGGGGTCTCCTCTACAGTCCCCAAGGCAGTAGCCGTCCCCGCCTTGACACGCACATCGGCCAGGACCTCTCCAAAGGACAACTCGCCGCCATCGGGAGCCGACTTCCCGGTCATGATCCCCCGCACGCCGGCCTTCTGGTCCTTGCCCAGCGGCGTGTACTGCACCCCAAAGAGCTCCGCGAGGGGCGCCTGGGATCGAGGTGTGCCATTGGGGAAGCGCCGCCCCGGCAGCACGTCGGCGACGACGACTCCGCCACCGTTGACGAAAGCGCGCACCGCCTCCATCTCCGCTTCGCTCATGCTGTTTACGCCCGGCAGTAGCAGGAGCTTCACTGGATGCCTCTTGAGCCAGCCGCTCTCCAGGTCCTCAGCGGTGATGATCCAGGGGTTCAGCGTGAGGTCCTCCATCGCCCCCAGGAAGGCGTCAAAGCTCAGAGCGTGGTTGGTGACCGGCTGCTCTTTGGCCTCCAGCTGATCGCAGAGCCCGGAGTTCTGGCTCCGGAGAAGAGCGATGGGCGAGAACACCGGCGGGCAAGTGGCCAGCATTTCTCCCAACCCGCCATCCAGTTCCTCAATGACCTCGCATTGGTACAGGGCATGGGCGTCGGAGAGAGTCAGCTCCGGACCCAGAGCGTAGTAGCGCAGAATCCAATAATACAAGCCCGTCCCACCAGAGAGCGCCACATCCCATACCTGCCCGCGCCGCCCGGACATGTTCGCGGGCTTTCCCCCGTAGGATCCCAGACATACGCCGTAGCAGCCGGGTTTGGACATCCGCCCACGCGCCACCGCGATTTTCAGCGCGGTATGGCTATAGTAGGGACAGACATAAGGCACCAGGGAGAAACACTCCGCGATCCCGTTCCCGTAATAGGAGGCGTCCGTGCCCACCCAGGAGTCCGGGAGCACCGCTTGCGACGCCCGGTTGATGTCAGCGATATCGTTGTACCATTCCAACTCGAGGAACCGCTGCGCGTCAATCCACGGACCGGGTATACCAGCGTCAAAGGCTGCCTTCACCGAGGCGCGGGTGATTCGTCCGAAGGGATCATCGGTGTTCGCATCACCCTGAAAGGCGGCTTTGAACTCCGCCACGTCATTGCTGGGCACCAGGTTCCCCTTCTCCCGCTCAGCCTTGACGGTAGCCTGCGTGGCCCCGGCAAACTGCCGCAGTTTAACTTTCCACGCTTTGCTGACCTCCTCCAGGTTCCCATACTTCTTCTCCAGGAATCGGTGGAAGGCCACCTGCACATATGGATTGAGCGGCAGGTCTTCCGCTGCCACCTCCTCTTCGGGTGGCGTCCAACCCCAGGCTTTACACGTGCCCTCGAAATCCCCATAGAGCTCCTTGAGATAGGAGTAAAACTTCAGGTTGGTATACGCGCCATACGGCAGCTCCCGCGCGGCGGAAGAGTCGTCGGTCAGGCTAATCCCAAACAAACCAATCGGCGCCAG
>JAAYIR010000340.1 GCA_012523355.1 candidate division WS1 bacterium
AGCGGCGGATCGCTGACCCCGGAGTCGGGGCAGTGCTGGGTCTCGCCATCATTGCCATAGCTGGCTCCGCAGGAATAGGTCCAGAACTCGGCGCCCTGGGCCTGCTCGGCCAGGAAGGCCTCGCGGTGGGTGCTGAAGTAGCGCAGCGGCGGCCCCCAGGCATCGAGGTAGCCCTGCAGGCCCGGAGTATTGGGATTCGGCCCGAAGGAGAACAGCGTCAGGCCTGGCGCAATCTCGCGCATGCCGGTGTGCACGACCCGGAGCAGCTCGCGCCGGGATTCGTCATTCGGCTCGTCTACCATCTCGAAGTGTGCGGCTTCCAGCCAGCCATGTTCTTTCATCCAGGCGGTATACTGCTGCCAGAACTGCCGCACCCGCTTCATCTTGAAGACCTCGCGCATGTCCGTGGGGGGCGGATCGAGCTTCACGACCTCGCCGGTCTCCTTGCTGAGGGCCTGCTTGAGATTCATGATTTGCCCGAACAGGTCATGTCCACAGCCCATGTTGGGGTTGAAGGCGTTGGTATGGCGTGAGAAGGAGGCCTGGAAGTAGGGCAGCAGCCCGTCGAAATCGTAGGTGAAGTCTCCGTTCTTGTCCACATAGGACTTGATGAGCTTGTCCTGCTGGAGGTGAGTCACCCAGCTCAGCCCCAGCGAGCTCAGGCGGTAGTTGCTGATGAACTCCTTGTAAGCAATTTCCATCTCCAGGGGAACCGGGCGGTCCAGGTTGTAGAAGCGCTGCAGCTCCCGTATGGAGAACCATGGATCGCAACGCAAGTGGGTCTCGTCAGGCAAATTGAACCCCCAGACCTGATGATTGACAGTAACGTACTGCGCGGGTGACTCCGCAGGCTTGATCGCGATGCGACCGGTGTAAGTTCCCGCCGGGGTATCCTTGGGCGTATAGATAGTGATCCAAACCGCCTTCTGGGTGTTCTCCTTCACGTCAAACAGCGTCTTCGGCCACAGGATGTCGGGGAACCACTCCGGCCACTCGTCGCCTTTGAAATACCAGGGACGCGGCCGGTGGACCGAGTCAATGACGCGGAAACTGATGTGCTTGCCGTTGATCCAGTGGTTGCCGTCGGCGGTGCGCAGGTCTCCTGGCCAGACGGTAATATTCTTGATCTCTCCAAAAATCGGGACCACCACGATCTGGAAGCTCTCGTATTCGTGGCCAGCACTACGGGTATTGACTACCGTTTGTAGCGGCTCTGCTACGAGATCTTTCTCGAAGACGAGGTCGAGGGGGCCGGCAGTAGACAGGTAATACTGAGGCTTCGTCCCGTCGGCAGCCAGCCGAGTGTAGATGGCCAGGGCCCGCGCCTGGCGGTCCACGGCCTGGTTCTCGGCGACCAGCGCCGTGAACCGCTCCGCCAGGGTGCGCCAGTCAGCACTGGGAAGCGCCAGCCCCTTGCCCGCCTCCTCCTGGATCGCCTTGATCACAGTGGACTGGTCCTGCAAGGCGGTGCGCAACTCTGCGACTCCGGGGGTCTTGTTGTCGAATTTCTCCGCCGCGGCAACCGCAGTCGCCAGCCGCTCCGCGAAGGCGGGGATCTCCTCATCCAGCGCAGGCAGACGGAACTGCAACATGCCAGTGGCAAAGGGCTGCGCCTGCCCTTTTGCGGTGCCCTCGAGTGAGATGGCAACCTCTCCACCCTTCATGAGTTCGTACTTGAGCGGAATCATCTGCTCTGCGCCGGCCGGCAGAGTGAGGGTCTTCTCGTCTGCGCCGACCGGTTGACCTCCCACCGTGGCGCTGAGCTTAACCGTCACTTCGGCGGGCTTGTCGGAACGGTTGCTGATCTTTGCCTCAAGGGTGTTGACACCAAAGAAGCGCTCGCCCTCGCTGACGGAGTCGAATTGAGGAAGCTGGACCGTCGGATGACCCTCGAAGATGATATGCCCGAAGTTGGCCGGTTCATGGAACCCCCGGTAGGTGGTTGACCAGTTCGACATCTCGTTCGAGGGGCGCTCCATGCGATTGAAGTTGATGCGCCACTCGGTTCCCTGCGGTGGCGTGCCAGCGTAAGCTGCGGGGTGAATCAGCTCCCGGAAGGGGAAAGCGATTTCGAGGTACCAGGCGTCCTTCCCGATACGGGTGGCGCTCTTCCAGGTGGGGTTCCAGGACCGGGCCCCCGGTCCCGAATCATACCTCACGTTGGCGGCATTGACGGTCAGATGATAGTAGGTCTGTTCCTCTAGCTGCTTGTCTATGAAGATCTCCAGGCAGTCATCGCCGTGCACAGCGTTGTCGCGATGGTCATCGGGGGTAGGGGTAAGTATCTTAGCCGGCTGGGACTCATACATGGTAGCGAAGAAGTACAGATGCTCCGTGTCGTACGCCACTCGCACCTCGGTCTTCTGCGTCGGCCAGCCGATGCCCTTGAACAGGGAGAAGTCATCCGCCAACGCGGCGTTCTTCCAGCACGCGTCGTCCATGTTGCCGTCTATCACCGGCGGCGCGGAGACCATGGTGACATGCAGCACCTTCTCCGTGTGCGGAGGCATGGGCCGGTCGTCGGCAAGCGTGAAGGCTGTGCCCGGAAACGAAGCCAGGAAAAGAGCAAGCACCATAACCAGAAACAGGAAGGCATGTGAACCGTGAGACCATGACCGCATGAAGGCACCTCCAGGGAATAACCGTGTTTGGCTAGAGACATTCCCCGCCAGTAGCCCAAGCTCCTTTCTGGGCCGACGCATGTAGGGTAATACCTCCTCTAAGCCGGGAGTCAAGCCACAAGTCTGTTGCGGCGAGGAACAAGGATCTGAGCAGTCCTGCCCTAAAACGGGTAAGGCCGGGCTCAACCTGCACTGCGCACGGGTGGCTCTCGTGCCAACAAGACATGGGGGGCAGGTTGCACCGAGCAGCACGCGCCTGCCGAAAGGACAAGGCGGTCAGTGAGAGGAAAATTACTGTGTGGAAGTCGTCCCGTTCGCATGAGGAGGTCGGTGGCCATGCTACAACGATGGATGGGATTCTTCTGGCTGAGTTTGTGCCTCGTGGCGCTCCTCCCCTGCCCGGCTAGCGCGGCAGAAATCACCCTCGTCAGGGAGGGCGAGCCGACCGCGACTATCGTGCTGGCGGCGCAACCGACCAAGGCCGCTCAGCTCGCCGCCTATGAGCTGCAATACCATGTGGCGTTGATCACCGGCGCTACGCTCCCGGTGGCCAACGAGGGCGACACCGTCACGGGAACTCGTATCCTGGTGGGGGATAGCACGGCCACCCAGGCCCTAGGACTGCGCAACGCGGACCTCAAGCTGCAGGAGTACCTGATTGATTTCCGGCCGGAGACGCTGGTTCTCTTGGGGCACGACGATGACGATCGGAGCGAGGTCAAATACGAGGACTACCTGACCTTCCCTGACCTGTGGACCGAGCGAGGAACGCTGAGCGCGACGTATGAATTCCTCGAAGACTTCCTTGGGGTGCGATGGTTCCGGTCCGGGGAGTTCGGCATGGACTACCCGCGGGAGACTACCCTTACTGTTTCCGGAGAGACCCGACGGAAAACGCCGGCTTTCAGACATCTGTACAGCTACATCGCCGGATCAATCAGCGGCGGGATATGGAACAAGGCGGTCAGTAACTGGGTTCCGGCGGAGCCCGAATCAGCGTTTTCCGAATCCATCATCTACCCTGACCTGCAAGAAAAGTACAAGCCCACCAGCCGGGAGTACCTGGCGGTTATCCGGCGCGATACGGCACTCTTCCTCCTGCGGCGCCGGATGGGCGGGGAGCCCTTCTCAGCCAACCATTCCTTCTACGGGTACTATGACCGCTTCTGGAAGGAGAACCCCAAACGACCTGAGCTGTGGGAGGGGCACCGTCCCGAGTATTTCGCTACCGACTCCCTGGACAAGGACGGCAGGCCCTACCAGATGGCCTTCCACAACCGGGCTTTCATCGCCCAGGTGGTCAAGGACGCCCGGGAGTACTTCGAGACTGGCAAAGCGTATCCGGGGGCCATGGCCCAGGGGGACTACTTCGGCGTGGCTCCCATGGATAACCGACTCTACGGCGAGGCGCCGGAGGTCCGGGCCTGGCGTAACGACGAGGCGGCCAAGCCGGGGATGTTCAGCAACGGCGTGTGGAGCGATTATATCTGGAATTTCACCAACGAGGTGGCCAAGCAACTCGTCGAGGACTACCCGGACAAGTACATAACGCAGATCGCCTACGCGGGCATGGCCTACCCCCCGACAGACCGAGTGCCCATCCTCTCCCCCAACATCGCCATCATGCTCTGCGTACCTGAGGTAGTCAGCTGGTACAATCCAGCCGAACGGGAGAACATGCTCGAGATGATTGCGGGCTGGCGGAAGAAGGCCCCCACCAATCCCCTCTATGCCTGGTGCTACTACAATTTCCCCAAGTTCTACACCTTCCGGAACCCCAAGGCCTTCCATTTCTTTCCCCTGGTTAACGCCCACACCTGGAACGCCCAGATCAAGCTCTTCCACCGGGAGGGGTTCCGCGGGGTGTTCATGGAGGACGTCCCCACCGACGTGGATGGCTACCTGGTGCTCAAGCTCTGGCAAGACCCGACGGCGAACGTGGACGACCTGCTCGACGAGTACTTCACACGTTACTACGGCCATGCTGCGGCGCCCATGAAAAAGATCTACGAAAAGATGGAAGCGATCAACGCGGATGGGTCCAACTACATGATGGGGGTGCACCGCGCCAGCAGCCCAGTCGTC
>JAAYIR010000341.1 GCA_012523355.1 candidate division WS1 bacterium
ACCGTCGCCGCATACCGCGAGTAGTCGCAGGCCTCCCCCTCGGGCCCAGTGATGGTCACCCGGAGGGGAATCACCCCCGGCACGGGCTTGCCGCTCTGGCCAAGCAGCTCCGCGCTCAGGCGCTGTCTGGTACCCTTCGCCGGACGCGCCGCACCCGCGGTCACGTTCAACTTGCCGATCCTCTCCGGCAGGAGCACCAGCACCTGCCCGCCCGCTGGCGGCAGGTCCAGGGTCGCTGTCAGTCGCCCTTCCTTCTCCGCTAGCGGGAGCTGTGCCGTTTGTGGCAGGGCGTAGGCCACCCGGCCCAGCGCCGGGTCCAGACGCACCTCCACGGTCTGCGCCACCCCATCCTCCAGAACGCGTCCGAAGTGCCCGTAGTGCCGGCCCGGCACCCGCAGATCATTGACCGCCACGACGTAGTTCGCCTCGCCGGCTCGCAGCGTGTTGAAGTAGACGTGCCGTGAGGTGGTGCTCGCCTCCGGCGCCAGCACGGCCAGGATGGCTGCCGTGGCCTGAGCCGTGGGGCCACTGCTGGCCAGAAACTCGCTGCTGGCCTGCTCCATGGCTTCCATGAAGGCCGGGCTGTCCGGCTTGACTCCCTGGGTCAGAAGCTCCTGCTCCCGCTTGGCCAAGGCTGCTGCATCCTCCTCGACGCCCGTCCACTTGAACTGCTGGACTCCCGGCAGGTCCACCTTCCAGTAGTCGTCGGCGAGCACCTTGCCCCCGCGGGCCAGGAAGGCCTTGAGCTGCTGCGCCGCCGGCTCGGTGATGACCGGGTTCTCCGGGCAGACCACGACCTTGTAGGTCTCCAACAGCCGCGGGTTGTCCTCGAAGTCCTGGTCGTAGATCACGTCAAAGGGCAGGCCCAGGTTGCCGACGAGGCTATTCAGCGGCCCGCCGCCCGGCCAGCGGATGTTGTTGAACATCTGCCCGGCAAAGGACCGGTACACCGCGAGCTGCCGGGGCCGGTTCTCCCAGCGCGGCAGCAAGGCTCCCAGCGGGGCCAGGTCCTCGTGGTGCAGACGCGTGATCTCTTCTTTCAGTTCCGGAATCCACAAGAACACGCTGGAGCTCTCACTGGTGGCCGTGATCTTCTCCTTGGCCTGGTCCCAGCTGGGCTTGGCCCCCAGCAGCTCGTCAAGATCTTCCTGCGTCTGCATGCCCTTGGGATGATAGGCGTCCGACTTATTAACCAGGGCGCTCCACAGGTTCCAGTAGGTCATGGCCACAATGGGGCGCGACATGCAGTGCCAGACCGTCTCCCGCCACATGTGCGGTGTGGGCATACCACCATAGGGCGCCGCCATCCCCGGCTTGAACAGGAACTGGGGCATGCCGGTGTAGCGCTGGCGGGTGCCCCGCGTGGCCGCGGCCAGCGCCTCCCCGGTCCAAATCCCTGATAGCGGGGAGGGATAGTAATACCACTCTTCCAGGATGTCCTGGTCCTTGAAGACCCGTACCGCCGGGCGGCGCAGCGCCGGCTCCCAGATGCACTGCACCCACGGCGCTTGGGCGCGCACCTTCCGCGCAATCATGTCGTTGAGGAAGACCTCATTGCCCGCCTCCCCGCTCTGCCACCAGCGGGAGTAGGCATAGAAGGGGTCCTTGAGCGGGACGATCCCGTTCTCCGGGGGTGGATAGTTGCCCACCCCGTGGATCAGCCGCCCGTAGGGGTGCGCGACGTGGTCGTTCTTGGTAATCTTGGGCCCCTGCCAGCGAGTGAGATCCAGCCCAAAGCGCTCCTTGACCTGGGCAATGGTCGCGGGTCGGAAGTCAGGCGCCCAGATCCATTGATGCTCGCTGTTCTCGATCAGGTAGCGCAGATCGGGCAACCGCTCCGCCCGCGCGGTGAAGACCTCGGCCTTCGCCTCCGCGTCCGCCCTGGGCCCGGGACTGGCCTGGTCTGCCTGCTGGAGGTTGCCGCCGGCGTCCAGGAAGCGATCGGCATCGTCCGTGGCCTCCCCTACCATATGGAGGCGGTACTGGACATACATTCCGTTGCGGACACACTCCTCCACCTCGTGGAAGGCCGGACCCGTGGGCCCCCCGGCCAGGCCGCCGGCGGTCACGCCCGCGTCGTAGAAGTGCCGGTCAATTCCGCCCCAGTTGATGACCTGCACATTCTCCAGAGGCATGCGCGCGGGCACTACCTCCACGTCACGACTGATCTCCCGGCGCTGGTCGCCGGACTGCACAGCGACCTTCATAGTGTAATTTCCCGGCCGGATGAGATACGGCTGCCAGGGGATGGCGACCTCCGCCGCCCGGCCAGCAGGCACCTCGGGCAGGGAGACCGTCTCGTCAAACACGCCGTCCAGACCGTAGGTAATCCGTGCGCCGGAGAGGGCTTCAGCATGGCGGTTGGCGACCCGCAGGTGCCACTCGCGCTCCCAGGGATCGCGGGCAAAGACCCCCACTGGCTCCTGGTCGGCGACCGTGAGACGGTAGTCCAGACCCTCGCTGAGCGGCCGGTCGCGATTGACGAGCTGGGTGATCTGCTCCGCGGTCAGCGCCCGGTCCCAGGCGGCGAACTCATCCAGCACCGCATCGGCGCGAAACGAGGGCCACCCCGAGACGCCGCCGACGTCCAGACCGCCCAGCTTCTCCCGCTCCGGCGCGTTAGGCACGGTGATGACCGGCTGACCGTCCAGATACACGATGAGCGTGGGCCCTTCCCAGGTCACAGCAAAATGGTGCCAGGTGTCAGTGGCCAGTGGCTCGGGCAAGGTGACAGCGCCCCCACGAGGCTGCTTCTCCCCCGGCAACGCGGATCCCAGTTGCACGGAGAGCGTCTTCTGGTTCTTCAGATCCAGGCGCAGCTCCGGATACCAGCCATTGCCGTAGCCGACGGCCAGGAGTGAGCGCGTGCCCATATTGCCTTGCAGGTTGGCCCACAGGGCCAAGGTCGCGGCCGCGGCGTTGGGGGGAGGCAGGGCGACAATCTCCCCCGCCCGGCCAGTCTTAGCGGGCATCCAGGTGGAGACTCCCCCACGCCCTCCGTACCCCGCGCCGATCTCCAGCATCAGCGCTTGGACCAGGAGCTTGCCCGGCTGGCCAATCGTGACCTTGAAGGTCAGGGGCGGGCTGGCCTCGCCCACCGTGTGCCCGGGCACGGGCGGCTCCGCCAGCGGGAAGGGAACCCAGGCGCGCTGCCAGTCGCCGGTCAGCGTGACTTGCGCGCTGCCAGCGGGTTTATCCAGTCCCTCCTTCAACGCCTCGAGGGTCAGGACTGTCTCCGGCTCACCCTTGACGTATAGAGAGAAGGTCGCCCGGTTAGTGAGCGGCACGCTCACCGGTTGGGTGGTGAAGCCCGCCCCCACCTCCGCCGCGTCCACCAGCATGGCCGGACGGCCCTGGGTCCCCTGGGCCGGGGTCAGGCCCACATCGCCGAGACCTTTGAAGTTCTCAGGGCTGGCCTGCGCATCTGCGATCCCCGGGGGGAACTGATTGACGCCTGCCCACTGCCCGGAGTACTCGATCAGCACCCCTTCGCCGAACTTGGCGGGCAGATATCTCGGCGCCTGCGCAGGCACTGGTGTCAGGTCAGGCAGATAAGCCGGCGACCATCGGCTGAA
>JAAYIR010000067.1 GCA_012523355.1 candidate division WS1 bacterium
CCGAAATCCAACCCCGCAGCACTCGTCGCCGTCGCTTCCGCGCGCAAGGCCAGGTCGGCAGGGTCCTCGTTCGGCACCCCCAAGAGCCGCACATCCTCGCGCAATAGCTGCTGGCGAATCACCGAGAGGTGAGTGCCTGGGGGATGCGCCGCCTCACGGGGAGTGAGGTCATGGGCCACTGCATAGGCTGCCGCAGTCCCCACGGCCTGGCCCTGCGCCCCGAGGCTCAACTGCACCCGCATGGGCCCAAGGGCTACGTGCGTCACGCTCACGTCGCGCCCGGTCATCCACAGATTCTCGACGTTCCGGCTGTATAGCGCGCGCAAGGGCAAGCTAAACGGCGCCACCCGGATCCAGTGCTTATAGTTCTGATCCACGTCTTCGCGCTCGCCCGGGTCCACACGATTCAGAAGCCCGCCCGGGATGTGCAGGTCAATCCACCAGCCCGCGTAACATACCCCATCCGGCCATTCCCGGTCGCGGTGACAGTCATGCTCTGTCACGATCACATCTCCGAGCAACCGTCGGCTCTCTCGCTTGCCGGGTAGCATGCCGATCCAGTCGAGGGCGTAGGTAGCCAGGTGCTCGCGCTGTGGGCTGTGGTTCTTCAGGTAATCCCAGATCCCCAACACATGCCGATGTAACTCATCACGGACCGTGGGGTTGTCAGCGATCTGGTGGTAAGGATTGCAGATCTCGATCCACCAGTACCCGCCAAAGGCCGGCTGCTCCACCCCCCAGAAGCCGCGATCATAAATGAAGTCCTCCGGGGTGCGGTAAGGATAGGCTGCTAGAGGGGCCACAAAGGGCGCTGGCTTGCCGGTATCATGCGCGCGAAAGGTAAGGGTGCTGCCCATCGTCACCTCGTCCGCTGTCGCCGGCGCCAGGGGCTCGCCATGCTCAGCACGCGCTTCCCGTCCATAGCGGTAATCTGCCCCGGCCAGGAAGCCAACCGTGCCATCGCCCGTGGCGTCAATGAAATGTCTGGCTCGGAAGCAGTATTCTCGCTCACTGACCAGTTGACTGCCACTCACGCTCACGATGCGGCGCTCGTACCGGGACACCGACGCTTCGTTGGAGGAGACAACAGGGGCGATCTCTTCCACCTCGACGGCACGGACAGAGGTATTCAGGAACAGGGTCAGGTGGCTCTCGCGCCGTGCGGCGTGTAACAGCGTGAGATCATAGTTCGAGTTGGTGAGGCCATGGTCAAGATACTGGTCGGGGTTGGTGGCTCGGTCCTCCAAGATAAGCTCCCCCACGAGGCCCGTCTCCCGGGCCCAAGCATTAGAATGACCGGCGCCGTAGGGAACTACGCGAATCTCGCTGGAGGAGTTGCCGCCCAGCACTGGCCGGTCCTGGACAAGCGCCGTCCTGGCCCCGGCCCGGGCTGCAGCCAAGGCCGCACACAATCCAGCCAATCCCCCTCCCACCACAACCAGATCGAAAACGAGCTCTTCCGTGTCTCTCGCTTCAGCCATCATGATCTTTCCTCTAAGGCCCCGCGCGGTTTGCGGGAACGCCTCGTGAGTTGTAGGGTGTTCCGCGGCCGGCCAAGCCGCCACTCCAGAACGACAATCCCTCAAGCTACCCCCGGGAGTCTTCTCCGAACTCCGCAGGCGCACCTCCACCCGCGCACGCATGGCCCTGCCCCCAGTCCCAGGGGTTGTTGCCTTGACTGCGCTTCCACTTACGCTATACTGACGCCGACATGACAGACAATGAGCACGTGGACTTCCTCTCTGTACGCAGGACTTGTCCGCTGGCACGAGGCATGGCGCTTGCTGCTGTCCTGTTGATAGTCGTGGCGTCGCTAGCACAGGCACACACCTGCGGGCTGATGGCGCAGGTGGACCTCAAACGCCCCCTGTCCGTGGAGCAATGCCGCCAGCTCGGGATCACCTCGTTGTGGTTCTACAACTACTGCCGCTTCAACCCCACCAAACGGCCGGACGGCACCACCACCTATCTGGACGAGGCCACCCGCAAGCAGATCGAGACCCTGGGGAATCTCTTCGAGGGTAGCGGTATCGCGGTCTTTCCAGTGCTGTCATTCTGGTATGGCGCACCTGCGGAGGCAGGCCAGACTAGTCGCTGGGACGCCAAGCCCACCCGCTATCGCTGTTTTTCCGCTAACACTGAGAACCTGGAACATGGCCTCCGCGAATTGGTCCAGGTGATGTCGGCATATCGCTGTATGTCCGGTATCTGCCTGGCTGACGAGCCGGGCGTGCCCCTGGGTGGCTGCGTCTGCCCCTGGTGCCGCGAGGCCTACCTCCAGACCACGGGTCTGGAGCCTCCTGCGCTCGAAGACTACGCTTTGCCCCCCAAGGGCCTAGCGGGGCCAGACCATCCTGTCCTGCGCTGGACGTCCTTCCAGAACGAACAGATGCGCAGGTTCTTCACTTCCTTGGCAGCGGTGATCCGTGAGGCCAATCCGTCTCTGGAGGTTAGCCTCATTCCCGCCGCACCCTTCTACGCCGGGAAACACCTCACCCTGCCCGGCGCCAGCTACGAAGAGATGCTGGCGACCGGACGCCGTATCGGCCTCGACCCAGCCTTTGCGCGCCACTTCCAGGGCTATCTGCAATGGCGTTTGAACCGCGTGGACGAGAACGGCTGGGAGGAGGAACTAGCCGACGGCCTGCTGCTGAGCATGGCGCCTGAGGGCCAAGTCCCCGGCCACTATAGCCTGCCACTGTATGACTCTCTGCCCGGCGAGCGTCTGATCTCCGCCGCCGCGCTCCGGCTCTCCGTGCTGCAAACTTGTGCGGAGGGAGCCCGTGCGGTCTGCTATTTCCCCGGGACCAGTTTGCCCAACCAACACTTTGAGACTGCCGCACAGATTTGGACGGATTATATCCTGCCGCTAGCCAAGAAAGCTCCTGAGCTGCAACCTGTGCCCGGCCGCGTTGCGGTGTTTTACTCCACCACCACTCGCGCCTTCGCCGAACTCTGGCCCAACAATCCTCTGGAGCGTTATCGGCAATTGCATGCCTGCGAGGCGCTATCCTACTACTTTCTCAAGCGGGGAATTCCCTGCGATACGCTGATTGAGGATGAGATTCCAAACGTGGAGGCCCTGCGTCGGTATCAAGTCATTGTGGCCCCCGGCATAGAGGTGCTCAGCCCCGAAGCGCTGAGAATTCTGCAGGCATACCTCCGAGGTGGCGGCTGCGTGCTCGTGGATCCCACCTCCCGCGTGCGAATTCCCGGTGCTCAGAAGGCCCCCTTTGACGCGTTCGCCTGGTACCGGGCGGTCGAGAACGGCACACAACATCTCTCCGACATGGAATACCAGGCCGGGCTGCTGCACGCCGTGCTTGGCGAGCGCGTCAGTGATGACCTGGCCCCCTGCCGTTGCGCGGCCCGCGAGCTGACGGTCAATTACCTTAGCAACGGACATAATCTGTACGCTGCGCTCGTGAACTTCTCCCTGCATACCACGGTGTCCAGCAGGATAAGTTTTGACCGTACCTATCGCACCTGGAACGTCCTGGAGGACCGCTACCTGGGCACGGGGAACGAACTGACGGTCAAGGTCGAGCCTGC
>JAAYIR010000342.1 GCA_012523355.1 candidate division WS1 bacterium
AACTCGGGCAGATCAGTGAGACAGTTGCCATGAATGAGCGCGTAGTCGGGCCCGATGGCATAGGGCTGGAGGTCTACTTCACGCAAGACGGGGTGCACTGGTTGCTCGCTCTTCTTCTTCGCTGTGGCCATACTGCTTCAATCATACATGCCACGTTTGGCCCTGTCAAACGGCCCCCTCTCCCTTCCTTCCTCCCCTCCGATGTGTTAGACTTTGCCGAGTATTACCGACTTCCGGGAGGAGTTCCACCGTGCCAGAACGACAGATTGATCGCTATGATTTCCACACCCTCGAGCCCAAGTGGCAGGCCTACTGGAAAGAAAAAGTACTGTTCAGGGCGGAGAATCCCGGGGAGGGCAGCCAAGGTACCGACTCGGGCGCCAGGCCCAAGTTCTACTACCTGGACATGTTCCCGTACCCCTCCGGCGACCTGCACATGGGCCACTCGCGCAACTACGTGATCGGCGACGTGATTGCCCGGCACCTGCACATGCGCGGGTATAACGTCATGCACCCCATGGGCTGGGATGCCTTCGGTCTGCCCGCCGAGAATGCCGCCATTCAGCGCCAGGTCCACCCGGCGCCCTGGACCGCCGACTGCGTGGCCCGGATGAAGACCACCTTCGACGCCTTGGGCATCAGCTTCGACTGGAGCCGCGAGATCAACGCCTCCTCCCCGGACTACTACAAGTGGACGCAGTGGCTGTTCCTGCAGCTCTATGATGCCGGGCTGGCCTACCGCGGCGAGGCCTCCGTCAACTGGTGCTCCCAGTGCCACACTGTCCTGGCGCGCGAAGAACTGGAAGGCGCGGTCTGCGAACGCTGCGGGACACCGGTGGAAGTCCGCCGAGTGCCAGGACAGTGGTTCTTTGCCATCACCAAGTATGCCGACCGCCTGCTCGAGGACCTGAGCCTGCTCGACAAGTGGCCCGAACGCGTGCGGGTCATGCAGGAGAACTGGATTGGCCGCAGCCAAGGCGTCAGCTTTAGCCTGCAGCTGGAGGGCCGCGAGGACCATATTGAGGTCTTCACGACCCGTATTGACACGATATATGGAATTACCTTCATGGCGCTCGCGGCTGAACACCCCCTGGTCGAGGAGTTGACGCGCGGGACCGAATATGAGCAACCGGTGGCGGAGTTCGTCAAGCAGGTCCTGCTGGAGTCTGCGCTGGACCGCGAGGCGGCAGCCGTGGAGAAGAAGGGGATGTTCATTGGCGCCTACTGCCGGCATCCCCTGACTGGAGAACGCGTACCCATCTGGGTCACCAACTACGTCCTCATGGAGTACGGCACCGGCGCCGTCATGGCTGTGCCCGCGCATGACCAGAGGGACCTGGAGTTTGCCCACAAGTATGACATTCCGGTGAAGGTGGTGATCGTGCCGCCTGAGGGCGCCGAGGCAACGACGGGCGAGACGCCCGTCCTACCTCAGGCCTACCTAGAGCCCGGCCTCATGGTCAACTCCGCCTCATACGATGGCATGACCTCGGAGCAGTTCAAGGAGGCCATCGCCGACCACCTGGAGGAGAAAGGCCTGGGCCAGCGGACCGTCAACTA
>JAAYIR010000010.1 GCA_012523355.1 candidate division WS1 bacterium
CCCGGCCAGGCCGCCTCCCACCACTCGGCGTTCTCCGGCGTGCCGTTCTTCCACATGCAAATCTCGGGGCTGTACAGCACCCGGTCCACTCCGCGGAACTCCAGGGAGGCTTTGAATCTCATATCGCGCGCAGGGACGGTTAGTGTCGCTTGCTGCGGGAGGACGTTTCCGGTCTGGCTGGCGTACAGCCAGCGTACACCGCAAGCCTGCTCCAGGAAATCGTAGACTGCGTCTGCAGTCCCCCGCTCGTCATACAGGTCCGGCAAGTTCGCCATCTTGGCCGGTTCTTCCACGTTGTAGTTCAGGCTGCGATAGTCTTCCTGGTCCTTGCCCACAAAGACGATCCCGTTGGGCAGGAACTGGATCGCGTGCTCCTGCAGGGCAAACTGCTCCTGGCCCAGCCCCATCCGGTCGGCCATCCTGGTGGCGCCGATGAACAGCCGCACCTGCCCCGCGGGGAAGGGTGTGGCCTCGTCAATTATCGGTATCTCCGCTCCCGTCATCTGTTGCACGTGCCACTGCAGCTCCTGGGCGCCCAGTTGCGCCGAGATAGTGGCGCGGACAGGTAAGATAATCACGCTGCTGGCCTGTCCATCCTGGACCAGCGTCAGTCCCTCAGCCATGGCTGCGCCTCCTAGCATCAGAATGCCTGCCACGCACACGGCCGCTGTCATCATGCATCGTCTATGTCTCACGATTTCTCTCCTCACTAATCACTAGGCTATGTGTACGAACGCCTCCTGCCGCGGGGCAGTTCCACACCTTTCCGCCGGGTACCTGCTCACTCCCTCAGGCTTGTCTGGCTACGCAACGCAGCATCTGCGTAATCGGGCAACGTGAACGCCACCGACCGATTCGACTCATCCACCACCACGGCCCACTCGTGCACTGGGTCGAAACATTACCGGTGGTGGATCAAGCCGGCCTCGCCCGGTGGCACTGGTTCCGGGCATGAGCTGCATATCCTACGAGTTGGGCACTGTATGCGACAAACCGTGAGTCGCGGCATTGACACTGACCGGCGAAGTGAGCCTGCTGTCAGGCCCATCAATCAGCCGCTCCCACACTCCAGTCACTGGGGAGCGTCACAGGCACAGCCGATAACCCTGACCTTCATCCCTCCCTGTCGGAAGGAATCCGCAGAGCGGACGGTGAAGAGCAGACTGTCTTTGGCATCCTTGCCAGGCATGGAAGAGCCATCGAGCAGTATCACATCAGACTCATCCAAGAGACCCCAGCTGGGCGTCTGTTAGATTGCGGGCATGCCGCAGGCCCCTCCGGAGCTTTGTACGCAGGGTGGCAAGTTGCACCCGGTGTGATAAACCAGAGCCTCCTTGGCAGGGGGACCACGCCCGCGCGACGGGCGGGGCAGGCTGAGGCGGTGTCGCGGGCGTTAGTGGCGTCCCTGGCGCGATAGAATCCCGAGGACGCCGCACCCGCAGTCTGTGAGAGAGGATCTGGTTTCCCTGGCAAACCCCAGGGCCTGAGACAGGAGTCATGGCTGTCCACCAGCTTCCGTCGGGTGGGGATCTCCGATCATCGTCTATGTCCCACAATCACGCTGAAGAACTCACTCTGGATGCCACCAAGCGCTTCCGCTTGCTCCTGTCGGCCCTCATCAACTTTGGCATCACCGGCGCTCAGGTCGTCGGCGGACTCTTGACCGGGAGTCTGGCCCTGCTGGGAGACGCGGGGCACAATTTTGGCGATTCCGTGGCCCTACTGCTGGCCTTCTTTGCCTTGCGCCTGGCTGCTTGCCGCCCCACCGAACG
>JAAYIR010000343.1 GCA_012523355.1 candidate division WS1 bacterium
CCGCAGAGAGACGAACAGTCTATCCTCTCCATAGGCCTCTGGCCCCGCTGGTGTGTTTTCCGGGACGGGGATCAGTCCCCTTCCGTTCTTGCCTGTGCTTTCGGCAATCAGTTGCTCCGCCCAACTGCTGAAGGGGAGCAGAGCCGGCGAGAGCAACAGGGTTATCTTATCGCGACCCGCGCGGCCTAACTCACCCCAGGCTGCGCCCAGCACCAGTGCGGGATTCTTCGCCACCGGGACTTCGGGTCCGCAACGCCTGGCCATGGCCTCCGCGCGTTCCAGGAGCTGCTCGAGTGGTACCCCGAGCAGGACAGCCGGCACCAGGCCAAAGTTGCTGAGCGCGGAGTACCGGCCTCCCACGGAGGGCAGCCCCGGAAAGACTTGGCGAAAAGCCTGCTCCCGGGCGGCGTTCTCCAGGCTCGAGCCGGGGTCGGTGATTACCACGAAGCTGCGTCCCGGCTCGGGGCACAGCTTCGCAACCTGGGGGAAGAAGTACTTGAAGAAGGAGAGCGTCTCGATTGTGCCACCCGACTTGCTGGAAACGATGAACAGTGTATGCAACGGGTCAATTCGCTTCGCCAGGTTCCGCACGGCTTCCGGATGCGTGCTGTCCAGCACGTGTAGTCTGAGGTACCCCTCTACGGGTCCAAAGACCTGCGCGTAAACCTCGGGGGCCAAGGAGCTGCCGCCCATCCCCAGCACTACTGCGTGAGTGTATCCAGCCGCCTGGATCTCCTCGGCAAAGGCGGTGAGACTGCCAAGTTGCGCGAGCCCTTCTGTGGGCAGGTCCAGCCAGCCCATGCGATTCTCCAGGTCAGGGTCCTGTGCAGCCGCCTGGGGGTCTGGAATCCACAAGGTGCCGTCTCGGGCCCACATCCGCCGGGCCAAATCGGCAGCAGTCCATGCACTCAGCCGGCGTTGCACCGCCTCCGCATACGGGCCCAGACTGTAGTACTCCTCACTGTGCTTGTCTGTCTCCCACTGCATAAGGCTTGGTCTCCTCCTTGTGTAGCTCCAGCATACAGCCTCCGCCGCAGATTTCCAACTCCTCGCATTCCACGCACCGCCTGGGTAGGTCCGCCTCCCGGGGGTGCTCTCGCCGGTTGCGGATGCGCAGGAAGAGCGGGCTGTTCCAGATGTTCTCCCAGAGATCGGTCAGTAAGTTACCCACCGGCTCATAGTACGACTGGCAGGGTAGTACCGACCCGTTGGGTTCCACACAGATCGAGTACTCGGCCGCATTGCAGGCCTTGGGTCCCAGGCCGAGTTCTACCGGGGACAGTCGGCAATAGCGGGTTGGTGTATACCACAGGAACTTCATGTCGAGTTCTGCCGCCCGCTCCTGAACGCGCTCTAGCAGGGGCAAGACCTGACTCTCCCGCAAGCCACCGGGATAGTAAGCCCCGCACCCGGAGCGAATAATGCCGTTCATGGCGAAGGTGCGCAGACCCAGAGTGTGCAGGAATTCCACCATTTCCACCGCCCGTCCGGCGTTCGCGGCCAGCAGAGTCGTGTTGGTGAGTGTATGCAGGCCGAGCTCCAGACAAGCGCGGATACCGGCGACGGTCTCCTCCCAGGCCGGTGCGCTCACGAGATTGTCATGCACCTCGGGCAGGTCCGAGTGCAGCGTTATCTGCACATGGTCGAGTCCTGCCTGTAGCAATGTGGCGGGCAGCTCCGGTTCAGCCAGCAGGCGCCCGTTGCTGTTCAATCCCGTGATCTGCCCGAGGGCCGAGGCGTGTGCCACCAGCTCCGTGAGATGTGGGTGGAGCGTTGGCTCACCCCCGGTGAAGATGACGTAGGGCACGCCGATATCCCAGAGCCGATTCAGCGTTCGCTTCCAGTCCTCCAGGGACAGAGAGGCTTGCCGTCGCCCCGGCTCATTATAGCAGTGGGCACAATGGTTGTTGCAGAGGTAGTGTAAAGCCACATCCGCCTTGTAGGGTGCCTGCGCACGCACAGAAAACGGCGCGGGCTGCGGCAGACCGAGCTCGCACCAGGGGCAGTCTGGCCCGGGCTGCCAGAGGCGGTGCAGCAACTGCGAGACGCGTTCCAGGTCCTGGGCGACAGTGGCCGGAGGCACCTCGGGATA
>JAAYIR010000344.1 GCA_012523355.1 candidate division WS1 bacterium
CCCCACCAGGCTGCGGAGCTGCTCAACGTCTTTCATCAGGGCGATTTTACCCTGGTGGAGAACGAGGAGTTAGGGACCGTCAGCACGGACACGGAGGCAGCTGAGCGCCATTTGCAGTTGCTGCTTCAGCACACGGAGGTGGAGGCCATCCGGCGGCGGCACTTCCGCGTGGTGGTGGACTGCTGCAACGGAGCCGGGACAGTGCTGGCGCCGCAGCTTCTGGAGGCGCTGGGTTGCGAGGTGGTAGTGCTGAACGGCGAGCCCACCGGACATTTCGCTCGGCCTCCGCAGCCTACACCGGCGCATCTGGGACAGCTCATGACCGCGGTACGGGAGACGGGCGCGGATGTGGGCTTTGCCCAGGACGCCGACGCCGACCGCCTGGCGCTGATTGACGAGCACGGTGAGGCTCTCAGCGAGGAGTTCACGGTGCCGCTGGCGGCGGAGGTGGTGGTGGCCCGCGAGCCGCAGCCCCTGGTCACCAATTTGTCCGCCTCGCGCCTGCTGGAGGAGGTGGGCCGGCGGCACGGCTGCCCGATGTATCGCGCCAAGGTCGGCGAGATCAACGTGGTCAACCTGATGCAGGCCCAGGCCCGGCGCTGGGAGCAGGAAGGACATGCCTGGGCCGTCTTCGGCGGCGAGGGCAACGGGGGCGTCATTGACCCCCGGCTGCACTACTGCCGCGACTCCCACCGGGGCATGTGCCTGATCCTGCAAGGCCTGGCAACGCGTGGGGAGACGCTCTCGCAGTGGGCTGGGAGCTTCCGGCCCTCGGCCATGGTCAAGTTGCGCATCGAGTGTCCCGCCGCCAAGCTGCAGCGCGTGCACTTGGTTCTGCGCGCGGCCTATGCCGGCGAGGGCCAGCTTGACGAGACCGAGGGCCTGCGCATAACCTGGCCAGATGAGTCCTGGCTGCATGTGCGCCCCAGCAATACCGAGCCGATCATCCGCGTGATGGCCGAGGCGGACACGGAGCCGGAGGCTCAAGCTCTGGCCACTAGAGCCGAGGAAATCATCCGGGAAGTTCTGGAATAGTCGTTTTAGGGGCGAAAATTCGGCGTCTGCGCCGAATCTCCGCCCCTACAGCGAGAGAGAAGCAACATGGCAGATGAGAAACCCAAGCTCAAGATAGGCGACCGGCTTATCGGCGAAGGTGAGAAGGTCTACTTCATCGCCGAGATCGGTATCAACCATAACGGCAACCCGGAAATGGCCCGGCAGCTAATTGAGGTTGCGGCCCAGGCGGGAGCGGATGCCGTGAAGTTCCAGAAGCGCGACCTCCGCGCCCAGTTCTCGGAAGCCACGCTGGAGAACCTGGCCAATGGCGACAAGGAACTACAATTTGTCATTCCCTTCATCCAGCAGGCCGAGCTGGCGGACACTGACTTCCGCCGCCTGAAGGACTACGCTCGGGACCAGGGCCTGGAGTTCCTGTGTACCGCCTGGGATCAGGCCACGGGCGACTATTTGGCGGAACTGGAGCTGCAAGCACTGAAGGTCGCCAGTGCGGACCTGACCAACGACCTGCTGCTGGAACACCTGGTGGCGCTGGGATTACCCCTAATCGTCTCTACCGGCATGTCCACCTGGGCGGAGGTGGAGCACGCGGTGGAGCTGCTGAAGGAGAGTGGGGTGGAGTTTGCTTTGCTGCACTGCCAGTCCAGCTACCCCGCAGCTTTCCCGGACGTGCATCTGCGGCGTATGGATCGGCTGCGCGGCTTCGGCGTGCCCGTGGGGTATTCCGGGCATGAGCGAGGCATCTCCGTCGCCACGGCGGCGGTCGCCATGGGCGCGTGTATCGTTGAGCGGCACCTCACTCTCGACCGCACGCTGCCTGGGCCGGATCACGCCGCCAGTCTGGAGCCCCAAGGACTGATCAAGCAGGTGCGGGACATCCGCAACCTGGAAGCGGCGTTAGGGCGGAGCAGTGCGGGACTCTCACGGGGTGAGGTAATCAACCGCCACGCCCTGCGCAAGAGCCTGGCGGCGGCCCGTGACCTGCGAGCCGGGGAGGTCCTTACCCGCGAGATGCTCCAGACCCTGGGGCCGGGAAGCGGCGTCAGCCCCCAGCGTTATCGGGAAGTTCTGGGCAACAAACTGCCGCGTGATGTTCAGGCCGGGGAGCAGTTCCGTGAGTCAGACTTCACGGATTTGCGCCCTACCGCGGTGACGGAAGGCTTTCCGTGGCCTTGGGGCTGTGTCGCGCGCTACCGTGATGCGGCGGAAGGCGCAGCCTGGGGACCGGATTTGTTGGAGTTCCACCTGACCGATATGGACCTGGACCAGGGCGAGTTCCCTGCTGTAAAGTTTGACACACAGATGACCGTCCACACACCGGAGTACTACCACGGTAAGTTGCTTGACCTCTGTTCTGTGGACGAACCAACGCGGCAGGAGAGCCTGGGCGTCGTCCGACGTACGCTGGAGACTGCTTGCCAGTTGCGCGAGGCGTGCTTCCCCCGGCAAGAGGGACCGGTTCTAGTGATTCTTCATCCCGGCGGCATGAGCTATGAGGAACCGCAGGCCAATCCGGGAGAGCTGCTGGGGCGGCTAAGCGACTCCATGGAGGAACTGACCCGGGAGGCAGGGGTGGAGATCCTCCTCGAGAACATGCCGCCTTTCCCCTGGTATTTTGGAGGGCAGTGGTATCACAACGTCTTCGTGGAGCCGGAGGAGGTCGCGGAGTTCATCCGGCCTCGGGGGCTGCGCATCTGCTTCGATCTTTCTCACGCCCAGCTCTACTGCAATCACGTGGATCGCGAGATTCTCGATTTTATTCGCGTGGTGCGGCCTCTCATCGCGCACTTGCATCTGGCCGATAGTTCCGGGACCGATGCGGAGGCTCTGCAGTTCGGCGAGGGTATGACCGACCTGCCAGCAGTGATGCGGGAGCTA
>JAAYIR010000002.1 GCA_012523355.1 candidate division WS1 bacterium
AGGGCGACGGTACGCTCGACCAGCGCGGCATTGGTGGCGAGTTCGCTCCGAGCCTCGTCAAGCCAGAGGTTGTCTTCCAGCCCGACGCGCACGCCCCCGCCGGCGGCCAGCGCCATGGCCGTGGCCGGCAACTGCGCCGCGCCGAGACCGCCAACCGACAAGGTTGCGCCCGCGGGCAATTCACTGGTCATCGCGCCCAGAGACAGAGGATGGGCCTGCGCGCCGGAGAGGTTGCCGAGAATAAGATTGAAGTAGAAAGGCGGGCGCACCAGTTCGCGGTCGATCAGGTAGCGCGCTACATTGATCATGCCCACCTCAAAACACTCGAGTTCGGGTCGAATGCCGCGTTCCAGCATCTTCGCAGCGAGATCGCGCACCAGGTCAGGGGCGTTCATGCTGGCCTCTCGCGCGAAGTTCAGCGAGCTGAGGGTGAGGCTCGCGAAATCAGGCTTGAGATCGCCGTCCAGTTCAAGTACCTGCGAGCGCTGCCAGAATTCGGTGTGGGTGCGGCCGCTGGTGGAGACGCACAGCACCAGGTCCTCGCGCTGCTCGCGGATCCCGCCGATGATACGGGCGTAGACTTCCTTCTCATACGTTGGCTGCCCGTTGGCATCGCGTGCGTGCAGGTGGATCATGGCCGCGCCCAGCTCGGCGCAGTGCAGGACCTGCTCCACAATCTCGTCAGCGGTCAACGGCGCGTGCGGGGTCATGGCGCGTGTTGGCACCATGCCGGTAGGGGTGAAGTTGAGGATAAAGTTCCGCATATTAGATTCTGATACCACGTGGGCGCCCCGGGGCAATTAGACGTAAGGCGGATGGCCCGGGCAACGAACCAGCACCGGCGTGAATTTCCCCGTGTCGGTCAGCTCCAGCCGCTCAACAGGCTCAAGCTCGATCGCGATGCCGGGTCCGGCAACGGCGGCAACTCGGGCCCGGGCCTGCTCGCGCCAGTCGGGGACACGATCGCCTTCGGTGGAGATGAACAGAATGCGCCAGAGATCCGGGCGCTCAACCACGACCTGGGCGCGGTCTATCCAGCCCTCGCGTTGGAGGGGCTCAATCGCATCGACGAAATGCAGAGCCCGCCCGTCAAAGGTATGAAGCATCGGCCAGCGGCGGCCCTCAACCAGTTCAAGCCGGCGCAGATTACGCCCGCAGGGGCACCGCTCAACCGGCAAGAGTCGTCCTAGGTCGCCCTGATCGTAGTTGATCAACACCGTCGCCCGGTTGACCAGGTTGGTGATATGCACCCGGCCCACCTCGCCATCGGGGACCTCGCGGCCGTCTTCATCGAGCACCCGCACGTGACACAGATCCTCATGCAGATGATAGTACCGGCGCTCCTCGCACTCGAACCCGATCTTCAGCGACTCGCCGGATTGGTAGGTCATGACGATCGGGATGCCGAAGTCCTCCTCGATGAGCCGCCGGTGTTCAGGCAAGATGCCTTCGCCGCCCAGGGAGATCAGCTCGGGGCGGTGGACGTGAAGGCCGCGCCGGTGGATCTGGGCAAAGAAATCGCCCATGAAGGTACCGTAGCTGATGATCAGCTCCGGCTGAAAGCGGTTGAGCAGCTCCACCTGCTGCTCGAAAGGAGCGCTGACATTTATCCATTCGCGGCGCGGCCCGAGCCGACGGAGGAGACGCAGGCGGCGGCGGTAATAGGCATGGACGTGGGAGGCGACAGAGGCCTCCACGTTCATGGTGAGCAGGCGGCGGCCGATTCGACGGTGGGTGAAATGGCCCAATACCTGTTCATGACGTTCGCTCCAGGAGACATTCATCAAGAGCGACTGCGGGTCGTGATAGACCAGCTTCGGACGGCCGGACCGCCCGCTGGTCGAGATGTGGTGGCATTCGCGGGGTTGAAAGCGGTGGGAGAGAAACGCCTCGGGATCTGCCCGCAGCTCCACGTGACTGATCGGGGGGATAAGATGCAGATAGTCGGCGCCGCGGATCTGCTCGGGCGCCACGCCCCCCGCTCCAGGTGGGCGCGATAGAAAGGAACAGTCTCCCAGGCCAGCCGAACGACCTCGCGTACCCGGTGGTCACGGCGCTGCGCGATCCGGGCGCGCGAGCGAAACGGGATCGCGCGCTCTCGCAGCATTGACGCCACCATGGCAGCGGAAGAGAGTAGCGAACGCGGGGAACGGTTTGTCGGGGCAGCATATGTCATGAAGTCGCCTCCGGTTCGCGCGCGGCGCTGAAGATGAAGAAGACGGTTATACAAAAGAAGCATTTGGACGCGAGTGGACCGAGGACCTTCTCAGGCGGCGACCAGACCCCAAGTGTAGAGTGAGGTCCAGTTGACAGGACTCAGGGCCGCGGCGGTCGCCTTCGGCGGCCCCGAGGAATATGTGCATCACCTGGCGCGGATTCACAAGATTTCGACAATCAAGGCCGGGCCACGTGCATGATCGAATTGGCCGCCTCCGTCAGAAGTTGTGTGTCCGGCTCAATCTGCTGGATACCTGCGTTCACTGACATCGTAGTTCTGGCAGAAGCGCGCACACCGGGTGGTGTTCGAGAAGCCCAGGCGCGGATCGCAGACTTGAAATCCGGTGCTGCCGTTCGTGCCTACAACCATCAGTACGTTCCAGTGGCACACTGGGATCTCAAGGCCTGCCGGAGGGAATCAGCTCAGTTGTGAAAACGTCCTAGTCGCCGTTAAGAGTGTCGGACTAGGGCACGTCGACGACGCACCACAATACGGCGGAGGAAGCACACTATGCGACGATTGCTTCTGGCGACCCTCATCGCCCTTTTGACCGCCACCGTCATTGAGGCCTCGGCCCTCGAGCCCCTGGAGGCTGACCAGCCCGCCGTCCCCGCCACCCGGTTGGATGAGCTGGTACTCGCGGCCCTACAGGCCCAGGGCCTGCAGCCAGCCGCGCCCTGCTCCGACGCGGTCTTCCTCCGCCGGGTGTACCTGGACATGATCGGGACCTTGCCCACGCTCCGCGAGGTCCAGGGATTCCTGGCAGATCAGCGGGCCGACAAGCGCGCGGCCTTGATCGAGAATCTCTTCCAGCGCGAGGAATTCGCTGACTACTGGTCGCTGAAATGGTGCGACCTGCTGCGCGTCAAATCTGAGTTCCCGATCAACCTGTGGCCCAACGCTGTACAGGCCTACCACCGCTGGGTGCGCGACGCCCTGGACCAGAACATGCCCTATGACCAGTTCGCGCGGGCGCTACTGACCTCCAGTGGCAGCAACTTCCGGGTGCCGACAGTCAACTTCTACCGAGCGGTCCAGGACCGAAAGCCACCGGGTCTTGCCGCAGCGGTGACGCTGACCTTCATGGGCACACGCCTGGATAGATGGCCCCCGGACCAGCAAGCGCAGCTGGCTGTCTTTTTCTCGCGAGTCGCCTACAAGAAGACCGGTGAGTGGAAAGAGGAGATCGTGTATTGCGACCCCACGGCCGCCGAGCCGCTGGCGGTCACCTTCCCCGACGGCACGACGGCGCGGATTCCTCCGGACCAGGACCCTCGCGTGGTCTTTACTGACTGGCTGCTGGCGCCGAACAATCAGTGGTTCGCCCGGGCCATCACCAACCGGGTATGGTCATGGTTCCTGGGCCGTGGCATCATCCACGAGCCGGACGACATCCGCTCTGACAATCCGCCCAGCAACCCCGAGCTTCTCGCCTACCTCCAGAAGGAACTTGTCAACTCACACTACGACCTGCGGCACCTATACCGGTTGATCCTCAACAGCCGCACCTACCAGCAGTCCTGTGTTCCACGGAGCCAGGACCAGCAGGCAGAGGCGCTGTTCGCCTACTACCCGGTGCGACGCCTGGACGCTGAGGTTCTGTTCGACGCCTTGGCCTACCTGGGGGGTTACGGGACAGAATACTCCAGCATCATCCCCGAGCCATATACTTACGTACCGCGCAGCCGGCGTACCATCACCCTGGCGGACGGCAGCATCAGCAGCCGCTTTCTGGAGGTCTTTGGCCGCCCGGCCCGCGATACAGGGCTGGAGTCGGAGCGCAACAACCAGATCACTGACGCTCAGAAGTTGTTCCTGCTCAACTCCACCGACGTCCAGCGACGCCTGGAGGTGAGCCCGGTGCTGCGAGCGGTGGTCGCTCAGGCGCGCAAAGATGTGAACAAGGCCATCATCCTGACCTATGCGGCGGTGCTCTCGCGCCATCCGACCGACTCAGAGCTGACCGCCGCGCAGAGCTACTTCACCCAGGCCAACAACCCTGGCACAGCGCTGCAAGACCTGGCCTGGGCACTCATCAACAGCAAGGAGTTCCTGTATCGGCATTGAGGTGAGAGAGATGCCAAGGTTCTCAAAGGTCAGAGGGTTCATGGGAGTGATGGGCACGGCCTGCCTGGTGGCCACACTGGCTGGCGCGGCGGCCTGGGGCGAAGCCGGAGGAGCGCCCCCGGCTCGCGCCAAGGCGGTGATTGAGCTCTGGCTGGCCGGCGGTCCTCCGCACACAGACACTTTTGACCCCAAGCCCGACGCCGGCTATGACTACACCGGACCGCTAAAAAGCGTCATCCCCACCAACGTATCGGGGATACAGATCGGCGAACTGCTGCCCTTGCTGGCCCAGCAGGCCGACAAATACTCGCTGATCCGCAGCATGACCGTGGGCACGGACTCGCATGAGACGGCGGCTTATATGATGCAGACCGGGCACCCGGTGGGCGACGGCCTGGTCTGGCCCTGCGTGGGGGCCGTAGTGGGCATGTTTAAAGGCTATGACCACGGCTACCAGAACCCCATCCCGCCCTATGTGGTGCTCACCCAGTCCCTGGGCCGGTTCTCTCCCGCGGGATTCCTGGGTCTCAAGTATGAACCGTTCGTCACGGGTGGAGATCCGAACGCAGAGCGTTTCGCAGTGGAAGGCATCGTGGCAGCCAAGATTACGGACCAGCGCCAACGTGACCGCCGTGACCTGCTACGGGCGCTGGACCTGTTGGGTCGGGCGATGCCCAACAATCCTCGCCTTGCGGAGATGGATAACGCCGAGAGCAAGGCCTATGAGCTGATTCTGGGAGATGCAGGGAAGATCTTTGACCTCTCGCAGGAACCCGCGGAGATGCGTGACAAATACGGACGTAACAGCCTCGGACAGTCCTGCCTGGTGGCGCGGCGGCTGGTCGAGCTGGGTGTGCCCTATGTCACCATCAATAACGGTGGCTGGGATACCCACAAGCAGCACTTCGAGGCCATGCGGCGCAAGCTCCCAGAGCTGGACCAGGCTCTGGCAGCCCTGTTGCAGGACCTCTCCGACCGCAAGCTGCTGGATACCACCATTGTCTGGTGCCGGGGGGAGTTTGGGCGCACGCCCAAGGTGTACTGGGAGCAGCCCTGGAACGGCGGGCGCGGTCACTATGGGCGCTGCTTCTCGGTGCTGGTGGCGGGGGGCGGCTTCCAGGGCGGGCGCGTGGTGGGGGCCTCGGATGCACGGGGTGAGAACGTGGTGGAGCGCCCGGTCAAGGTACAGGACCTGATCGGGAGCATCTACGAGCTCCTGGGCATAGACCCCAACAGCCCCCTGCCGAACCCCAAGGGCCTGGAGGTCCAGGTGGCGCCCCCGATGGAGACCGGGCCAGGCAAGGGCCGGCTGAGCGAGATAATGTAGGCGGAGGAACATGAACAAGGCTGTGGTGTCAATACTGGTGTTAGCGCTGATCGCCGGGGCGGCCCAGGCACAGGCTTTGCGCGGTCAGCGCGAGCCGTATATCGGTTATGGCTACCCGGCGGGCGGACGGCAAGGCACGACCTTCCAGATCACCGTCGGAGGCCAGTACCTGGCAACCACGCGCGGGGTCTTCGTGTCCGGGTCGGGAGTGCGCGCCAGTGTGGTGGACTATCTGCCTCCATACCGGTCCATCAGGTTCGACAGACTCCCGGAGTTCCGTCACCGGATACTCACGCGGATTGCTCAACTGACCGGAGGGCCACTGCCGCCGCCACTCAAAGCTGCGACGCCCGCCCCGGCCCCCACCACACCTGCAGCACCGGCTACCCCGGCCCAACCCGGCGATGCTCCGGCCCCCCCGGCCCCCGCACCGCGGCCTGAGCCGCCGCCCCTGCTTGCTAACCTCGACAAGTTGAGCCTGTGGAGTGTGGAACAGATCCGGACAATGCTGCAGGCCAACCTGGATCCGCGCAGCCGCGTTCAGAACAAGGTGGCGATCGGAGAGACGGTGATCCTGGAGGTCACAATTGACGCCGACGCTCCTCCAGGAGACCGTGACCTACGTCTAATCACGCGCACTGGACTGAGCAATCCACTGGTCTTCGAGGTCGGCAGGACGCTGGAGGTCTGGGAACACGAGCCGAACAGCCGGACTGACAAGCCCACGGCAGCACTTGAGCCGCCCCTGACCCTGAACGGACAGATCATGCCAGGCGACCAGGACACCTTCCGCCTGAAGCTGAGGCAAGGGCAGAAAATGGTGATTCAGGTTCAGGCCCGGCACCTTATCCCCTATCTGGCCGACGCGGTCCCGGGCTGGTTTCAGCCCACTGCGGCTCTCTTCGGCCCCGAAAACCAGGAAGTCGCCTACCAGGATGATTACCGCTTCCATCCCGACCCGGTAGTACTGTACGAGGTGCCGAGCGACGGCGAGTACGTGCTGGAGATAGCAGACTCCATCTACCGAGGGCGAGAAGACTTCGTATACCGCGTCCACGTCGGCGAACAGCCTTTCGTGACGCACCTGTTCCCCCTGGGGGGCCGCGAGGGCAACGCAACTCCGGTCACGCTGACGGGATGGAATCTGCTCTTCCCACAGATGCAGCTAGATACGACACCCGGCGGACCTGCGGTTCGCCAGGCGGTATGGGACTGGCCCGAGGCACCCGCTAATCCGCTCCCCTACGCTGTGGACACGCTGCCGGAGGCCACGGAGGTGGAGCCTAACGGTACGCGGGCCGCGGCGCAGCGCGTAACCCTGCCACTCATCATCAATGGCCGTATCGAGAAGCCAGGCGACGTGGACGTCTTTCGGCTCGAGGGCCGAGCAGGCGAGGAGCTAGTGGCGGAGGTCATGGCCCGCCGGCTAGACTCGCCCCTGGATTCCCTCCTGCGGCTGATGAACGCCTCGGGGAAGCCGCTGGCCTGGAATGATGACCACCCAGACCAGGAAGCGGCCTTGATCACTCACCACGCTGACTCCTACCTGCGTTTTCGCCTGCCGGCCGCGGGCACCTACTACGTGCAGTTGTCTGATACGAGCCAACACGGCGGGAGCGAGTATGCCTACCGGTTGCGGATCAGCGGCCCGCGTCCGGATTTCGCAGTGCG
>JAAYIR010000068.1 GCA_012523355.1 candidate division WS1 bacterium
ACCCCAAAGACTTCCGCCGGCAGCGCATGACCACGCGCCGTCAGGACATGGCGGCGGTAATCGTGTGCCGGATGGACAACGGAGCGCTGGCTACGGTCAACGGAATTGGGCTGCAGGGCGAGGGGAACTGGTACCGCTTCCACGGTACACACGGGCTGATGGAGAACTGCCGGGAGTATGGGCGGCACGGCTGCGTGCGGGTGGTGCATGAGCGCTGGGACATGGAGGAGGGCCAAGTACACGAGAAGATCTATGAGCCGGAGTTCCCCCTCGCCAGGGAACTGGCAGCCCGAGCGGGACATGGCGGCGGAGACTTCTTCATAGCTCACTTTTTCGCCGAGGCGATCCGGACCGGGCAGCAGCCGTGGATGAATGTCTACCGGGGGCTGGCAATGTCCATGGTAGGGCCCCAGGCCTGGCGCTCGGCGCTGAACAACGGCGCGAGCTACTCCATCCCAGACTTCAGCGACGAGGCGATGCGAACGCCGTACGAGAACGACCAGTGGTCGCCCTACCCGGAGGACGCAGGCCCGGGTCAGCCGCCGCCTAGCATCGAGGGCCTCTACGAACCAACTCCGGAGCAGATTGCGGCCGCGCGGAAGGTCTGGAGAGAGATGGGATACGAGGGAGAGTAGCGGCGGCTAACATGACGATGCAGAAACAAAGACGGCGGGGACTGATCCCCGCCGTTCTGCCTTCAGGTGATTCTCGTCTCTACAACGGCACACCCGCGCCGGCGGTGACTGGGGGCGGCAGAGCATAGCCCGCTCCGGCACCACCGGGCACTAGCTGCTGGACTCCCCCGGGAGGCGCCCCGGCACCCACGACAGGCATCTCCTGCCCCGCCACAGGGGGTGGAGGAGCGGCGCCTGGCTTGGGCTTGGGCATGCCAAAGGCCTGCACCTGTTCATTGACCCAGGCTGTGAGCCGGGGTTGAAGCGCGGGGAGGATCTCCTCATAGGTCTTCGCCTGGGACACCGCATCCAGCATAATCTGGGACGGCGGCATGACGATCCCCGCCGACGCGCGATCCATCCGGGCCAAATTCTCCAGGCTGAGTGAGAAGGTAAACTCGTAGTACCAGCCCCGGGTGTAATCCAGGTTCATCTTCCCGCCACCGAAGGTCTTGTCGTCCTCCGGCATCAGGTAGGCGAAGGCCGGGGTGCGGCGAATCTCAGGCGGGTAGGCAATCAGAGTGGGGATATTACCAGTGAAACCGGCAGACTGGCTACCGGATGCGATGAGATTGCCATTGACATCCTTGAGCACCAAGACCACGGTGGGGGTGGCCCAGATGGAATTCCAGATCGCCACCGAGGTGGGATGGAGCATGAAGGTCTGGGGTCGATAGTAGCCGCCCTGGTAGGTGACAAAGGTGAAGGGAACGCGATCGGCTCCGTAGTTGTCATAGGGCTTCAACAGCCGGTAGACGGTGGCGCCGTAGTTCTGCGACAGAGACTTGTTGACGCGCATGATGAGCCCGATGCGCAGCGTGGCGCCGGCGGAGGTGACGCCAGCGGGCTCATACTTGGGGTACCCGACCTTGAAGGTGAACCCGCCAGCGGCGGCGCCTGCCGCCCGGATCATGGCGACATTTTCCTTCTTGATGACCGCCAACTGAGTCTGCATGTCGCGGAGCAGGACCTTGCCAACCCGGCCGGGAACTTCAGAGGGCTTGGCCTCGGCCTCCGCGTCGCGGGAGTAGAGCTTCTCCAGCTGGTGCCAGGCGGAATCCGTACGCGTGACGGGCTCGCCCTTGTCATCCACCAGCAAAGCCTGGGGAACCGGCTGGGTGGGAAGGCCGTGTTCGGCAAGGTACTCGGAGTACGTCTTCTCCAACAAGGCGTCCGCGTGGGTCTCGGAATAGCTTAGACCCCCGCCACCCCCGCCTCCTCCTGGCCCACCCGGCGCACCCGGGGGACCCTCCCCAGGGGGCTGTGCCGAGAGAGCAGACAGGAAAATGAACAACGCCAGAAACGCGGCGATGGCTACGAGGGAGGCTATGTATATCGTGCGTCTGGCAATCATGGGGTTGCCACCTTTACAGCCGCCACAACTTGCGGCACCGGGTACGTAACAGTCCGGGACAGCCAACCAAAAGTATACCCTCAAGCCGCCGTGCAAGTCAAGATGGACAAGTGTCGGGATAGTGTGCGATCGACTGAGCGAACGCAGAAAGGAAGGAATCACGAGGTGGCCGGGTGAATTCCAGGCCCATGAAGAGCGCAAACCAGACCTATGACCTGTTGATTTGCGGCGCCGGGGTAGCCGGCGTAGCGGCGGCGTTGGAGGCCGGACGCGCGGGTCTGCGCGTGGGGTTGGTGGAGAAGACTATCCTGCCCGGAGGCCTCGCCACCAGCGGACTGATCTACGTCTATCTGCCCCTGTGTGATGGCCATGGTCGGCAGGTGCAGTTTGGTCTGGCCGAGGAGTTGCTGCACCTGAGCCTGAAATATGGACCCGGCAGCGTCCCCGACTGGCGGCAGGGCCGGGACGGTAAGGCCCGCTACCAGGCACGTTTCTCACCGGCCTCCTTTGTGCTGGCGTTGGATGAGGCATTGGAGGAAGCGGCAGTGGAGCCGTGGTACGACACGCTCGCCTGCCTGCCGATCATGGACGGCGAGCGGATCGCCGGTGTGGAGGTGGAGACCAAGCACGGACGAGAGCGCCTGGAAGCCCCCTGCGTCCTCGACGCGACCGGCGACGCCGAGCTGGCCCACCGGGCCGGCGCTCCCTGCGAGAGGGGCACCAACGTCATGGCCATCTGGGCGCTGGAAGTCTCGCTGGCCGCCGCCCGGCGGGCGGTGGAGGAGGAGGACGGCTCACCGCTGTTGCGCGTCTTCACCGGGAGCTGGGGACGCCTCCCCGAGGACCCCGAGGCGAACGAACCGTGGACGGGGCTGGACGCGCAGGATGTGACCCGGTTTGTGATCGAGGGCCGACGTGTCATGCGGAAACACTACGCTGAGTTGCACGCGCAGGGGGGAGAAACGGCCCAGCAGAACCTGTACCCGCTGATGGTGCCAAGCCAAGCGCAGTTTCGCACCACCCGCCGCATCGTCGGCCAGGCTACCATGCAGACCGGTGATCACACGCGAGTGTGGGAGGAATCCGTGGCGCTGGTTGCTGACTGGCGGCAGGCCGGCAAGGTGTGGGAGGTGCCCTACGGCGCGCTGGTGGCGCAGAAGGTGCGGGGGCTGCTTACTGCTGGACGTTGCATGTCTTCCAGCGGAGATGCCTGGCACGCGACGCGCGTCATTCCGGCAGCGGTGGCTACCGGCCAGGCGGCGGGTATGGCCGCCACTCTAGCGGTGAGCCAGGGCTGCTTCCCCGACGAGGTGCAGGCCGAAGAGATTCAGCGTGGGCTGGACGCTAAGGGGATACCGTACCGCAAGTCGCAGGTGGGATTGGACGCTTCCTGAGCGAGACATCTAGCTCAGTAAAGAAGCAGGGCAAAGATTGAGCGGGGCTAGGCTCTTAGTGCCCCTTGGGCTCCACGAACAGGCGGATCGCCGTGCGCTCGTTGCCATCTACCTCCACGTCCACAAAGGCGGGGTAGCATACCAGGTCCACCCCTGAAGGCGCCAGGAAGCCCCGTGCAATCGCGATGGACTTGATGGCCTGATTCAGCGCGCCGGCCCCGATGGTCTGCATCTCCGCGCGGCCCTGTTCGCGGATGGTGCCCGCCAGCGCTCCCGCCACCTTGTTGGGGTCCGAACGCGCCCCGATACGCAGGACGTTAACCGCCCTCCCCCCCTGGGACGCGTGGACCATGATATAGTCTGCCGAATGTGGCGTTTCGTCCTGCGGATGCTCGGTGTCCATCTCTACTCCGGTGGATAGTGCAAGTATAAGCGTCTAATGGACTCTGCCAGGCCTTGCGGCCGTGTGGATTCTATCATCACTGCGGAGAAGATGCAAGGCCCCCGGTTGGGGACCTGGAAGCGCATGGGTATGCCGGTGAGGAAACGATGCAGGCTGATGGGGATCTCAACACCGATGATGGACTCCTCCGGGCCCACCATACCGGCATCGGTGATAAAGGCCGTGCCGCCCGGGAAGACCGTCTCATCAGCGGTGGGAACGTGAGTGTGGGTGCCGATGACAGCGGTAACCCGGCCGTCCAGATACCGGCCCAGAGCGGCTTTCTCCGAGGTGGCCTCGGCGTGAAAGTCCACCAGAATCGCGTCCACCTCCCCCAGCTCCTTCAGCACCTGGTCAGCTGTGCGAAAGGGATCGTCCATGGGATCCATAAAGACCCGCCCCATGAGATTGATGACTGCTAGACGCTGTCCGCTGCCGGTGGAGTATACGCCGAAGCCCGCGCCCGGAGTGCCCGGGGGGTAGTTCGCCGGGCGCAGCACCCTTGGTTCGCGGCTGAGGTAGTCGAGCGCTTCCTTCTGGGCCCAGATATGATTGCCGCTGGTCAGACAGTCAATGCCGTAGTCAAAGAGGAACCCGGCAGTCTTCTCGGTGAGGCCTAGCCCCGCAGCCGCGTTCTCGCCGTTGGCGATGACAAAGTCAGGGTCATGCTCCGCCCTCAGGTCGGGCAGGAGCGAAGCTACCGTCTCCCGTCCGGGACGGCCCACAATATCACCGATGAAGAGAATCCTCATGCCATAACACTTCTCGCCTTCGCGGCTCGCACCTACTTCGCGTACTCGATGGCGCGAGTCTCCCGGATGATGGTCACGCGGATCTGCCCTGGGTAGTCCAGGGCCTGCTCGATGCGTTCGGCCATCTTGCGGGCCATGTTGTGCGCCGCCAGGTCGTCAATCTTCTCCGGCTTGACCATGACCCGAATCTCGCGGCCGGCCTGAATGGCGAAGCTCTTCTCAACGCCCTCAAACTCGTTGGCGATCTTCTCCAACCCATCCAGCCGCTTCAGGTAGGTCTCCAGAGCCTCCCGGCGTGCTCCGGGGCGAGAGGCAGAGATGGCGTCCGCGGCCTGGACCAGTGCGCCCTCCACGGTGGTGATGGGCATGTCATCGTGGTGAGATACCAGGGCGGCGATAACCTCCTCATTCTCTCCACGGTTCCGGGCCAGGTCCGCGCTAATCAGCGCATGGGGACCATCGCGCTCAAAATCCACAGCCTTACCCAGGTCATGCAGCAGCCCGGCGCGACGGGCAATATTGACCCGGGCGCCGATCTCCGCGGCCATAGCTCCGGCCAGGTGTGAGACCTCAATGGAATGACGCAGCACGTTCTGGCCGAAGCTCGTGCGGAAGCGGAGCTTGCCCAGCTGCCGGACCAACTCCGGGTGCATACCGGTTACGCCGGTCTCAAAGGTGGCACGCTCTCCCGCCTCGCGGATGGTTTCCTCCACGCTCTGGCGAGCCTTCTCGACTAGTTCCTCGATGCGTCCGGGGTGAATACGCCCGTCACCCAGCAGCTCCTCCAGGGCCACCCTGGCCACCTCGCGGCGCACGGGGTCAAAGGAGGAAAGCACTACCGCCTCCGGGGTGTCATCCACGATCAGGTCCACGCCGCTGGCCTTCTCAAAGGCGCGGATATTGCGGCCTTCGCGACCGATAATGCGACCCTTCAGCTCCTCACTGGCCAAGGGAACTACCGAGACGGTGGTCTCGGCGGTCTGATCCACGGCACAGCGCTGGATGGCCTGGGCAACGATCTTGCGCGCTCGGCGATCGGCCTCCTCACGGGCCTCCTCCTCCAAACGCGCGACGTGCTGGGCCAGTTCGGGACGCATCTCCTCTTCCAGCGACTCGAAAAGACGGGCGCAAGCTTGCTCCTCCGACAGGCCAGCAATCTCAGCCAGCTTACGCTCGGCCTCGGCAAGGAGTCCTTCCAGCCGGTCCTGATCTTCACTGAGTTGCTTCTCCTGACGGCCGAGGTCCTGGGCTCGCCGCTCCAGTTCAGTCTTGCGGCGGTCGAGGTTGTCGTCACGCTCCTCCAGCCGTCGCCGGGTCTTCTCCAACTCCTGGCGCTCGGCCGAGAGTTCCTCCTCGATCTTCGCGCGCATCTGGAGGTTCTCTTCGCGTGCGGCCATCTGAAGCTCACGGGCCTCGGCCTCCAGACGCTTGGCCTGCTCGCGGGACTGTTCTTCGAAAGCCGCGGCACGCCGGGTGAAACGCCGGGCCATGTAGATGTGATAGACAAGCACCAGGGCCAGAACGAGCAGGGCTACGCTGGCAATGATGGTGCGGGTCTCCAAGAGACTATCTAAAAGGGGGACCATTACTGGACCACCTCCTGGTTCTGAGAATGGTACAATCGGATGGTTGATGAGTCGCGAGTCGCGAGTCACGAATCGCGAGGGCAAAAACCGGGACAGCAGTTGGCAAGGTGCAGGTGCGGTTACTCAGACTCCGGAACTGTCTGCTCCACGACCTCGCGGCAGATATGGTCGGCAAAGCCCCGCCGACGCAGATGCTGGTACAATCGACCTCGCAGCCGGGCAGAGGGCCCGGTGGCAGGCCGAGCCAGATACTTGTCCGCCACTGCGGTGGCCCGCTCCAGTTCGCCTTCCTCTCCCAGGGCGCTGAGCGTGGCCTCCGCCAACTCCCGGTCCAGGCCGATCTGCAACATCTTCTGGCGCACCAGATGCGTACCCATCCGGCGTTCGCGGAGCTGACGGGCGAGGCTGGCGGATAGCTCCTGGTCATTGACCAGTCCGGCCTGCTCCAGCCGCTCCAGAGTAAGTTCAACAACCTCCGTGCTGAACTTCCGAGCGCGGAGCGCACGGTACAACTCCTGGCTGCTGCGGGCGCGGAACCGGAGCAACCGCAGCGCGGCTCGCGCGGCCAGCAGAGCCTGATCGGCCCGCTGGGCCTCAGAGATGGTGTCCTCCCCGAGCATGCGGCCCGGGGCGAGACCAAACTGCGCAATCACCTCCTCATCGGCCTCGAGAACGACCTGGCCGTCTACCAGCACCTGGTAGCGCCGGGAGCGACCGATTCGACGCGCCTCGGATACTTGCATGGCAGGGTTCAACACCCGGCTAGCACAGCCGCCCGACCAGCACTATTCTTCCTCCACGGGCAGGTCAGGCGCGGCCGCAGCTTCGATCGGCGGCAGCTTATGGGCCTCCCGTACCTGGTTCTCCAGCTCACGGGCCATCTCAGGCTGCTCAATGAGCAGCTGGACGGCACTGTCACGCCCCTGCCCCAGCCGCTCCTCACCCCTGGAGTACCAACTGCCGGTCTTGGTGACCAGCCCCAGGTCCAGAGCCTCATCCAGGATACATCCCTCCTGTGAGAAGCCCTTGCCGTAGATGATGTCCAGCTCGGCAGTGCGGAAGGGCGGCGCGACCTTGTTCTTGACGACCTTGATGGCCACGCGGCTGCCCAGGATATCCGTGCCTTGCTTGATGGTCTGGCGACGATGCATCTCCAAACGCACCGAGGACCAGAACTTGAGCGCGCGGCCCCCCGGGGTGGTCTCCGGGTTGCCGAACATGACCCCGATCTTCTCGCGAATCTGGTTGATGAACACCACCAGGGCGTTGGCGTTAGAGACTGCGCCGGCCAGCTTGCGCAAGGCCTGGCTCATGAGCCGGGCCTGCAACCCCACATGGGCATCGCCCATCTCGCCTTGCAGTTCGATGGAGGGGACCAGTGCGGCCACGGAATCTACAACCACGCAATCCACCGCCCCGGTACGCACCAAAGTCTCGCAGATGTCCAGTGCCTGCTCACCGGTATCGGGCTGTGAGACCAGGAGCTGGTCGAGGTCCACGCCCAGGTCCTGGGCGTACTCGCGGCTGAAGGCATGTTCAGCGTCAATGAAGGCGGCGACCCCCCCGGCCTTCTGGGTCTCGGCCATGATGTGCAGGGCCAGGGTGGTCTTGCCGGAGCCTTCCTGGCCGTAGATCTCGACGACCCGGCCCCGGGGGAGGCCCCCGGCGCCGAGCGCAATATCCAGGGACAGGGCGCCGGTGGGGATGACGGCGACGTGCAGGCGCTCGGCATCCTCACCCAGCTTCATGATGGCACCCTCACCATACTGCTTTTTAATGTGGTCGAGCGCAAGGCCCAGGGCTTTCTCTTTATCGCCGGAATCAATCTTAGCCATGTTTGCTGTCCCTCCTGAATAGGATTGCTGCCCGCAGATGATTACGCCCGCCCGGTGAGTCCTTGCAGCACCGGAAACGCGTCGGCGAGCCGCCCGCCGCATTCAGCGAGCCAATCGGGCTCGTTGTCAGACGTAACCGACAACCATGCGGTATCTCTTCCGCTTCTCCCTACGTGCTGAGGTGTAACTCCTATGACATATTCGTTGAGGAGCTCCTTGGTTACTACCCACCAGTGGGCCTCAAACGGACTGAGACCCAGACAAATCGCGATGTCGTATCGTTGGTCGCGGAATTGCTGGAACTTGTACATCCCGGTCTGCCAGAGGGTCGAGAACTTGATCTCAGTTCGGAGGCCTTCAATGAGTCGGTTACACTGCGAATCCGGAGCACGCAATACGTTCAGCTTCTTCGCAGCGCACCATCCCGCCACGAGCTTCTCACCAATTGTGCCGGACTGCCTTGACGACCTAGTCTTGATCCAGGCAAAGGGGCTTCCGTCCCACATCTGGTTCTCGTCATCATAGTCCTGCCGCAAGTTGCCTGTTATCGTGGCCAGAAGTCGTACGTCGGGGTCCTCGATTTGCCTCGGCTGCATCAGCGGGCACCCCCAAGAAGAGTGGGCTGATTCGCGTCTTCTGTCTCAGGTGTGAAGTTGACGCACTCGGGCTGGGCGAATACCAAGCGGCGTGCCATTACTGCAGCGGCCTCCGGGTTGCAGTCCACCAGGACGAAGTGCCTGCCATTGCGTGCGGCGGCCTCGCCGAAAGTCCCGCTCCCCGCAAAGAAATCCATCAGCAGGTCGGCCGGCCTTGAGTGCACCTTCACGATACGCATCAGTAATGCCAGGGGCTTCTGGGTGGGATAGCCTGTCTTCTCTCTGGAATTGGTAGGCACAATGGTTTGCCACCAGACATCGGTCGGGGTCTTGCCCCTTGCCGCCTTCTCGGCTCCCACCAGCCCTGGTGCCATGTATGGAACCCGATCGATTTCCTCGTAGTTGAAGGTGTACTGTTCCGGGTCCTTCGCGTACCAGAGAATGTTGTCGTGCTTCGCTGGCCAGCGATTCTTGGGCCGGCCACCGTAGTCGTAAGCCCAGACTATTTCATTCTTGAAGCTATCCCTGCCGAAGATCGCGTCCAGCAGCACCTTGCAGTAGTGCACCTCACGGTAGTCAATGTGCAAAAAGAATGACCCTTCTGGCTTCAGAATGCGGTAGGCCTCGCACAGCCGGGGCTCAATAAACCGGATGAAGTCGTCGAATCGATCTTCGAAGCCTCGTGTGGCGACCTCAATTGACTTGTACCTTCGTCCTTGGAAGCCCACCCGATCCCCGTTCTCTTCGTCCCTCATAGTGCGCAGTTGGGTACGCTCCTGCACCTTGCCGGTGTTGAAAGGTGGGTCGATGTATATCAGGTCAACTGACTGCGAAGGCATCCCTGGGAGTACATCCATGTTGTCCGCCAGGATGATCTTGTTCACTGCTCTCTTTCCACTCCGTCCGCTCTCACCGACGCACCTCGAAACTCTCAACTGTCGTATACGTCGGCCCCCCGCGCCCCAGCTCGCTGCTGATCAGCAGGAAGCGCTCCACCACCATCGCGCCCAGTTCCAGGTCGGCGGCCTGTTGCAGGCACTCCGCAAGCTCCGACAGGTTCCCGCACCCCCGCACCCGGCCCAACGTCAGGTGCGGCATAAAGGACCGCTGGTCTGGCTCGGCGAGTTCCGCCGCGGTCAGGGCTGCATCCAGGTCCCGGCCCAATGCCGCGAAGGCTTCCGCGCCTTCCCCACAGCCCGCCCAGATCACCTGCGGCGGACGCTGGGGCGGAAAACTCCCCAGACCCCGTACCCGCACCTGTATCGGCGCCGTCCGGTTCGCAACTTCTCGCCCCACCGCCAACAACTCCGGGACGCGGCTAACCGGCGTATCGCCCAAGAACTTGAGCGTGAAATGCAGGTTCTCACCCTCCACCCATTTCACATTGGCCCCGGACTTGCGCAGCGTTCGCTGGGCCTCGGCGGCCGCCTCCCGTACCGTCTCGTTCAGCGGCACCGCAAAGAAGAGGCGCTGCTGGGCTGCCGTTGCGCTGCGGTTGGGCTGCTGTTGCGCTGTCGTTCTTACGCTCCAATCACGCGCCGTCGGAGTTGATCCAGTGCCAGCTGCGAGACGCGCTGTTTGAACTGTACCCGGCTCCCGGGCCACAGGCTATGCACCACGGTGGTGCCCTCGACGTCGGCAACCCCGATGTACACGGTACCCACGGGTTTCTCCGCGGAACCGCCGCTCGGTCCGGCGATCCCGGTGACTGCGATCGCGTAGTCGGCGCCGCTGCGACGGCGCGCGCCCTCGACCATGGCCTGAGCGCACTCCTCGCTCACCGCGCCATGTGCCTCCAGCGTCTCGGGACTCACGCCCAGGATATCGGTCTTGGCTTCGTTACTATAGGTCACGTAACCGGCCAGGAAGTAGCGGGAGGCCCCAGGAACATCTGTGATCCGGCTGGCGACCAGGCCTCCGGTGCAGGACTCGGCTACGGCGACCGTCGCTTGCGCCGCCAGTAGGGCCTGCCCCAGGGCGACCTCCATGGTCTCGTCGTCCACCCCGTAGACGGCGGAGGTCAGCCGCGAGCGAATTTGCTGCTCCACGGGCATGAAGATGCGCTGCGCCTCGGCCTCCTCGCTGGCTTTGGTAGCCAGGCGAATGCGGACCTCTCCCGGCGAGGCGTACAGGGCCATGGTGGGATTCGTCTGGCTCTCCAGCAGGTCTGCCAGCTGATCGGCGACCTGGGACTCGCCCAGGCCCGCGAGGCGGAGAAAACGTGTGTACAGCAGCCCCTCCCCCTCCGCCCCCACGCGCTCCCGCAGCCGGGGCAGGATCTGGTTGTCCATCATCTCTCGCATCTCCGGAGGCGGGCCGGGGAGCGCGATGTAGGTAACGTCTTGGTGTTCCAACCAGATACCGGGAGCGGTGCCCACCGGGTTGTCTAACAACTCCGCTCCGCGCGGGGCCATGGCTTGCTTCAGGTCCGCATGCGAAGGCTCGCGATTGCGGGCGGCGAAGAATTGGTACAGTTGCATCTCCGCCTCGGAAATGGTCTGCAGTGGACGCTGGGTCAGTTCAGCGAGGGCCTCGCGGGTGATGTCGTCGGGAGTAGGACCGAGTCCGCCCGTCAGCAGGATCACCTGAGCCCGCCGGCGCGCGGAGCTCAGAATCTGCAACAGTCGTTTGAGGTTATCGCCCACGGTATGGCGCAGGTGAACATCTACGCCCAGGGCTGCCAGACGGCGGGAGAGAAACGAGGCGTTGGTATCGTCAATCTCGCCCAGGAGCAACTCAGTGCCGACCGAAAGAATCTCTGCCTTCAAGGCGGTATCCAACTCTCATCTTGCCGGACAGATACCGACCGAAGTGGCAGACTGCGGCCGCGCGGCCAGGCCTCATCCCGCCCGCGCGGGGGATGGCAAGCAGGTTCTCCTATGGGGCTCCCCCCCGCCCGGCGGGGCGAAAGCACGAGGTATACCCATATTCATGTACCACGGCCTGGTCATGTGTTACAGTCCAACGCGCCGCGGGGCGCGATTATCCGACTTCGGTGCGGCATTCCGCCTGCGGAATGCTCTAGGGTGGCGCCAGTGCCACGATGGAAGATAAACCAGCTTGATTATAGCCAAGGAGGAGGAGCGATGTCAAGCAGACCGGCAACCTGCGCCAGCCTTGAGGCGAACTGGTCAAGCCGGGAGCTGAGTCCCGGTCGTGGAACGAGGTCTCCTCGCAAAACGGAGCGGCTGGCCGTAGATATTGCCCCGGCTCACGCCTGCCAGAGATCGTTAAGCATCCGGCAGGAGGTCTCCACCAGCTTGTAGCCGGCGTAAGGCTCCAGACGGGTCCACATGATGGCCCAGCCGGAGTACCCCCCGCCCATGATTGCCGGGATGGTGGGGCAGTAGCCCACGCTGCCGTTGGCCAGCTGCGTAACCATCGTCACCTCCGCCCGGCTGCGGCGCTTCATATCCAGCGCGAACTGACAGTACAGCTCGCACGGGTTAGTGATGATCGCCAGGTCGCCAATGCGCAGGGCATGGATTGGCAACTCGTCGTGCGGATCGTCCTTGTACGTCTCCCAGAGCCGCAGGCGGCCAGCCACGGCAATGACGTAATCCCAGCGGTTGCCCGTATAACCCCGCCCATCCGTGTTGTCCCCTTGGGCCTCGATTGCTCGCGCCTCCGCCAGCTCCTCCTCAGTCGGCAGGCGTACCTCCAGCGGCAGCAGCTCAAAGCTCTGCCGCAGCCCGGGCGTGTCCGTCTCGACGACGTCATGCAGCAGCCGCAAGGTCTCTGTCGCCAAGGCGTGGCCCATCTCCCGCATGCGCTGCTCCCCGCCGGACCAGTGGGTCCAGAGCTGATTCTGGGGAGTCTGGTCTCCACTGGCCCCCTGCAGGTACAGCACGGGCAGGGTCTCGTTCTCCAGCGCCGTGCGCAACTGGGCGCGGGCCTCGCCGGGGAAATCGGCGGTGACGAAATCACTGCCGCCGAGATTCACCGGATGGCAGGAGTTGTTGTGGACCAGAGCCAGGTACTTGCCGGACTCGTCCACGGCATACAGGATCGCGTGGCTCGGATCGTCAGGTCCTTCCAGGCCGGTGAAGTCCGGACGCGTGGCCTCGCCGTACATGGTGTGGGTGCCGTCCGCCCAGCACAAGCGGCGGTTGAAACCGATCTGGGCCTGCCCCTTGCCCCAGCCCACCCGCGCCGGGACCGCGCTGGCCACGGCCTCGCGGGCGCCGTCGGCCAGCCAATCGGCGAGACGGGCGCGGTAGGCGGTATTGTCAGGCGCATCATGGATGAAGGGGCGCAGCACCGGACCCGAGTGCGTGTGCGTGCAGCAGAGAAGTATCTTCTCGGCGGGAACGCCACTGGCCGCCGCCATCTTCTCCCGCATCTCCAGCCCGTCCGGGGTGATGATCCCTAGCAGGTCCAGACTCACCAGCAGCATCTGCTCGCTGCCCTCAGTCAGGTAGAGAAAATTGGCCTCCAGGTCATCGCGTATGTAATTGGCGAAGCGGCGGTGAAGCTGCCCTGCCAGGTCATCGCCGATCTCGGGATTAATGACACGTGTAGCCGCCCCGGCCTTCACAGACATGGTCAGATTCCCTCCCTGAGCCCCCGGAGATAGGCCGTGGCCTTGCGCACGGCCTCCGCTGGCGGGTACTCGTTGCCTTCATACTCGAGGTTAATGTAGCCCTCGTAGTTGGCGGCCTCCATGGCCACCAGGCACGACCGGTGATCCACGATCCCCTCCCCGATCAGCGCCGCTCGGTAGTAGCGCCCATCCACGCCTTCCCGTCCCTCTTCAGGGGAGACCAGGTCCCAGTCCTTGAAATGCGCATGGACGACCCAGGGGGCACACTGGGTATAGGACCAGGCCGGATCCTCGCCCCCGGTGGCCACGTTGCCGCTGTCGAAAGTCAGGCCCAGGCCGGGCACCTCCCGGATGGCCTCCAGCACATCTGCGGCCACCACGAAGGCGCTGAGCGCTCCGGGGAAGTTCTCAATCGTCAGCCGCACGCCCGCTTGCAGGTAGTATTCGGCCAGTTCCTGCAGGCCCAGAATGATGTTGCGGCGGCTTTCCTCGCGAGTTAGCCCCGGCTTGCCTTGTACGGGGATCATGATCTTGTCCACGCCCAGGGTCAGGGCGTCCTCGAGGCCTTGTCTGCCGGCTTCTACACCGGGCTGGCGTTCTGCCGCTTCCGGGAAGTTGAGATCGGCGAAGAAGGTGTAGGCCGCAATGTGAATCTCGTGATCTTCGGCCATCTTCCTCAACTCCGCCGCGGGCGTGTCATGCAGAGTTACGAAATCAATCCCCCCCAGCTTCAGCTCGGCGGTGAGCTCCAGCATCTCGCGCAGGTTGAAGTACTCCGGCTGGCGAGACATGGTATAGGACATCATGCAGAGCTTCATACGGTCTCCTCCCGGTTGCGTATCTCCCCTGGCGGCGGGAAGTTCTACTCAATCGCCCCGATCCCGCGCAGGTAGTCCATGCACTCCTGAATCATCGCCAGTTTCCCCTCCAGCGGCAACTCCCCGATGACCGGCCCCTCGAGCTCCATCGTGTAGGGCCCCTCAAACCCGCGCGAGTCTAGCAGCCGGAAGATCTCCGGGAAGTTGACAATCCCCTTGCCAAAGGCGGGGAACTGGAAGCTCTCCGGCTCGCCCTTCTCCGATTCCTTCAGGTGCACGCTGGTTACGTACGGCAAGGCCTTTTTAAGTTCCTCGATGCCGTCAATGCCCTTCGGATTGTAGTAGTAGATGCTCGCGCTGTCGTAATTGTAGCCCAGCCCCTTGGAGTTGACGGCCTCGATCGTCTGTCGGGCAATGTCTCCGGTCTTGCCGAAGGGCACATGCGTCTCCATGGACAGCACAACCCCGGCCGCGGCGGCCTTTTCGGCTAGCCCGCGCAGGACCTCGATCCCCTGCTCATACGTCAGCTTGCCTGCTCCGAAGGAAACGAAGATGACCTTGGTTCCTACCGACGCCGCGCCCGTGATGACCCGTTCCAGCGCGGCCAGCCGTTCGGGGTCATCCAGCGTGCACCCTGTGGAGAAAGAGGTGATGCGCACACCCGCCTCGGCGGCCATTTTCGCCTCAGCGGCGAAGTCCTCGTCGCCCACGGCGCCGAGTTCTACATTTTCGATGCCGATGCTTCTCAGGGCCACAATCGCCTCAGGCGTGGGTAGTTCTAATGCCCCCGGGCGGCAAGCCAGTACATGGTTCATAGTGATCCTCCCGTGATCCGATTCGCTGGTGGGGGCGCAGACATGTCTCAAGCCCGCGGTGTGCACCCCCTACGTAGAGTCACCGCGGCCCTCACCGTTGGCTGTGACCGGGCTACATCCTTCCGGCCCTTACGCCTCAGCCAGCGGCAGCTGGTCTAGATTCTCGAAGACCTTGTGGAATCCCTCGGCGACGGCCTCCGCGACCTGCTTATCATTGGGGGCGCGCAGCGGCCGGGTCATGCCGAAGTGCGTGTCACAATGCTTCTGCGCCACGGGATAGTCCTCCGGGTTGTACTCCACCGGTTCGGTGTGCGGGCAGGTCCAGGGGCACCCCCAGCCATAGGCATTCTGCGCGCGGAAGACCGTCATGGCCGGGAGAATGAACTGCTGCCAGACCCCGGCCTCCACGCCCTCCGCCTGCAGGGCCTTCATGATAGCGTCGCGCATCACCGTTGGCTCCCCGGTCCAACCGATGGCCTCCATATCAATGCGCGAGGTGAAGTTATACCAGTTATGCGTATGGCGCGGCGGCTCCACCGGCGGAATCAGCCCCTTGATGCCCTGGATTCCCGTGAGCAGGGTTTGCGCATTCTCGCGTTGCGTCGCCAGATACTCGTCCAGCCGCGTGAGCTGCGCGCGCGCGAAGGCCGCCGTCATGTCGTTCTGCCGGTACATCCAGCCTAGAGCGTAGGCATGATAGTCGCGTGCCTCCAGCGGGGTACGGGTCTCCCCAAAAGACCACAAGCTGCGGGCGGTGGCATACGTCTCCTCGTTGTTAGTCACGAAGGCCCCGCCTTCGCCGGAGCACAGGCACTTGTTCTGATTGAAGGAAAAGGCCGCACAGTCCCCAAAAGTACCCACCTTCTGACCGTCAAACAGCGCGCCGTGAGCCTGGCAGCAGTCCTCGATGACCTTGAGGTTATGCTTGCGCGCCACTGCCATGACCTTCTCCATGTTTACGGCCAGTCCGTGGAGGTGTACCACCACCATGGCAGTGGTCTTGGGGGTGATTGCCGCCTCAATCTTGTCCACATCCATGTTCATGGTCTCGAAGTCGAGGTCCACAAACACCGGGAGGCAGTTGTGATGGATGATGCACGTGGCGCTGGAGGACCAGGTGTAAGCGGTGACCAGCACATGGTCTCCGGCGTTGCAGCCCGCTGCCGCGATGCCCATGTGCAAAGCTGCGGTTCCACTGTTAGTGGCGATGGCGTGCTGATTGCCGTTCCAGGCGGCCCACTCCGCCTCCAGAGCCTCGCAGTTGGGGCCGAAGGTGTGGATGCCCCCCTCCAGGGACGCCATGACGTACGAGCGGTCCAGATCGCTGATAGGGGGCCACTGCTTGATTAGTCCCTCCGGCACAGCGCGCGCTCCGCCCAGGATAGCCAGATTAGACATGGATCGAGCTCCTCTCCGCTGCTAGTTTGTGTCGCATTGTAGCCGGGTAGACACACCCATCGCAAGAGACGAGGTTGCCATTATGGGTACATTCTTGCGGTCACCTGCGGAAGGCACTCGGCGGCTGGCCAAAGTGCTTGCGAAAGACCTTGGAGAAGTAGTTGCTGCTTTCGTAGCCCACCGCGGCGGCGACCTCTGAGACGTTCATCTCGCCCGCCTGCAGCAACTCGCGCGCCTTCTGCATGCGCAGGGCCGTCAAGTAAGCGAAGAGAGAGAACTCGCTCTCCTGGCTAAAGACATGGGAGAGGTAAAAGGTACTGATGTTGAGGGCCTGGGCGATTTCCTCCAGGGAGATGGGATGAGCATAGTGCTCCGCGAGGTACCCACGGGCAGCAAGCATGATGGCCCGGCGGCGCGCACGACGCTGGTGGGAGGAGGTCTCCTCCCGTTCCCCTGACGAGCGGACAGCCTCGCGCAGGATGTGCAGCAGGATCGCGGCCAGGCGCGCCCGGGCCAGCAGCCGGTCGGCGCCCACCTCCCCGAGGGCATCATAGCGCAGGCGCTCGAGCTCGCGGACGATCTCCGCCTTGCGCCGGCGCGGCAAGCCCAGCAGCTGGTCGTTGGTAACGCGGGAGAAGTAGTCCGCCGCGCCCTCCCAGGTGAACATGACCATGAACACCTGAAGGCCCTCGCCCAGCTCGAAACGGTCACGGTGGGGCGTATCCTGAGGAACCAGCAGGAGGTCCCCCGGCTGGCCAGCGAAGCGGCGACCGCCCAGCTCAAGCTGCAGGGTGCCGTGAATGACCTGGAGAAGCTCGCAGCAGCCGGAGGCGTGTGTCTGCTCCGCCCAGATGGGATCAAAGAGCATGGGCCCCATCGAGACCACGTGAGGTAGCGAGTTGTAGGCCTGTTCGTCAAACACCCTCTATCCCTCTCCCCGCGTGCGCCGGCGGCAGATAGGGTGGGCGAGTAGGGCCGCCAGGAGCCAGGCCAGGGCCAGCAGGCCGGAGACAGCCGAGATCCGCAGGCCCACAGACAGGGCGTACGGGGAGTAGTAGTGACAAACCGTGCTCTTGCCGGCGGGGACCAACGTCCCGCCCTGGAGGTAGTTGGCGCGGTAGAGGGGCTGCGGGCGACCGTTCACCGTCACATGCCAGTGGGGGTTGTAGCTCTGGTTGAGGACCAGAAAGCCGGGCTTTGCGGTCTGGACCTCCCAGACCAGGAACGTGGTCTCATCTAGGACCAGCCGGGCCCACCCCCGGTCCCCACTAAGCTCTTGAGCCTGCCGAGCGTCCAGGCCCTCCACAAAGGCCGTCTCCTCAGGAAGAAACTCCGCACGGAGGAGAGCGCTGAGCGCCTCGGGAGGGCCGCACTCCCTGACTCGGCGGGGCAGCCAGGCGCGGGGCATAGGCGCTGCCACCCGGTAGTAGGCGAAGGCCGGGTTCCTCTCCACTAGCTGCAACCAGGGGGAGTGCAGGTCCGGCGCGGCGATCAGCGCCCGCACCCCCAGCATGCGCAGGATCTGCACCGACGCCTGCGCCCCCTGCGGCTCGCCGGCCAGCCCCGCGGGCACCAACTCGTCCAGTAACTCGGTCTCGCGCTGCGGCACCAGACTGGAATAGGTGTGCGCGGTGGGAACGTCCCAGAGCGTGGCCCGGTTGCGCCGGAGAACTTCGCGCTCCGCGTAATATGGCCTCAGATTGCCGCTCAAGTACCCCTCATAATCCTCGGGGATGTACTGAAGCATCTCGATGCGATGATCGGTGTACTGCCTACCCCACGCGCGGTCCTGGTGAAAGAGGCGTGCAGTCCGCGGAGGCTCGGTATAGTAGGAGGGCGGGCAGTAGCCGTTGGCGTCGCGGGCGAAGAGGTACAACTGCACCCCCAACACGGCAACGAGCACGGCAGCCGCTGGAGCATAGGACAGCCACCCCCGCGATACGGCCAGGCCAATCACCGCGGCCAGTAGCAGGCTGGCCAGGAAGGCCAGCCAGTGGGGATCGCCCGTCCCCAGGCGATTGGCGAGATACTGCCATTTCTCCTCCGCCTTCTGCGTTGGGGTCTCTTGGCCTCCGGCAGGGAGGGCGGCGGCTTGGGCGCTCAGGACTCGGATGACGCGCGGTTTCTGGAGATGCAGCAAACCCACCACACCCCCGTTGACCAAGAGAGCGATCAGGCCCCAGCAGGCCAAAGCGCGTCCGGCCTGGCGGCGATGGGAGCCGCCCAGGGCCTGCACCGCACCCCCGGCCAGTAGTGCCAGGCCCAGAGTGGTGAGAATTAGATAGCGTCCCGGCGCCCGGAAGAGGTTGAAACCGGGCGCGGCCGGGAGAAAGCGGTATAGAGGGTTAAGCTCGGCCAGGGCCATGAAGATGCCAAAGGCGGCCAGCAACGCCCACAGGACCCGGTGGCGCAAGGGCCAACGGCGTCCGCAGAGCGCAACTACCGCCAGCAGCACCGTGATTCCGCCCACGTAACCGCAGACCTCGTACCAGTGGTCCTGCCCCCAGTAGTCGTTGTGACCGTAGGAACCGAAGATATACGGGTGGATGAAGAAGAGCAGATTGCGGGGACGGCAGGCCAGGGCACGGAGGAATTCGGCGGTGGCAGTGGCCCGGACCGCGGCGAAGCGCGCCAGCTCCAGAGTAGGAAGGAGCTGTATCCCGGCCAGCCCCGCACCCAAGGCCAAAGCCCCCAAACCACCCAGGAGCGTGCGGCCCAGTCGCCGCCACCAGACCACGCGCCCGGGCACCAGCAGCAGCCAGAGCATGACCAGCAAGGCAGCCAGCACAATATAGAAGACCATCTGAGGATGGCCACCGAGTATGGCCAGGGCGAGAGTCATGGCGGCGCCCACAAACCAGGCCCACCGCCCGGACTCCAGACCAGCGATAAGACACAGCAGGACCCACGGCAGCCAGGCCAGGCTCTGGAGCACCGAGAGGAACAGGACCTTACTCACCAGATAGCCGGAAAAGCCAAAGGCCAGGCCAGCGAAAGTCGCGGCCAGGTAGCCCAATCCCAGCCGGCGGCCCAGGAGAGCGCACCCCAGCGCCGCCACCACACACTGGATGAAGACGGTCCAGCCGTAAGCCTGATAGTACGGCAGATGGGAATAGTACTGCAGCGCGCGCACGGGATAGAAGACGCCGGCCTCGCCCTCGGCCAAGAGCGGGAAGCCACAGCCAAACTGCGGCGCCCACAGGGGCAGGTAGCCCTCGCGCACCGCCTCGGGAGCAGCCTTCAGCAAGGGCATAAACCAGAGGCTGGCGTCGTGCCAGAAGAAGGCCTGACCGTTGACCAGAGTTTGGTGGAAAAGCAGCAAGCCGAACGCCGGGAATAGCAGCCAAATTAGAGCCCGCAGCCTGCCCATGGTAACCTCTCGGCGCGCATCGGATGCGCCTTGCGGTTACTTGTTCTGCACGCAGGACCGACATACCTTGCCATGTCAAGGAAGGCCTTGCCTCCGCCGGGCGCGAATAGGGCCCTCATGAGCGACAGCACCAAACCGCAGGAAGAGAAGGACTCAGCGCCGCTGCTATCGGCGGGAGCGGTGATCCTGGCCGGGCCGACGGACCGGCCACTGGTGGCGCTGATCCACCGGCGCTCGCCAGCGGAGTGGCGTCTGCCCAAGGGCAAGCTACATGCAGGGGAAACCGCGCAGCAGGCCGCGGAGCGGGAGGTACGGGAAGAAGCCGGTCTGCAGATCACGGTGGGAGAGGAAGTGGGGAGCTGCGAGTATGCCTATCCCAACGGTGAGGGACGCGGGGTTCGCAAGCGGGTCACGTTCTTTCTGGCGCGACTACCGGAGCCGCAGCCGCTACAACCTGAGTTGCGCAGCTTCGATGAGGCCCGCTGGATGTCTCTGGAGGAGGCTCTCACGCATCTCACCTGGGACAATGAGAGGGAAATGGTGCGAGCGGCAGTCACTCGATCTACCTGAAGAACGCCGGCAGTAGTGACCGACGGCAGCTCCGGGCCCGGCGCCGGAACTGCCGCCTGGCTACCGCTACGCTGGTGCTCTAGCTGCCCCTACTGTGGACGTCGGAGACGAACCACATAAGTGAACTCCGGCAAGCGCCGGTCCACGACGTACTCCACGGGCTCGCGGGTGCCGAGGTAGCAAATACGCTCGACCAGAAGCAGCGGCGAACCGACGCGAACGCTGAGATGGCGAACATCGTGCTGGTTCGCTGAGGTGGCGGAGATGGTCTGGCGGGCCGCAGTCAACACTACGCCGTACTCCTCCTCCAGAATCTTTTGCAGCGCATCGTCAGGACCCAGGCCGCGTGCGAGCAGGCCTCCCACCTTGTTTGCGGGCAGATAGGTATTCTGCAGGGACAGAGCTTTGCCGTCCGCAAGGCGCACGCGTTCGATGTGCACGAGCTTGTCGGCGGGTTGGACCTCCAGCTCTTGAGCAGCGCGGGGTATCTCGCGGGCCTGAATCTCCTCCATCAACAGCACGATGGAGCCGGGGCGGTGGCCGCCAGCCTTGGCTTCGGTGGTGAAGCACGGGATGTGGTTGGCGTCAATGAGCTCCTCGGAGAGAGGCGTGGCATCCATGACGAAGGTGCCACGTCCCTGACGGGTGGACACGATCCCCCGTTCCTCCAGCTCCCGCAAGGCCTGCTTGACGGGCGCCAGACTGACCTCAAAGTGATCCGCCAGTTCCTGCTGGGTGGGCAGGCGGTCGCCAGCTTTCATACGACCCATGCGAATCTCCTGCTCCAGGATGTGCATTATCTGAGCGTACAACGGCTCGCTGTCGTGGGGCGACAAGCGAGGAAGAAAGATGTCCATGGGAGAAACCTCCGGTTCCTTAGTGATACCCCTCGTGCGATTACTTTACTGTATTGACCGAGTAGGCACAATGATACTCCTTACTATTCAGCCGCATCGCGCGTCAGCATCCGGGCTGCTACATGTTCAGGGCGCCGCCGGAGAATCGTTGCCCAGCATTCACCCCGCCCTTACCCTGCAGGCCTCAAGAGCGCTGTGTACGGGCCGATCTCCAACCCAACAGGCGTTGGCGCTATCGCTGGGGAGGAGGCCCCGCACTATGCTGCAAGGGATCACAAGACTGTGGCGCGACGAGCAGGGGCTCACAACGGTGGAGTATGCCTTACTGCTGGTCATGTCCGTGGTGGTCGCCTTCACTGCCTGGCAGACACTAGGACAGCGATGACCACCGCAGCAGCAGCAGGAGTCCAGGGCGCACCCCGTCCGGTGGCTGAGAGATCCCCCCACTCTCAGCCACTGGTCTGTCTTCCAGACCGGCATGTCAATATCAGTTAACGCAATAGAGTATTCTTCGGTTCCCGCCTTCTAACCTCCTCCTCCAGACTGTTTCTCAACTCATCCTGCCGCCATGCGACCCGTGGCCTTGTCTGCCACAGGCGAATGGGACACAGACAATCCCGTGACCTCCATGCGCGCCGCGGCTTGGGCGAGGGCTGACGGTGTGCTCCTTCTCCTCTCCTCCCGCCATCAGCCATGTATCTGACCAGCCCGCGATTTTGAGAGGAGGAGGGTTGAAAGCCCGTGCGGAAGTGGAGTATAATCCTGGCGGGGGAGTTGTTTTCTCTACATTACTGGCTCACCCACTGAAAGGGGAGCATTACTGCATGGTCATTCTTCGCGGATTGTGGTCTCTGTTCGTCACGGCTCTCATCCTCGTAGGCGTTCTGGTTGGTACCCTGGTCTCCAAGAACCTTACACCGTTAGTGTTCCCCGCCGATCAGGAATCCCGACCACCGGAGCTCTATGTGGACCTCTTTGGCGTAGGGGTGGCGGCAGCCGGCGGACTGATTGGCTTCCTGTTTGCGGTGTTCTTCTTCCGCAAGCTAGTGAGTTGGATCAGTGCCTTCGAGAAGGTCCCTCTGCTCGACAAGATCGTGGCCCTCATCGGCACCGTGGGCGGGTTGGTAATGGCGATCCTGGTCACGCTGCCCTTCACGCGCATCGAAGGCTATGGGCTACCCATCGCCATCTTCGCCAGCGTGGCCGGGGTGGTCCTGGGCATCGGGTTTGCCATGAGCGCCAAGAGGCAGATCGCTTATGTCTTTCCCACCATTTCCAAGGAACCCCCCTCTGGAACCCACGGAGTGTTGCCAGGTTCCATCCCGAAGGTGCTCGACACAAATATCATCATAGATGGGCGCATCACGAACATAGTATCCACCGGATTCATAGAAGGTCCCTTCTATGTGCCGGATTTTGTGCTGGGGGAACTGCACCACATCGCCGATTCTGAGGACAACCTCAAACGGGCGCGCGGAAGGCGCGGTCTGGACATCCTCAACCGTCTGAAGAGCATGGAGGGCGTAGAGGTACAGATTATAGACGATTACACCGAGGAAGAGCTGCCCTTCGACAAGGTGGACACGCGCCTGGTGCGACTGGCAGAGCTACGCGACTGCAAGGTTCTCACTAACGACTTCGGGGTCGCGGAGATTGCGAAGCTGCATAACGTTCCGGTACTCAACGTCAATGAGTTGGCCACGGCCCTGAAGCCGGTGTATCTGCCCGGCGAGGCCTTCGCGGTGGCACTGATCCGCGAGGGCAAGGAGGCCGACCAGGCGGTGGGCTACCTGGAGGATGGCACCATGGTGGTAGTGAAGCGGGCGGCGCAACTGGTGGGCAAGACCCTCGAGGTCGAGGTGGAAACAGTGCTGCAAACCTCCGCGGGCAAGATGATCTTCGCCATCGTGCCAGAGGACAGCGAACGAGCTTAGCTCCGGAGGCCGGTGAGCAGATGCGCGCTGCTGGTTTGATCATGGCCGCGGGCCGCGGCAAACGCATGGGCGCGGCCCTCCCCAAGTGCTTTCTCCCCTTGGCCGGAGCGCCGCTATATGCCTACTCCTTGCGCGCCCTGGCCGCGGTGCCGGAGATCGGGGTGGCGGTGCTCGTGATCCCGCCGGATTGCAGTCGGCAAGTGGAGGAGCACCTGGAAGGAATGGAGCTCCCCTGGCCCGTCCAGGTCACCATTGGAGGCGAGAATCGCGATGACTCCGTACGCGCGGGGCTGGAGGCTCTCAGAACAACCTCCCCGGAGATAGTGGCTATCCAGGACGGTGCGCGGCCTTTCGTAACCCCGCAGCTCATTACCGATACCCTGAGAGCAGCAGAGAAGTACGCTGCGGCTGTCGCCGCAGTCCCTCTCGCGGATACACTGAAACGCGCGGGCGAGGATCTGATGATCTCCGAGACGGTGGACCGCACAAGTCTGTGGAGAGCACAAACTCCCCAGACCTTCCGATATGAGCTGATCGTGCAGGCGCATCAGCGGGCAGAGAAAGAGAACTGGCCGGCCACGGATGACGCCATGCTGGTGGAACGCCTGGGGCACAAGGTGCAATTGGTGCCTGCAGGAGAGGGCAACATGAAAGTGACCACGCCGGAGGATCTGGAGCGCGCAGAGCGACTACTGGCGAGCCGGGGGACGATGCGGATTGGGCAGGGCTATGATCTGCACCGCCTGGAGAGGGGGCGCCCGCTCATCCTGGGGGGAGTAAAAATTCTGCATGACCGCGGTCCCGTGGGACACTCAGACGGCGACCTGGTCTGCCATGCACTGGGAGATGCCCTGCTGGGGGCCGCGGCGCTGGGTGATGTAGGGGTGCACTTCCCCGATACTGACCCCGCCTATGCTGGCGCGGACAGCGCCGTGCTCCTGAGCCAGGTGGCAGAGAAGGTCCGGACCGCCGGGTACCGGATAGTCAACTGCGATCTGACTGTAATCACAGAAGCGCCGAAGCTGCAACCCCACGTGGCGGCGATGCGTGCCCGGCTGGCCGAGGCGCTCGGCATCACCCCGGAGCAGGTGAGTATCAAGGCCAAGACCGACGAGGGTGTCGGCGCCATCGGGCAAGGCCAGGCGCTGGCGTGCCATGCAGCGACCTTGCTCGAAGCCTGTGCTTAGGGAGGCGGCCATGGTATTCCACGTCAGGGCGACCACCTCCCAGGGACAGCAGATTCGACGGCGCTTCGAAGCTCCCAGCGGTGCGGTGCTATACGACCGCCTATCGGAGTTGGGGTGCAGGGTGGAACGCATACGCGCCTGGCCACTCAGCTCGGGCCCCTACGGGCGCATCTGGTTCCTGCCCCTCGTGTTCCCCGTGTTTGCCTTTCTGGGGTTGATGAGCGTAGTCAAGGCGGCGATCGTGGCGACGGAATTGTTGCGTCGTCCTCTCGCGGAAACGCTGACCTGGCAAGGGTGGGGATACGTGGCGATCCTCGCACTCACAACTGCGGTATGTGCAATCGTGGTCTACAACTTCCTCCTGCGCCTGGGTTGGCATGTGGAGATCAGTCCGGGGATCTACGAGTACCTGCCCGAGGGCGAGAGCGTGCTTTATGAGGCCCCGGACTCGTCTGACGAGACGGAGCCGAAGTAGGGACTCTTTTAGAGAGAGCCACTGCCGTAGATCACCGTCGGCGGGTCGGAGGCCACTACCTCCTCCCCTTTCCACCAGAACCGATATGCCCGCTTGCCGCCGGGAGCGTCCGTGCTGATGCGACCGGGAATCACCCGGACTGCTGGTGGAAAGACAAGCTCGCTCCGGGTTCAGCCAAGCCAGGCAACACTGCCCCACAAGGTCGAGGGACTCGAAGGGAGTCTGCATGTGGCCCCACCCATAGGTCTAGCCCCACAGCTCGCGGGCGGCGGCGACCAGCTCTGCGGCAGCACGACCGGGGTCCGGCGCGTCATTGACGGCCGAGACCACCGCCACTAACTCGGGGCGGAGGTCGCGCAGTTCCGGGAGATTCTCCCGCGTGAGGCCGCCGATCACGCAGATGGGCAGCGACACCGTGCGCTGAATGGCAGCTACACCCTCCGGCCCCACCACTGGGGCTTCGGGCTTGGTGGGCGAGGGGAACAGGGGGCCGCAGCCGAGATAGGAGGCGCCGTCACGCTCGGCCTGGCGAGCCTCGCCAGGCGTCTTCACTGTGGCCCCCAATAGAGCATAGGGCCCCAGCAGGCGGCGGGCCAGGGGCACGGGCAGGTCCTCGGCGCCCACGTGCGCTCCGTCAGCGCCCACGGCCAGGGCTACATCCAGGCGGTCGTTGATGAGCAGCGGGACACGGGCCGGGCGCGTGAGCGCCAGAAGAGCCTCCGCGTCCTGCACCATCCTACGCGTGGAGAGGCCCTTGGCGCGGTATTGCACCATTCCCACCCCGGCGGTGAGCACCCGGCGCACCAGGGCTACCAGCGTACGGGTATCCGGCGTCTCAGCCGGGGTCAGATAGTATATACGGGAACGTACCTCCAGGGCCATGGCTTCCTCAAGAGAGTCCAAGAGACAGATGCCGGCCATTTCCCCTTTCCCCTCTCTATCCCCTCCTGGCAAGGAGACCTTCCCTCAGGAGACGAATCTACCCAGGATTATCGGCCAGAGACTGGATTGCCTGAACCATGGCGGAGAACCCCCTTAGAATCCTGGAGGTTATCACCCCCTCGCACTACTCGGGGGCCGAGCGGGTGCTAACGTACCTGTCCAGCGAGCTGAGGTCCCTGGGGCATAAGGTGCTGGTCATCACCAAGCCACTGCCGGCGCTGGAAGAGGAGCTGGCGCGCCGGGGGGTCCCCTATCGGGTGCTACCCCTGTCCGGCAAGTACAACTGGGCAGCAGGGCGGGCGCTACAGGCCGAGGTGCGGGCCTTCCGACCCCATATTGTGCACACCCACCTCTCCACCGCCACGCGCTGGGGGACCTGGGCAGCCCACCGCGAGGGAGTACCCTGCGCAGCGCTGGTCCACGGCATGACCTCCCCGTTTTGGTACCGCGGGGCTGACCTGCTGATCGGTCCCTCCGAGGGCGTCCGTGAGTACCTACTTTCCATGCGCTTCCCAGCGGAGAAGGTTCAGGTCATCTACAACGGACTGAACCCGGCGTGGTTCGAGGGCCTGCCGCCACCGGAGGGATTGCGGAAAGAGCTGGGACTGCCGGCGGGGGCGAGGGTAATCGGGATGGTCGCGCACCTGGCGCCCAAGAAGGGACACCACGTGCTACTGAAGGCGCTGGCCCGGCTCTCTGGAACCTACCCCCGTCTGCATTGTCTGATGCTAGGCAAGGAGACACAGCGAGGCCGAGGCCGCCAGCTCGAAGCGCTGGCCCATAAGCTGGGGTTAGGGGACCGCGTGCGCTTCCTGGGCTATCGTTCCGATGCGCTGGCGCTGACCCAGCTCTTCGAGGTTACCGTGTTGCCCTCGGTGCATAAGGAAGGCTTGGGCCTGGTGCTGCTGGAGGCCGCCTTTCTGGGCATACCGGCAGTTGGAAGCGACACGCCCGGCATCCGCGAGGCCGTCGAGGACAGCGTCACTGGGCTGCTCGCGCCGCGCGGAGACGACGCCGCGTTGGCGGAGGCACTTGACCGCCTGCTCGGGGACGCGGACTTACGTCGGCAGATGGGCCAGGCGGCCCGCCGCCGGGCGCGGGAGATGTTCACGCTGCAAGCCCAGGCGAAGGCCACCGAAGCGGCCTTCTTGCACCTCCTCACGACACGCAAGAGAGGTTGATAACGATGGAACGAAATCTTCGGGCACTAGCCCTCTGCTTTGTGGCGCTCACCTCTCCCCTGGCAGCCGCCGGGGTACCAGAAGACTGGCCGCCCTTGCCGACCAAGATAGAGGTGCCCGCGGTGGGATTACATCCACGGGTGCTGTTCACCGCTGAGGAGCTGCCGATCCTCCGGGCCAGGGCTCAGACCCCTCTGGGGCAGCAGTTCCTCAGCACTATCCGGTGGCAGGTGGACTACCCCGGCAAGGACCTGCTGGCCAAGCTCCAGGCCGGGGAAGCGCCCAAGGGGTTCGATCCGCTGCAGGCCTCGGACCTGGCCCTGTGGGCGGCGACCACCTGGTTGCTCGGGGAGCAACCAGAGTACCTGGACAAGGCCAAAGCCTGGATGACGGAATGGACCAAGGCGGTAGGCGAACCACCGACACAGCCCGTGCCGGAGATCAGCCGTAGCCTGCACCGCCTCGCGTTGGCGTATGACATGTTATACGCAGAATTGCCGCCGGAGCAACTGGCGCTGATGCGGGCCTACATGGCGGCGCGGCTGAACCTGGAGGCCAACGAGAAGGCCTGGCGTACCTGGGGCTGGGCCCAGGGGCCGAGCTTTATGGGCCGGGGCTGTGACTGGAGCGCGATCATCAGCGGCGGCGTGGTGTTCTGCTGTCTGGCGTTGGAGAGCGAGGATCCCAACGCCTCCCCGGAGATGCTCCGGGCCGGTGAGGAGGTCATGAAGTGGATTGCTGATTACTCGCTGAACCCCGACGGCACCACCCCTAACGGGAACGGATACGCGAGCGGGGACTTCGTCTCCTACTTCATGGCACTGCGCGGGTTGGAGCGACGAGGTAGCAGTCTTCCCGACCATCCCAACTTGCAGGAGATGCCTTACTGGCTGGCTTACGAGACCATCCCGGGCGGTTACCGCTATGACAACCGCAACCAGTCCGGAGGATACCTGAGCCTGTCACCTACGCTCGCCTTCCTGGCGGGTCACTACGGGGGGGTGGCCACCTGGCTACAGGAGATGGCACTGGGGCCAGAGCGGCGCTGGGCAGGAGACCCGGGCGGAGCACTGGCCGCCTTGCTCTATGGAAGTTTCCCCGATGCGCCGCCGCCCACACCGGACCTGCCGCTGACGCGCTACGGCTCGAACATGGGCACGGTCTACAGCCGCAGTGGCTGGGGAGCGGACGACTCCTGCTTCACCCTGACCATGGAGCCGCCCGGGCAACACCACACGCATCCAGACAAGGGCAGCTTCACTTTCTACTCGCACGGACAGACCTTTGCTGCGGACTCGGGGGTGAGCATCTTCGGGGCCGCGGATCACAATACGGTGCTGGTAGACGGCCGGGGCCAGCAAGGCGGGCAAGGCGTTACGGACGCAGTGGTGCGGGCACAAGTGGCCTCAGAGCTAGCCGATGTGACCTGGATGGACGTCAAGCCGGCCTATGAGCAGGTGCTGGCCTACACCGATACCGACGGCAAGCCAGACTGGGCGAATCTGGTCTACGGCAAGGGCTTGCCGCTGTACTGGAAACAGGTGGACTCCTACGAACGGGTTGACCGGTATGCCGTGTACGTCCGGGGGGAGCCCGGGGCGTATGTGGTGATCGTGGACGATGTGCAGAAGGACGACCAGCCCCACCGCTATGACTGGGTCCTGCACAGCGTGCCGCCGGGGGAGATCGCGGGGCAGAAGGTGACCTTCCGCAGCCGGTACGGAGGCACGTATATCCAGTCTGAGACCGGCGAGAAGCCGGTGCGTTTTACCGCGAATCTGCCCGAGGCAGGCGAGTATAACATCTGGGTGCTGGCCCGCCCCTGGCCGGACTTGAGGCAATCGCACTGGTTCTGCACCATGCGAGTCAACCGCCAGGGAAGTGACTCCTTCTACCTGGGGCACTACTGCAACGACTGGCACTGGCTCTCGGTAACCCACGAGAACCGGACGAATCCACGGTGGCAGCTTCCGGCAGGAGAAAACACCCTGACGATCGGCATGAAGCGGGGGGCGCGAATCGCCCAGGTGCTCCTGGCAGCGGACCCCGACTTCAGACCTACGAGCGTGGTCACGGAGCCGGGGCCGGGTCTGGTGCAGTGTGAATATGACCCGGAGGCGCTGGCGCCGGACTGGGCGGTCTCAGCGAAGCCGGACCCACGCCCACAGATGCAGACGGTGTTTTTCCAACCGGGGGCGGAGGAGCTGGAGCTCAGCTTCGCGACGGGCTTCAAGCCGCGAGCCGCCATCACCCAGCGGCTACTGGCGCGTCAGGAGACCACGCGGGCGGGCTTTGCGGCCATTCTGCTACCCTCGGATGAGACCGAGGTTCAGCCCGAGGTCCGTACTGCCCCACAGTTCGGGCAGGCAGCGATCGTGCGGGGGGAAATTACCGACTACCTGCACGCTAATCCCGCAAAGAGCCAGTGTGCACCCGGGAGGGTTTTTAGCGACGGTAAATTTGCCCTGGTACGCACCCGAGGCGACAAGATCCTCGGCTATGTACTGGCGGGCGGAACGCTGCTGAAGTTCGAGGGGCAGGAGCTCGCCAG
>JAAYIR010000069.1 GCA_012523355.1 candidate division WS1 bacterium
GACCAAGGGTAGGGGTATAGGCGACCGGGATATTCTGCTGGAACGCACCGCCAAAATCCATCTCACCCTGCGGAGTTACCGCAAACAGCATCCCCGGCAGCGCCGAAGAATGGCGAAACGAGTACCAGTCCCGGAGGTCTGGTGGGGTCTGCGCAGCCAGGGGCAGGACCGTGGAGGCTAGAGCCAGAACTGCCCAGATGCTCACCAGACGCACCCATTTCCCGTCATGCAACATATGCTGTCCCTCCCAAAGATGGCCTCAGGCCCGCGAGCAGGAAAGACCTCACTGGATCGCGAACTGCTGCGGCATGAGGCTTTGTCTGCATGCTCACCGCCAACTGACGGCTTATCTCGTTATTCCTTCCGTGCTGCTGATGTTCCTGCTTGGCGGCTGCCCCGCTGCGCGTGAGGCCGCGAGCGTAGCAGACAAACCCGTGGTCGTGGTGTCCATCTACCCTCTCGCGGATTGGGTGCGGGAGGTCGCGGGTGAGGCCGTGGAGGTGTATACCCTCTTGCCGCCGGGGGCCAATCCGCATAGCTTTGAGCCGACCCCCGAGATTGCCGCCCGGGCCGCGCAGGCCTCGCTCAGGCTGGTGATTGGTCTGGGGCTGGATGAGTGGGCGCAAAGCCTGCAGACCCCCCGGGCCACGACTCTGGTGCTCAGCGAGGGGCTGGAGACAGTACCTATGGCCGCCGATCACCCAGGGGAGGCCAGCGGACCCAACCCGCACTTGTGGATGGACCCGGTGCGGGCGGCGGAGATGGTGGCCCGTCTGGTCCCGGCGCTGGTCCGGATCGCGCCCGCGCGCCGGGAGGAGATTGAGCGGCGGGCGGAGGAGTACCAGGCGCAGCTCCAGGCGCTGGGGGAGGAGCTGGCGAAGGCCTGCCAGCCCTACGCGGGGCGGCGGGTGATTACCATGCACAATGCCTATGATTACTTCCTGCTGCGCTGCGGGTTGCCCACGGAGAAGGTGGTGACGCCCTTCCCGGGCAAAGAACCTTCCATCCAGTATCTGCAAGAGCTTGCCGCCTGGGCGCGGCAGCAAGAGGTGCGGGTGATCTTTGCAGAGCCGGTGTTCTCGCCCAAGCTAGCGGAGGTCCTGGCCCGGGAGATTGATGGACAGGTCTTACTGCTCGACCCCCTGGGTGACCCTCAAGACCCCGCCCGCGATACTTACGTGAAGCTGATCAAGTGGGACCTGCAGCAGTTGCTGAGAGGTCTACAGGCGGGGTGAACCAGACGGGAAAGACGGATATGGCCCAAAATTACCAGCGCGACCGGGACTGAAGCTTGACAGAGCTTGCGGGAAGGGGTAAACTCTCCCTGCCAGGAAGTACGCAAACTAACGGTCGCTGCCTACACCGTAGGAGGAGCCGCGGATGGCCAAGGGCGCAACCCACGTCCTGGGTCTGGACATCGGGAATTCGACCATCAAGCTGGTGGAGCTCGCGCTCGGCCGCTCCGGCGTTCAGCTGGTAACCGAGCCTGTCGTGGTGGTCACGCCTCCGGGCTCAGTCGCCGGAGGGGTAATCACCGACGGCACAGCTGTCTCCGAAGTCATCCACAGCCTGGTCACGGAGTACCGCTGCAAGACCAAGAAGACGGTCGCGTCCGTGGGCGGCGATACCTCTGTAGTGGCCCGCGTCATCTCCATGCCTCGCATGACTGGCAAGGAGTTGGAGGAGGCCATGCAATGGGAGCTGGACCGCCAGACTCCCTTCCCCGTGGATCAGGTCATCTATGATTTCGCCCCCCTGCCTACGCCGGAGGGCGCTCCGGAGGGCGAGAACATGGAGGTCTTCCTGGCCGTGGGTCAGGAGGACATGATCAACGCCCACGTGCAGGCGCTCCAGACCGCCAAGCTGGTGCCGCTGCATATTGATGTGGAGCCGCTGGCGCTGGCCCGGGCGTTGATCGGGCTGCCGGACGACAAGTACCGGGAGCAGACCGCAATCATCATTGACTGCGGAGCCACCTTCACCGGCATCTACATCTTCCGCCAGGGCTGGCCGGCCTTCTTGCGCACGGTGCCCACGGCGGGGGAGGCGATGACCGAGGCCATCCGCGAGGAAACCGGAGCGAGCCCGGAGATGGCGGAACAGGCCAAGCGGCAGTTTGCCAACGTGGCGGCCATGGGTGGAGAAGGTGGCAGCTCCGTGGCCCCGGAGTCAGGAGTGTTTGACTCCGCGTACGAGGAAGGGAGCGAGTCGGCAGGCACCGGCCCGGTGCTGCCAGACCTCGAAACCCTGCCCGCTACTGATGTAGAGGTGGAAACGGAGCCGGAGCCGGCACCCGGAGCGGCAGCCAGTGCCGCCGCCGAGGCAGCCGCCACCGCGGGAGCCCCCGGCGGCCCTGCGCCAGCAGACCTGCCGCCGGAGATCGTGAGCGCCCGGGAGATAGTCGCCGAGGCCATCTCTCAGCGGGTTTACGACCTGGTTACCGAGATCGGCCGCTCCATGGACTTTTACCGTCGCCAACATCGCGACGAGCGGCTGACGGAGATCATGCTCGTGGGCGGCTCAGCGCATCTGCCGGGGCTGCCGGAACTCATCGCCGCTGAGACAGGACTCCCGACGCGGATCGCCAATCCTTTCGACCATATCAGCGCCGACGGGATAACCACACCCGAGTACCTGCGTGACGTGGGGCCGACCATGGCAGTGGCCGTGGGCCTGGCGTTGCGTGACATGGTGGAGTAGCTAGAGGCGCCAACTCGAGGGTGGCTTAGGAGAAGCGCAAAGTGCTGAAGATTGACCTGCTGCCAAAACATTTTGCCGCTGCGCGCAAGAACCTCAAGTTGCTGATCCTGTTCGGCGTGCTGCTGCTGGTCACCGCGGGAGGCTGGCTCTACCATATCAACAGCCTGCAGGCGCAAACGACGAAGTACAAGGCTGACACCGAAGCACTCCAGCCACTGGTCCAGGCCGTGGATCAGTACACGCAGGAAACCACCAAGCTGATCAATGGGCCGAGCGAGGTCTCGCTGTGGAAGGCACAGGACGAATTCATCACCAAAGCCGATGCCACTGGGCCCGAGTTCTGGAAGGCCTTTCACGCCATTAGAGAGTACATTCCGGAATTTGCCCGGATGACGACCTTCGGCATCACCCCGCCGGATAGTGTTCAGTTTACGGTCGAGGTGCGAGGAACACACCAGGCGGGCAAATTCGCCATGAACATCGTTCGCTGTCCGGCGATTACGGGGATCACCATGAATGGCCTGCCAGCGGGGGTTGGCCTGCCAGGCGCACCCGGGGCCGCGGCGGCGCCTACGCCCACGGCGGCGGCGCCCCCCCAACCTGGAGACCCGGGGTATCTCGGCGCTCTGCCTCCGCCTGAGGCCGCTCCCGGAGCGCCACCCGTGGCCGCTGGAGGGCCGCCTGCGGGAGCTCCAGGCAGCGACACCGAGTTGATTACGCTTAACATCACCGCGAAGCTCACGACTGGGATTCAGATTCCCACCCCGGCTGCCGGCGCGGGAGCTGCTCCCGCCGGCGCGGGTCCTCCGGGTATGGGTGAGATCCCCGGCGGTCCTCCCGGACCGGGTGGCCCCGAGGGCATGGGCGAGCCTCCTGCCCCAGGTCCAGGTCCTCCCGACGCTGGCGGCATGGAGGAATAGACAGGTTTCGGTCGCAGCGGACCCCAAACCAGCGCTGAGCGCTGAGTGTCAAGGAATTGGGTATGGGTAAGATACCGTGGTACGCGATAGTCATCGTCGGCGTGGTCCTCATTCTGGGCCTGAGCTTTGCTGCCTGGCACTTTATGGTCAAGCCCCGCACCGCCGAGCGCGATGCAGCGCAGCAGACCTACACAGAGACCAAGGCCAAGGCCGATACCCTGGAGGCCAAGAGGACGGAGTACATCAACGCTCTGGCCCAATATGAAACCGGTACCCTGGAGTGGCAGCAACTGCGGGACAAGATCAAGGACGTCACGCGGCGCCGGAGCATTCCACTGTCCTTCAACGTGCCCATGGTGGCCATGATCCGCCTGTGGATGTACTACCGCGACCCGAAGGAGCTACCGGAGCTGATAAGGGACTGGGTGACGAAGAGCGGTTGCACCCTGACCTCCGGCCTGAGCCTGGGAGCGCCGCCAGGGCCACCGCCGCCGGCGGCTCCGAACACCGGCTTCATGAAGATTCCGGATTCGGTCGTCAATCTTGAGGTGAGGGGCAATCTGGAGACGCTGGAGCGGCTGTATGCGTCCCTGCCTCAGCTTCCGCGCATTGCCACAATTGAGGCCTTGAATCTTACCGCCGTGAATGATGTGCTTACGGCGACAATTCCCATGAGCATTTATCTACTGGTGGAGGTGCCGGCAGCAGCGGCGGGGGGCGGAGCGGCCGCTGGTGCACCTGAGGGGCCTCCAGGAGCCGGGATGCCAGGAGAGCCGCCAATGGGGCCGGAGGGCGCGCCTCCACCGGGCGGTCCCGGTGGTCCACCGCCTGACGCCGGAGGCGGCATGGGCGGCGACATGGGAGGCGGCATGGATGAATAGCGTACCTCACGTTCTGAACAAGATTTTCGTTAGCCTGCGTGTTGCTTGGCAAAGCGTCTGCGCAGCCTGCCGCCACCTGACCGAGCCCCTGCGGACAGCCGAAAGCCTTGCGGAGCGGGAACGGCAGACCAAGCTCATGATGGTAAGCGGCGTAGCACTGTTTGGCGTGGCCGTGATGATCCTGCTACTCTTTGTGCTCCCTGCTGTGCAGATGACGGGCACGCCGTCGGAGGCTCAGCCTCCTCCGGGCGGGGAAATGCCAGGAGGCGAAGCCATGCCACCGGCCGGTGGTCCCCCGATGGGCGATCCGGGAATGCCAGGTGGCCCGGAGGGTATGCCCGGCGGCCCACCCGGCGCGCCGGGGGCCGGCCCTCCCGGTGAGGCAGCGGCCGCGCCTGCTGCGCCCGCGGTGGTGCAACCTCCGCTGGAGCGCAGTCGGCCCAATCCCTTTGCCCCCGTAGGGGTCACCACCAAGGCCCCGGTCTCGGCAGTGAAGGAATTCAAGACTGCCAAGACGAAGTACGGCCCGGTCTGGAGTCAGGTGCCAGTGACTCTGCGCGCGGGCTTCCTGCGGCCCGAGCGGCCGGCGCACCCACCTCCGGGCCCCTCGCCCAGTGAGATCGGCGAGATTGTTGCTGAGACCCGGGCGAAAATACGTGTCAGCAGCATCCTGTGGTCGGAGGGTTCGCCCCTGGCCACCTATGAAACCACTGCAGGCGAGACGGGCACTGTCGGCCCGGGGGATATGATTGATAATTACCGGGTCACGGAGATTGGCCGTACCCATATGACTATCCAGGACACCAGGACTAATGTTACTGAACGCTTGCCGCTGCGCACGGAATAGTGTTAACTCCGGCGCTGTGGTATAATGAGGGTGGATCTCTCTGACGGCGGAACAGAGGAGGAGAGTCGCATGAAGAAGACAGTTCGGGCCTTCACAGCAGCCCTGGTAGTGTTGCTGCTGGTGGGCGCCGCAGGGGCACTCTGGGCCCAGGAGACCACCTTTGACATCAACTGGGACGACCAGACCCTGGGTGCGGCCATGCAGCAACTGCAGCGGGCCTTCAATGTCCAGTATAATCTGCCCGGGGACCTCGCCGGTAAGAAGGTTACCATCCACCGGCAGGGGGTAACCGTGGCGCAGGCGGTGCAGGAGCTGGCCAAGGCGGCCGGTATTCGCGTTATCACTGACCCCAACGGAGCCTACGTCTTCCAGCCTGCTGCGGCAGCCGGGGGCGGAGGCGGGGTCGTGGCCGCGCCTCGTCAGGCGACCAACCCCTGGGCCGTAGGTGGCGCAGCAGTGGCGGCTCCCGTGCCGACCCGACCGGGAACGGCCACCGTCCCCACGGGTGGGGCCTATGGGGCCGCAACAACACCGGGCACGACGGCTCCCGGTGGAGCAGTCATCTACGGGGCGAGCGGTCAGCCCATCAACGTGGCGGACCTGGTCTTGCGCGTGATCCCCATCTACCACATAGGCGGGGATCTGATCGCTGAGATCTTCGGCGGCGGGGTGATCTACAACATTGAGGTTACTGGCGGCGGCGGTGGCGGCGTTAGCGGCGGAACAACCTCAGGATATGGAACTCAGCGCAGCACGAACACCAACACTAACACGGGGAGCGCCGCCACTAATGTCGGGTCTCGCACCAACACGGGGACCGCGCGGACTACGGGCACGACAACGGGCACGATACGCTAACCAGGCGCCGGTAAGCCGCGCCGGGCAAGACCGCGACCTTTGACCATCGAGAAGCGGCACAGGGAACAGGGCTCACAGGTTGAACAGAAGGAATCGCGAACCAATGGGTTCGTGGATTTGCGCCGGGAGGGCAAAAATGGTAACGGCAAGGCTAAGAGGCCACAGGCTTCTCATCGCAGCATACATCACAGGCGCACTCCTAGTGGCAGTTGGCCTTGGCGCCGGGTGGGCAGCGGAGGCACCCGCCGGGGGCGAAAACCTCATCAATATCACCGTGAAGGACGCCCCGGTGGCGCGGGTGCTGGAGATGATTGCCCGGGCCGCGGGGGTCAACGTGGTGGTGAGCGAGGAGGTCACGGGCAAGATCCAGAGCATCACCCTCAACGACGTCACGGTTGAGGAGGCGCTGCAGTATATCTGCCTGGCGGAGAACCTGTACTGGCGCAAGCTGGGCAGCGCATATATCGTCTCCAAGACCCAGCCGCCGATGCCGGTGGTGCCCGTACAGCCGGCGCCCCCTGAGGTGCAACCGACTGCGCCGGTGGCGCCCCCCACCCCCCAGACTCCCGAAGGCACAGGCGTGGCGGCTGCCGGGGGGACCATCCCGCCTCCTCCTGCTGCGAGCGCCACCATTGTGGTTCCTGATCCCGAGGGGGGCGAATCGCTGGTCGTCAAGACGGTTGAGATCAAGTATCAGAGCGCGGAGAAGATCGCGCTGATGTTTGGCGGCAATGTGATCTACAACCAGAGCACCCAGGGAGGCGGCAGCTTCCCGCGCGCCAACCCGTATAGCGGAGCCCGGATACGAGGCGGTCTAGCGGCGCAGGCAGCGGGTTTTGGCGAGATGCAAGCGCCCGGAGCCCCGGGTGGCAACTTCCTGTACGGTCAGTTTGGGGGCGCGTTCCCGGGTGGGTTCGGCGGCGGCGCCACCCCGCGGCCGGGTACCGCGGGCGGCCTGGGAGGACAGTTCGGCGGAGGGACCACGGCGGGAGGGGCCATGCAGTTACTGCCCCAGGAGGTTATGCCCCCCATAGCCTTCATGCCGCTCAATGTCCTGCTCGTGCGAGGCACTCAGGCGGGCATTGACCAGTTCCGGGAGATACTGGCCCTGCTCGATCAGCCGATCAAGCAGGTGCGCATCTCCACGAAGTTCGTCACGGTGCAGGTTACCGAATCGCAGGCCTTCGGCATTGATTTCTTTGTAGACGACGGGCAGCTCGGGTTCTTCAACCAGGGCATGACCTTCGGCGGCGGGCAGACCATCGTGCGCTTCGTCCGCGGCCGGTTCACCGCCACTCTGCAGACCATGTTACAGGAGGGGCGGGCGCAGGTCATCAACGAGCCCTCGGTGACCACCGAGAATAACATGACCGCGACGGTGGACTTCAGCACCGACATCCCGTACATCACCGCCACGCAGACCTATAACGAGTTCGGTTTTGCGACGACCACCTACAACATTGAGTCCGTCTCGGTCAGCAATACGCTGGAAGTCACGCCCCGGATCAACGGCGACGACTCCATCACCATGTACCTGCCCCCGACCATCTCGGACACCCCAGGCGTGGTGACCGCTCCTGACGGAAGCACCTATCCCATCGTGTCCAGCCAGTCGGTGACAACCCAGGTGACGGTGAACGACGGGGAGACGCTGGCCATCGGCGGGCTGATGCGCAAGAACGAGAGCGTCAATATCCATAAGACGCCGCTGCTTTCGCAGATCCCGATCATCGGGCGACTCTTCACGGCCACGCAGAAGAACATCAACAACTCCGAGTTGATCATCCTGGTGACACCCCAGATCGTGCGGCCGCTGCCGCGCGACTAGCCCACGGTGGCCAGGAACCAGACGGCAAAGAACGGCACGCTCTCCTAGAGTGCCGTTCTTTTGGTAAGGAAGGAAGGACGATGGCGACCCTGCGCTTCCTCACGGCCGGGGAATCCCACGGCCCCCAGCTCACGGCAATACTCACAGGCCTGCCGGCAGGCCTGCGGGTCGGCGCGGAGGCGGTAAATGCGGACCTGGCCCGTCGCCAGCGAGGTTACGGGCGGGGTGGGCGCATGGCGATTGAGCAAGACCAGGTGACCCTCACGGCCGGGGTCCGCGGCGGCCAAACCCTGGGCTCGCCGCTGGCGCTGGTGATTCCCAACCGCGACTGGGAGAACTGGCGGGAGAGCATGCGAATTGAGGCTTTTGCGCCGGGGACAGAGCCTGCCGAGGTGCGGCTGCCGCGACCCGGTCATGCCGACCTGGCGGGCATGGCGAAGTTCGGGCACCGCGACCTGCGCAACGTCCTGGAGCGCGCCAGCGCGCGGGAGACCGCGGCCCGGGTGGCGGTGGGCGCCGTCTGCCGGGGTTTCCTGGAGGAACTGGGGATCGCGGTCGGCGGATACGTGCGCAGCCTGGGCGGGGTGGTCGGCCCAGAGCAGCCCGAGGCCTCACCTGCCGTGTGGGCGGCGGCCCGGGAGAGCGACGTGGCCTGCCCGGATGAGGAAACCTCTCTGCTCATGCGCGAGGCCATTGACCAGGCCCAGGTGGCGGGCGACACACTCGGCGGTTGGCTGGTAGTGGAGGCGCGTGGGGTCCCGCCGGGTCTGGGCTCATGTGGCGACTGGACGGAGCGTCTGGACGGTCAGCTGGCGCAGGCGCTGATGAGCATACCGGCCATCAAAGCAGTGGAGATCGGCCTGGGGAGCCGGGTGGCGGACCTGCCCGGATCGCGAGTCCACGACCCCATTCTGCCCGACGATGCGGATCCACATTGGCCGCTGTCCCGGCCCAGCAACCACGCCGGCGGGCTGGAGGGCGGCATGTCCAACGGCGAGCCGATTGTGGCGGCCGCCGCCATGAAACCGATCCCCACTCTGCGGCACCCGTTGCCCTCGGTGGATCTGGACACGGGAGAGGCGGCGACAGCACACGTGGAACGGTCCGACGTTTGTGCCCTGCCCGCCGCCTTGGTGGTGGCGGAGGCCATGCTGTGCTTCGTGCTGGCCCGCGCCCTGCGCGAGAAGTTTGGCGGAGATAGCATGGCCGAGGTGCGAGCTAACCTGGAGGCGTATCGGCAGGGGCTGAACGCTCCGTGGGGACCGCCGAAGGAAGGAGCGCGGTCATGAGACTGCGCCCGCCGGCCCGCACCTTAGCGCTGGTGGGGTTCATGGGCAGCGGGAAGAGCGCCACCGGAGCCTGGCTGGCCGACAGGCTGCGGCTGCCGCTGATTGAGACAGATGAGCTGATCGAACAGGCCGCGGGCAAGAGCATTGCGCGGATCTTCGCTGAGGACGGCGAGACGGCTTTCCGCGAGCTGGAGACAGCCGCAGTCCGCCAGGCCACACAGGCCCAGGGCGCCATCATCAGCGCCGGGGGCGGAGCTGTCGTCCGCCAGGAGAACATGCAGGCCTTGCAGGCTGCCGGACCGGTTATCTGGCTCCAGGTTTCCGCCGCTACAGTACTAGAGCGCACTCAAGGGAGCGACCGCCCGCTGCTGCAGGTGCCCGACCCGGGGGCCGAGGTCGAACGCTTGCTGGCCCAGCGGACGGCCGCTTATGCCCATGCGGACGCGGCGGTCCCCACCGACGGACTCACGCCGGAGCAGGTGGGAGAAAGCGTGTTCTCCTGCCTGGGGCAAGAGGGTCGCGCGGTCTACTTCCTGGGAGAACCGGTGCGGGTTCCGGTGGCTCTGGCAGAGGGCGGATATGAGGTACACGTGGGCCCGGGCCTCCTGGCCCGCCTGGGGGAACTGATCCCGCCGCCACACGATGGCGCCCGCGCGGCGGTGATAGCGGATGCGGCACTAGCTGAGACGTATGCGGCCACAGTGAGAGAGGCTTTGCACGCCGGCGGCTGGGAGCCTAGCCTGCACTTGCTCCCTTCCGGCGAGGCCAGCAAGAACCTCGCCCAGGCCGGGGAGCTGAGCGCTGAACTGGCCGCCGCGGGCCATGACCGGGGCTCCTGGGTATTTGCAGTGGGCGGCGGGGTAACGACGGACCTGGGCGGCTTTGTGGCGGCGATCTTCATGCGCGGCCTCAGCCTGGTGACGATCCCCACCTCCCTGCTGGCGCAGGTGGACGCTGCGGTGGGTGGGAAGGTCGCCGTGAACCTGCCCCAGGGGAAGAACCTGGTGGGAGCCTTCCACCAGCCGCGCGCGGTGGTGGCGGACGTGGAGGCCCTCAAGACCTTGCCAGCCGAGGAGTGGGCCGAGGGGCTGGCGGAGGTTATAAAGCATGCCACCATTGCCGACCTGGAAATGTTTCAATATCTGGAGCACAGTGTTCAACTGGTGCGACAGGCTCAGCCGCGCGCACTACAGTATCTGGTCGCCCGCAACTGCCAGATCAAGGCGGAGGTAGTGGCCCGGGACCCGCAGGAGCAAAACTGGCGGGCGGTGCTGAACTTCGGCCACACCGTCGGACATGCGGTGGAGCGGGCGAGCGAGAGCTGGGGACTGGGGCACGGCGCGGCGGTGGCCCTGGGGATGGTGGCCGAAACGCGCTGGGCCGAGGCCCGCGGGCTGACACCGTCGGGGGCCGCCGAGCGTCTCTCCGCGCTGCTAACGCGGGCCGGGCTCCCCTCTTCCGCCGAGGGGCTGGACCTGGAACAGGCGCGGCAGGCCCTGCGCGCTGACAAGAAGCTGCGTTCCGGCAAGTTGGCCCTGCCAGTGCTGACTGCCCCAGGGGAGGTTCGTCTGGAGCCAGGGGTAAGCCTGACTGACCTGGAGCCAGCCCTGGACTTCCTGGAGTGAAGACTGCTGTGAGACGAGTACGCCCAACCAAGAAACTGCGGTTGACTCCCGAGGCACGCCGCGAGCGACTCCGCGGCTGGTGGCGGGGGGTCGCGCTGACCGTGGTGGTGCTAGCTCTAATCGTGGTGGCGCTCATGACCGGCCTGATCGTGGCGCTGGGACAGGGCCCCGCAGAGGTGATAGTGCCCAAGGTGGTGGGGCAGACGCACGAGCAGGCCCTCGATACACTCCATGCTGTGGGGCTGGAAGGCAAGCAGATGGCGGAGATCCATAGCAATAGCATCGAGGTGGGGGTGGTGGTCCGCCAGCGCCCCGACCCGCAGATGCTGGTCAAGCAGGGGCGCCTGGTCGAGTTGACCATCTCCCGTGGGCCCAAGTCCGTGAAGGTCCCGAGCCTGGTGGGTAAGTCAGTCTCGGAGGCACAGGACTTCATCGAGAAATCATATCTGAAAGTGGGCAAGATCAGCCGCGTGGCCTCCGGCGACCCCATAGACACCGTGCTGCTGCAGACGCCGAGCGCCGGTCAGGTGGTCAGCCGTGACTCTGAGGTACGCTTGCAGGTGAGTGGCGGGGAGAACTATGGCGCCTGGACTACTCCAGGCGGGCGGCGCTGGGTATTCAAGAACCTGAAGGTCGTAGTCCCCGTGGGTAAGGAACTGCAGAGCCTGCGCGTGGTTCTGGACGACGGCGACGAGGAAGAAACAGTGTTGGACGAGCTGCGACGGCCCGGCGAGGTGGTCACCCTCGACATCCGTGGCCGACGCGGGACGCAGGTAAAGATCCACCTGGAAGAGAAAAAGGTGTTCCAGCAGGAGTTGCGCTGACCGCCTATGACTACGGAGAAGATCAGCCTGGACGAAAGAGACTTGATCGAGCGCTCTCAGCGTGGCGATACCCAGGCCTTTGACCGTCTGGTGGGTGAACATTATGTCATGGTGTATAACACCGCCTACCGGATGCTGGGCAGCCCCGAGCTAGCCGAGGACGCCACGGTGGAAGCTTTCGCCCGCGCCTACCGGTCGCTGGACCGGTTTCGGGGAGACTCCGCCTTCTCGACATGGCTGTACCGCATCGTCACGAACGTCTGCCTGGACTATCTGCGAGGGAGCACGCAGCCCGTGGCCTCCTTGGATGAGGGCTGGGGAGAGGAGGGCGACCAGCAGCGGGAGGTGCCCGACGAGAGCGCCAATCCCGCGCGGACGGCCTTGCAGCGGCGGCGGCAACAGGTGGTGCATCAGGCCTTACAGCGGTTGAGCGGAGATCACCGGGCGGTGCTGGTGCTTTATGATCTGCACGGTTTCCCCTATGAGGAAGTCAGCGCTATCCTGGGCGTGCCGGTAGGGACGGTCAAGTCGCGGCTGAACCGCGCGCGGCATGCTTTGAAGCGAGAATTGACCCCTGAACTGGAACTTTTCGAGTAGGGGCAGAGTCCTACCCCTGACTTACGGACCACAGGTCCCGAGGATCGTTAGATGGGCTGCGAACAGTACCAGGCACAATTTACCGACTTTCTGGAAGCTACGCTTCCCGAAGCTGAATGGCGCGAGCTGGAGCGCCATTTGCGGCAGTGCCCGACCTGCGCGGCGGATATCAAGCGTTTCCGGCAGACGGTCGGCGCCTTGCACGGGCTGGAGGTGGTGGAGCCGCCCCGGCACCTGTCGCGCGCCCTGAGCACGCGCATTGCCGAGCTGGCGCAGGTGACCGTAGAGGCACCGGCACCCGTGCGCGTGCAGGTGCGGCCCGCCTTCTCCTGGCGGCTGGCCGGCAGTCTGGCGGGAGCCTGCCTGGCCTTGGCGGTGATTGTGTTTGTCGGTGTCCACGGCATGCGGACGCCCACCGAAATCCCGGTGGCGTCCCCGGCTGCGGTAGCCCCCGCGGCTCCCGAGGCGGCAGAGGTTCCGGCGACTTCAGGGGGACCTGCTGACCTAAGCGCCCCGGCTACGGAGACCCCGACGCCGGAGGCCGCGCCAGCCTCCGCGCCGCGGCGCGAAGCCACTCCCGCACCGGCTTCCCGTCCTGCCCGGGCTACTCCCCTCGCCGTCTCGCAGGCTGCAGCTCCAGCGCGGCAGTCCCCCGCCCCCGGTGCGAGCGAGGCGGCTTCGACTCCGCCTCCCAGCCCGGCTACCCCACCGATAGAGAAGTCCACGACGCCACAGAGAACCGAGGCGGGTGGCCCTGTGGCCTTTGGCGCGGCGGGAGGGGGCGCGGTGACCCCGCGAGCCGTGGGCGTGGATATCAGCGTGGACCCACCGGGCAGTCGGGTCGTCAACTCCTGGGGCACCATTGGCATCAGCATCGTGCCGGAGGGGGACGTCCCCCGCGCCCGGGTGCGCGTGATCGGCGGCGAGGGTCTGGAGGTCCGGGGCGGCAACCCGGCATATCTGGGCTCGCTGAGCGGCGGGCAGTCGCGGCGGCTGTCCGCAGAGATCCGCGCCCGGCGGGCAGGCGACCTGTCCTTGCGGGTCGTGGTGACCTCCGACACGCCGGTGGTCAACACGGACCTGGCGGTGCGCATCCCCGGCTATCGCGCTGCCGTGCTTAGCGGACAGACCCAACGCCAGTTCCGCTCCGTGCCACTGGCTGAGGCGGCCCGGCAGATAGCTGCGGACGGCGGCCTGAAGGTCACGGTGGCGCCAGAGCTGGCCGGTCGGCGCATCACCGCTGATTTCAGCCGCGGGGTAAGCGCCAGTTCCGCCCTGCGCTTGCTGGCGCAGATGGCCGATGGCCGGCTGGAGCATTCCGACGGCGAGTATCATCTGGTGCGCTAGCCGCCACTTATCTCTGGGGAGGAACCTGCGTGTTTGCGCGACTGCTCCTGGGTATCATGGCGGGATTCTTACTGCCGGTGGCCGCCACCGCCGAGCCCCTCGTACCACTGGCGGTCTTGCCCTTCACCAACGTTACCCGCTATCAAGGCCATCTCCTGGACCGACGGGCCGCAGCGGCGATCGTGGTGGAGGCCCGGACCCCCTGGGCGCCGGTGGACCCGGCCCTGGTACAACGAACGCTGGAGGGCCTGAACGCGCCCAGCCCCCTGGGTACGGCGGAGGCGCAGGCTCTATGCCGTCGGCTACCCGCGGCCCTGGCTCTGCAGGGCGCTATCAGCCTGGCCGAGGTGGAAGCCGGGTCGGCACGGGTGCGGCTGCATGTGGAGTTGCTGGAGCCGCGCTCCGGTGAGGTGACGGCCCGGGCGCAGGGCGAGGGGCGAGCGCAGAGCCGGGAGCCCCTGCCCCGAGACCAACTGCTCGAGCAGGCCCTGCAGAGAGCCGCGCGTTCGGTCATGCAGGCGCTGGTAGTCCCGCGCACGGTGGGACAGATAGCCGAGCCTCGGCCCGACAAACCACTCCGGCTCACCCTGATCCCTCAGGCCCGCGTGGAGGCCAACTCGGTCCTCTTGCTGTATGCTCCGCTCTCCGCCCCGGAAGGGGAGCCGGAGGAGGGGCCGGCCCCCGCTTGGCCCCTGGCGGCAGTGGCGGTCCAACGCCTGGCCGAGGGCGGCGCAGAGCTGCGCCTGCTGGGGCAGCACCAAGCCCCGGCCGGCGGCGAGATCGCGGTCTGGGTGGGCCGGCTGCCATGACCCCGGCGCTAAACCTGGCCCGGGTGCGCGCTGGACTGGGCTCCCAGCTTGCCGGAAGCACCCTTCTGTGGTATCCTACACTCGATTCCACCCAGGCAGAACTGCGTCGGCAGGTGGCCGCAGGGGCGCCATTGGGCACCGTAGTCGGCACGGAGACGCAGACCGCCGGACAGGGACGGCGCGGCCGGCGCTGGCAGGACCGACCGGGTCAGGATTTGCTCTTTTCCATCTTTCTGCCGCAGCCCCGGATGTCGCCGGGGCTGCTACCGGTGGCGCTGGGCGCCGGCCTCGCGGAGGCACTGGCGGAGCTGACCGGCGTGGAGATCCAGTTCCAGTGGCCCAACGATCTGGTCCTGGAGCAGGCGAAGCTGGGCGGGATGCTCGTGGAGCAGGTCCGCGGCCAGTTTTTGCTGGGTCTGGGCGTGAATGTTCTGGGCGGGGAGCCGCTGGCGGCGCTGGCGGCTCGCGAACGGATAACCCTGGAGGCGGCCGCGCGACAGCCGCTCGTGCGGGAGCCGGTGCTCGTCACCTGCCTGAAGGCTATCGAGGCGGTATGCCACGAGGAGTCGGCTGAGAGGCTCAGCCGGGTCATTGCCGAACGTGACGCTCTCCGGGGCCAGCGAGTGGCAGTGGAACGCCCGGGGACGCGGGAGGCGCTGCGGGGTATCGGCGCGGGGATCGCGCCCGAGGGGACGTTACTTGTGGCCATAAGCCAGGGAGTTGCCCCGGCGCCCGAGATGGTGGAGGTCAGAGTCGCAGATGCCGTTAAAGTTGAAGCCGAGGTCTGATCGCAGCACACATCGTGGTCTGCTCTGGATATGGCTCGCGCTGTTGATCAGCGCCCGCGCAGCCTGTGCGGACGAGTTGGTCTCGGCCTGCGCCTTGCTGACCACCGGGCAGACGCCGAGAGCCGCGGCCCAGTTTGCCCAGACCCTTCTATCCCACCCTAACAGTCCGGAGGCCCGCATGGGCTGGGGTATCGCCCAGCTGCGCCAGGGGCAGATCTCCGGTGCGCTCCAGAGCTTTGAGGCGGTGCTGGCTACCCAGCCTGATTTCACCATTGCTCGTCTGGGCCGCGCGGCGGCTCTGCTCATGAGTGGCCGCTGGAGTGAGGCGGAGGCGGAGTATGCCGCGATAACCGCCGCCGGCGGGCCCTCCATGGCGGCGGCCGCCGCCGCTGAGGCGTGGCTGCGTTGCCTGCGCGGGGACTATCGTGGCGCGCAGGAGGCCGTACGCGGCCTGCCCCGCAACCGCGGAAGTCTGGCTGCCTATGTCCTGACCGCCAGCACCTTTGCTCTGGGGGAGTCTCCCCCCCTCTTCACACAGCAGAACACTCCTACCACCAGCTATGTGGGCCTCGGTTCCAGTCTCACCAGCCCCGGCGCCGCCTGGCTGAGCCAGCCCTCATTGGTGGCCGCCAGTCTGCCCGCGACTGAGACACGTCCTCCGGAGGCGCCGCTGATTCGCCCTCTGA
>JAAYIR010000070.1 GCA_012523355.1 candidate division WS1 bacterium
GGCGGCAGAACCTCGATACGGTCATAGAACGCTTGCGTCCAGGGATTCGTATACCCTGGCGGTGTCTTCCAGTTTAGCACCAGCGGCAGCAGCACCACGACTAGCAGCACCGTGTAGATCACGCGCCGGTCAATGTGCAACAAAAGCTCCCAGCCACTACGCCGTTCCAGCCTACTCCCCTCCCAGATGCGAGCGCTCGATGCCCAGGATGATGCGTAAGGCCATGGCTATAGCTCCCAACGAGGCGCCCAGAATGATGCCCCGCTTGGCGCCCACCGCCGGATAGATCATCATCCATTCGGTGATCCGTGGCAGGTATCCGTCCGTCCACTCGCCCCCGATCGGGACTCGACCCAGGATGACAATCACCGCCGCAATGAGCAGGATAGTGGCCTCCGTACTCCGTGCGCGGAAGCTGCGGTACGCTGCTGACGCCATGAAAAAGGCTAGGAGCGAAAATACGGTAGCATCCAAGGGCACCTGCACCCAGGCGAACATCCACTGGAAAGCCCCGCCCGGGGCCATGCCCTTGAACAGCCCAATCCCCGCCACTACAAAGAAGCTTGCGAGGGTCACGAAGCTATAGCCATAGCCCCGCCGCCGCTGCCGTATGCGGTCAATGTGTACCCGGAACAGACTGGCCAGACCCAGCACGATGGCGAAGGTCCCGATCACCACGCCCCAGTCCAGGAGCATTTCGTAGATCTTCTTGAGGGACTGATGCGGCACGAAGAACTGGACCAGGAGGAAGGCCCCGGTCAAGAAGCCCACCACAATGGGTCCGCGCATCTTCATTGTGCCTTCCTCCTCTCAGTTCGGTCATGCAGGCTAATCAGCCTGCGCCTGCGGAAGCAGAACTCCAGTTCCGTCCCCCCTCCGCAGGGGCCCTCTACGGCTTCAGCCACCCCAGCATCTGCTCCACCAACGAAGATCCATCCTGCCACAGATAGGTGGTTACCAGTGTCGCCAGAATTCCGCCTATCAGCACCGCCCCCACCAGCACCTTGCCGATGTCCTGCGCCTTGAGCTGCGCCAGCAAGATGGGATCGCGGGATAGGTACGCGCTGGCCGCGTACAGCTCCTCCCCCATCAGTGTATAGTCGCAAGCAGTGATGAAGAATGGAATCTGGGTATCCGTGTCTGTCCCCGCGATTTGCAGGGAGTCAATCATGTTCCCCGTCTCGGCCAGGACCAGCGACTCCGCGGCAAAATAACCCATGAAGAAGTTCACCGCCGGGCGCTCACGCATCATGATCCCGGCCACGGCGGTGGCGTAGCCAAACTGACTGTCCGTAACGTAGAACACGTCCTCGGCATTGTACGCCTCCGGATGCCCGGCATGCAGATAAGCCTGGGAGAGAATCTCTCGCTCCGTGGCCATGACCATGGAGTCAATAGCCGGGACGACGAGACGGTTGCCGTACGGCGCGGTTTTGTGCGCCAGGTGCCCCAGGACCAACATGGCGGCGATGGTCGAGACATCGCCCGTTCCCCCCAGGCCAGAGATATACAGGATCGGCCGCCCCATCTCGGTCGCGCGGCCGATGGCGTCATCCACGGCCTGCAAGCCGGCGATAGGCCGAATGTACATCTCCCGCCGCCGTGCCACGTATAATACGACCAGCGTGATGATACTGAACAGGAGGACCCCCACTAGGACGTTGGTCAACGCCGGATCATACCACCGTCCCACAGTCTGGGCCGGGCCCACGATTTCCGCGGCTGCCACCTTCAGCCCCGGCGTCGTGACCTGGTTGGGGTCCTGCCGGTCATAGGTCATAACCACCTCGCTCGGCAGGTACAGCGCCTCAACTTGTGCCCAGTAGTTGCGCCCCACGACCAGGTTCCCGACTTCCAGGTCCCGTGGCGCGGTGCCCTCCACCACGTCCACTGCTCCCAGTTCGTCCTTCGCTTCTCCGACTAGCACGCGGAAGCCCGCGAGCCGGTAGCCCTCTGGCGGCTTGTGCCCTGCGGCATAGCTCCACGAAATCTTTATGCCGTCTCCAGCCAGGGCCGTGTCGTCATTCGCCACCCGGACGTTGAGGGGAGGAGCGAACTCTTCCGACCCCGCCCAGCCGTTCCCCGCTATTAGGAGCGCTGCCGCAATTAGAAGGGCCCGCCCGGCGGTCATCGCTCAATCAGCTCCACGTTGGCACGCGGCACGGTCACCTCTCGCCCGTCATCCAGTCTCGCTCGCAGCACTCGCGTCCGAGCCTCGGTCTCGACTTGCTTCAGTTGATCGGGCAACTCACTCACTCTGCCCAGGAGACCGAAGTATGGCTCCCGCACCACCCGCACCCGGCTACCCACTTGCAGTTGCCCACTCGGCGGCGGGGAGGCTTCCCCCGTCGCGCCGCCCAGCGATATCACAATCTCGGGCCGCAACACCCCGGCACGAATCTGGGTCGCGCCGTTAAGCGCGACTCGTTCGCCTTCGTATTGCCTGAGCAAGTCATAGGTCTCCTGGGCCATGTTCAGGTCCCCGAAGCCCTCGGTGAGGATCAACGTCAACCCCACCTGCTCCTGACCCGTAATGGCCACCCCCAGCGGCGCCCCTAGCAGCCGGTCCAGATCGGTGGCTGACATGGCTCCCGCCACTAGCCCCGCCACACCGACTTCCCGCGCTCTCTCCAGCACCCCCCACCCCAGTTGCGCTCCGCAGACGACGACCTTACCCCGATGGGCTTCGCTAAGCGCCTCGGCAGTCACGGGTTCTGTGGCAGAACCTGTGAGCAGGGCGAGCTCCCCATGTGCCTCGCCTCCGATGCCCAGGATGCCCTGGATCAACGCGCAGCGGCATTCCACGGTCACCGCCTCCCCGGGCTCAATTCGCACCACCTTACCACTCACGTAAGCGTCCAGCTCGACCGGAATCGGTTCTCCGCGAATCAGCGCTTGCCCGGTCACCGTGCTGATCGCTTCTACGGTTCCGCTGGCCGGACTGAGGACCGTGGCGCGGAAGAAGCCCAGAAAGCTCTTGTACTCGGCGATCGGCTCGCCCAGCTCCACCGGATCGCCCTCATGCTTGAGCAGCCGGGGACCGATCTCCCCCGGCGGCACGTTCAACTCCCGGGCTACATTGATTGCGCTCACCTTGCCGGGCAAAGCTGCGGCCGCCACCAACTGCTCGGCCTCCACCCGGTCGCCAACCTCCACAGAGACCTCACCCGGCAGGGGCAAGCGCCGCTCCCGGCGAATCAAGGTATTCGCCGCGACCATGAGTGTGGGGGTATATGCGCCCGCCTGGGTCCTGGGAGCTTCAGCCATTAGTCACCCCCGGTAGGTCAGCCGTCTCGCCTGTCGCCGGATACGCTTGTAGCGCCGCCTCCCACTGGGCCAGCACCTCTGCGCGCTGCTCCGCTGGTGGTAGTTGCAGGGGCCGGCCGCGCCCATCCAGGATGACCCCGGTCACGCCCCCCTCGACCGTCGCCGTCAGGCACTTGCCCGGTCCCGCCCCCACGTTCAGACCCGGTCCCGGCCGCACGGTGACCTCCCGTTTCTCTCCCGGTGGAAGAGGCACCAGGGCCATCTCCCCCCCCTTCACGCCATAGGTCTCTCCCTTCATCTCCAGTTCCAGGGCCAGACGCCCCGGCCGCGGCTTACCGACTGGTGCCACACATGTCCCCAGCCTGATCAGACAGTCGCGAAAGAACACCTGCTCCGCCGCTCGCGGATGTACCTGCGCCAGGGCGCCAAGTTGCGGCATCATGAAGATACTGTCTACCGCCAGACGAGTCACTCCCTCGGGCTGGAAGGCATCCACCATCATCCCAGCCGCCTGATTCCGCCGTGGAGCATGGCTCAGCACCCCGCCGCTGCCCACCAGAAGGTCCAGCCGTCGCATGTCTACCAGGCAGGTCTCGCCCATCTGCCGCTGGTCCAGGCTGATGGTCCGCTCCCGCCGCACTCCCCGCAGCCCCGTGGCCAGCGACTTGTGCTGCTCCAAGGCCAACCGCAAGGCCTCCCGCGCCACCGCCTGCTCCAGGCGCAGGCCCTCCAGTGACTGCGGAATCGTCGTGGGCCGCAGCATCTTATTGCGGATCCGGTCTGACAGCCGTGTGGGGTCCTCCTCCGTCGCCACCCAGCGCAGGATGTTCTCCATCCCCGCCTCGGCCAGGACATTGGATATGGAGTAGCTCATCCCCAGGTTGGCGCTGACCGTGCGAGTGAACCGACCGTCGAAGACTGAGAATACGTCCGTGGTGGCCCCGCCGATATCCACGCCGAGCACATTGATCCCCTCGCGCTCTGCGATCTGGCGCATAATGTCGCCCACTGCCGCCGGCGTGGGCATGATCTCCGCGTCCACCCACTCCAGCAGCCGGTCGTAGCCCGGCGCGTGCTGCATGACATGCACCAGGAACTCCTCCTGGATGCCGTCACGAGCCGGCTGGAGGTGTTCGCGATCCATGGTGGGCCGCAGATTGTCCACGATATGCAGGTCCGCCACCCCCTCCAGCGCCTGCTGCACCAGTGGTCGGGCCTGAACATTGCCCGCAAAGATCACTGGCAGACAGAACTGCGTCCCCAGGCGTACTCGAGGCTTGGCTGCAGCCACGAGCTCCACCATCTCCACCACCCGCTCGACCTCGCCCCCATCCACGCCCCCGGAGATGAGAACCATGTCTGGCCGGAGCTGTCGCATGCGCTGAATGCGCTCGTAGGCCTCGCGCCCGTCATCCAGCGCCAGCACGTCCATCACGATCGCTCCCGCCCCCAGAGCTGCGCGTTCCGCGCTCTCGGCGGTCATGCGTCGTACCAGCCCCATCACCATGACCTGCAACCCGCCGCCCGGGGAGCTGGTGGAAAGGTATATATCCGTCCCTCTCCCGTCCCGAGCAGGGCGAATCAGTTCACCCTGCTCGTCCAGCAGTTGCCGGCCAGAGAGCTGCTCCACCTCCGCGATGGCGTTTCGCACCCCGACCAGCACGTCATCATACGGCGCCTCCACGGTGGTGGGTGCCTCTCCCCGTAGCCGCAGCCGGTACTCACCCTCTTGCAGCTCGATAAGGATGGCCTTGGTGGTCGTCGAGCCACAGTCGGTAGCCAGGATGACTGTGATGTCCTCGGGATTCATGATGTGGTAGCCCAGCCCGCCTGCTCTATCCCTGTCCAGTGGATTCCCTGCCTGCCCCTCACTCGCCGCTGCCTTGCGCCTCCTCCAACCTCTGGATCAACCACTCCAGGTTCTCCCGGCTCTCAATGGCCCGGGTGAAGGTCCGGTACTCGGCCGGCGGCAACAGCGTCTCGGCCATCGGCCCCAGAAAAACCAGCGCTTGCGAGGCCAGGAAACTCAGCGGCTTGACTGACTCCAGGAACAGAATGGCCGGGGCAGTCAAGCGCCGGTCAGTCAGCGCCTGGGCCACCTTCGCCAGGACTTCCTGCTCCCGCTGCTGCTGTTCGCTCTCTGTCACTTCTCGGCTCTGCCTTCGGGCAGGTGCCTGGCGACCAGGGCCTGCGCCTCGGCCCCGTTACCTTGATACGGCAGATATATGCCCCGGGTGCGGGCCACCAGGCTCAACGTCTTCACAGGACTCAGCAGCACTCCCCGTTCGCCATCCCGGAAGTAGACCTTCAGGTTGGCCCAGGGCTTGCTGCGTGTGCCCAGCAGGCTCCGCACCTGCACCTCTTCCTCAGTGAGCGTGTATCGGGTGGGCACAAAGAACGGCAGTACAGCGATCAAGAGAACGACCAGGCTGAACCCCCCATAGTACCGATTCTCTAGTGACCAGGTGATGCCTGAAGCGAGCACGACAATGAACACCAGGGTTGCCAGCGCTACCAGCACATGCCTTCTGGCCTCCCAGACCACCCAGGTTACCTCAGAGGGCGCTTCAGGAGCCGGCTGTGCGATCTCAGAATTCTGACTCTCGGGCTTGAGTCGTTGCATCTCCATCTCCATGGCTGCGGCACTCCCTCCGGAGCGCCCGCTCTGAACTTCCGCCGCCTCGAAAACCTGCCTCATCGTGGCCCCACCGCCTCCACATCCTGCTCGGCCAGAGCAGAGAGATACTGGTAGGCGCTATAAGCGGCCAGCGTGGCATCACCCACTGCCGTGGTAATTTGCCGCAGCGGGGTTTCGCGCACGTCTCCCGCCGCGAACAGCCCC
>JAAYIR010000071.1 GCA_012523355.1 candidate division WS1 bacterium
GCTTCTCTCTGGCGGAGTTCCAGCGCCCAACGGAGATGATTACCGTGGCTGACGGGATCGGCGGCGGGTACAATTCAGCCACCGAGGACAGCAACAACGAGATCTACCCCGGCGCTTTCAGTGCCTACTGGACCCCGCCCTGCATCTGGCCCAACCCCGCCACCTGCTCGGCCCCTCAGTGCTACAAGGGACTAACCAACGATCCCCCTTACTGGCCGGCCACCACTGCCGGCAAGTACCCACAGGGCTCCTCCTTCGTCGGGCGGCACTTCGGCAAGTGCAACTGCGCCTTCATTGACGGACACGTGGCGCCGATGGACGTGGCGACCATCCCGACCTCTCTGAACATTCAGATCTGGCCAACCAACATCTACCGTTACCTGCAACATGGTTCGAATGGCGAATAACGCGGGTTTACGTGCCCGCACCAAAAGAAGAGGGGCGGAGCCTGACGGCTCCGCCCCTCTTCTTTCGTCCGCGTCGAGATGCACAAGGCTTTACGTGAGCTCTCGGTCGGAACCACGGCCTATGCGACTGGCCGCCAGGATGTTCACCAGCGCTACGGCCGCTGCGCCGACAAACACCCACTCGTAACCCCACGTATCCCAGGCATAGCCTCCCAACGTCGGCAGAGACATGGACACCAGATGATTGATGCTTACTCCCATGGACAACGAGGGGGTCACGTCCTCGGGCGTCTCGGCGATCCTCGATAGATATGTGGTCCGCGCCATGCCCACGGCAAACAGAAGCTGATCCGTCACGAAACACAGAAAAACTAACCACAGCCCCACCCGGGCTCCCAGCAGGCCCTGCGCGAATCCGTAGGCCAAGGATACGCCAACCATCAGCGCAGATTCGGCAATCAAAATCGTGCGCTCGCCAACCCGGTCAATCAGGTGTCCCAGATACGGTCTGAAGAACAGCCCCAGAATTGCGCCAGCGCCCTGCAGCTGCGCCAGCACGTACGCCGGCTGGCGGAAGATTCGCACCAGCACCCAGGGCGCGAAGGTAATGAACACCTGCTTGCGGGCCCCGAAGAGCAGCTGCAGCACATAGAACAGCCGATAGCGCCGCTTGTACAGGAAGCGGGGGCGGACCCGACAGTGTGGCAGTCTGGGCATCAGCCGCCAGACAAAGATCGCGAGGCCCGAGGCTAGAGCGCCCACCCAGAACAGGTAAGCATAATCCGCCGCCAGCAGGCGCGTGCCCACCCACACCACCGCATATCCGCCCAGCGCCGCCAGGGTAGTAACCACCCCCATCTGCCCCAGGCGGCGCCCGGCCCGGCCTTCGCGCACCATGCCCAGTGCCACGGAATCCCCCACCGGCATCAGCAGATGCGTTCCGGCGCTCCACAGAAGCGTGCCCCCTACCATCGGCCACCAGCGACGACTCCAGATCCCGATGATGGCCAGACCCAGGGCCACCGATCCAGCCGCGAGAGCTCCCAGCTCGAGGTCCGATACCGAGGAGAACAGCCCGGTCATGACGACGGTGAGGAGCCCGGGCAGTTCGCGAGGGAACTCCAGCTTCCCGCGGGTGGCTGCGGAGACCTGAAAGGTGTCGCTGAGGTAGTTGTTGAAGGCGGAGTCCTGAATGCCTCCGCTCATCGCCATGAGGGCTACCGCAACGAAGAACAGAAGCAGGCCGGGAGGGGCCTGCTTCAACCGTTGCCGGGTAGCGGAGGAGAAGCGAAGATAGGTAGCGGGTTCGTCAGCCACGCGCGAGATTATAGCAGGGACCGCAATTAATGCACAGGAAGATTATATAGGCGGCAAACCAGCGCGCCGGACCCCTCGGACAGAGGGATCCGGTGCGCACAGGGCAATTCGCCCTAACGGTAGTAGTCCATGTCCACGATGCCCAGTGAAGGACGCCAGCAGTCAGCAGCAATGTCAGCGGTCAAATTGGCGTGGTTACTCAGGCTGACGCCATCAAAATCCGCAATGATAATATCCCTCTGACTGCCATTGTCCCGGGAGTAGGCCACCATAGTTCCGCGGTAGTTGGCGGACGCAAAGAACTCATCGGTACCGGAGGTCCCCGGCGTCAGGTTGATCTGACTGGCTCCATTGGCATTCATCACGTAGATGTCTTTCTGGCTCTCAGCACCCGTGGACCTGGTGAACAGAATCTTACCGGAACGCAACACGCGGGGGTGCATATAATACACATAGGCCCCGGGATTGGAGGCCTTGATGACCGTGACGTTGCCACCAGTGGCGGAAATTCGGCAGATGTCGCCATACCATTGTCGTCCGCGCTGGAAGTAGATCCAGTTGCCGTCCCGGCTCCAGGAGGACAGCGAGTCGTTGGTATAGCGATTTCCATCATTCGTCAGCCGCTGCGCATTGGTACCGTTCGCATTCATCACCCACAGATCCTGAGAGCCATCCGCACCTTCCCGGGAGAAGGAGATCTTCGAGCCGTCCGGGCTGTACGCGGGTGCATGGAGAGCATCCCCGCCGCCATGGAAGAGAGTCATACGCCCGCCCGTTCTCAGATCATACACGATGAAGCTCCTGGCATCGTCCACGTAAAGAATCTTCTTGCCGTTGGGACTCAGGACGCCCTGGAACATTCCCCGGTCTCCGGCAGCGGCAATGGTCTGCCGGCTGGTGCCGTCTATGAACATGAAGCGAACCTCTTCGTACTGCGTCGGATTGCTGACAAAGACGAGGGCGTCCTCCCAGTTAGTGGGCAGGACTGAATCCCCCCCGCCGCAGCCCAGGGTCAAGACCACAAACACCGTAAGCATGAGAATGCAACCGAGTATAAGACGCGACTTCATCCCGAACCCTCCTTTATGGATTCGACTGGTCCTCTAACCATTCATCGCAGAAGCGAGGCGCTGCTCTTCCTATCGCCGGCGCTGCGGCTCGAAGCCGCGCTGGAGTGCGGGAGATGCCCCGCGGACCTTCTCACTACCTACTAATGATTGGCTGCCAATCGCCACTACTTCAGCGCGCGCCACCAGTAGGAGAGAAAAGTGGCGAAAAGTACCCACCCGAACAGCAGCAGCTTCCACGCGGCTATCCACCGGACGACAAGACTCCATAGCTGATCTATCGGCGTGCCGGCGACGGCTACATACCACTCCGGGTACCCGCGCATCACCACCACCGCCCCGATCCATCCCACCACACCGATGATGATACCCACCAGCAACGCTGACCACGCGCCGTGTGCCGCCCCCCCCACGATGACCCTCATCCGCGCAACCTTGTCCGTCTGGGGCACTTGTTCCTCCGACATGGAGCATCCCTCCTGTCGCGTCAGTCCTCTGCTTCCGACTCTCGCGTTGGCTTGTGAGGTCCGTAGCCCATGGTCTGTTCAAACTGACGGATGATGTGAGCGATCTCCTCAGCGCGGGCCTCAGCGTCGTTTCCGGAGATCATGAGGCGGTACCCCTGGGTGCCAAAGTAGATGCGAGGGAAACCATCGAGGCCCGCCTCCAGGCTAAAGGTCCGGATGCCCGCCTCCTCCAGGAGTTGTGTGAGAAAGGCGGCCGCCGCCATATCGCCGGCACGATACACGCAGACCAGTTCCCGGTCGCGAGGCTTGGCCATGAGCATAAGGAACGCGGGCTCCACGTTCCACATCTGTGCCGATTATACCCCCGTCCCGCTCTGCTCCGCAAGCTGCGGCCCGGGGAACAGGAAAGCGGCCTGCCCCTTTAAAGCGCACAGGGCGGGGGAAACCCCGCCCTGCGGAACTACCTCCTCTCACGACGCGGCCCAAGCCGCGCCCTGGAGGGCAAACTACTCGACCGTTACCGTCTTGGCCAGGTTGCGGGGCTGGTCAATGTCCTCGCCGCGCTGATCGGCCATGTGGTAGGCCAGGAGCTGCAGCGGAATGGCCGTGGTCAGCGGCGAGACCAACTCAGGCACCGGCGGCACCCAGATCATGGCGTCCGCCTGTCCGCCGATCACGTCGTCCCCATCATCGGCCACGCCGATCACGGGCCCGGACCGCGCTTTGATCTCCTGGATGTTCCCGATCATCTTTTCGTACACGTCACCGTGAACCGCGATGGCCACCGTGAACAGCTCCGGACAGACCAGGGCGATGGGGCCGTGCTTCATCTCGCCCGCCGAGTAGCCCTCAGCGTGGATGTAACTGATCTCCTTGAGCTTGAGCGCGCCCTCCATGGCGGAAGGCAGGTTCACGCCACGGGCGAGGTAGAAGGCGTCCTTGAGCTGGTAGTACTGCTTGGCGACTTCGATCACGTCGTCCTCGCGCTTGAGGAGCTCGGCAGCGTATTCCGGCATCTTCAGCAGCGCCGCCTTCAGTTCACGCAGTAGTGCGGGATCAGCAGTGCCCCGCACCTCGGCGAAATGCAGCGCCATCAAGGTCATGGTCATGACCTGCAAGCTGTAGGCCTTGGTGGAGGCTACGCCGATCTCCGGCCCGGCCTGGATGTACACCGCCCCATCGCTCTCACGCGCGATGGAGGAGTCCACCACGTTCAGCACCGAGACGCAGCGCGCCCCTTTGCCCTTCATGTCCCTCAGGGCCACCAGGGTGTCGGCGGTCTCGCCGGACTGGCTGATGGGCACGCAAAGGGTATTGTCCAGCACCACCGGGTTGCGCGCGCGCAGCTCGGCGGCCAGGTCACACTCGGCGGGGATCTTGGCCAGATACTCCATCAGGAAGCGTCCCACCAGCCCGGCGTGGTAAGCGGTGCCGCAAGCGGTGAACACTACCTTCTTGAGACCCTTGATCTCCGCCTCCGTCATGTTCAGACCATCCAGTTGCAGCGGCTTATCGGGGTCGGAGAGGCGACCGGCCAGACAAGCACGCATAGCCTCCGGCTGCTCGTGAATCTCCTTGTGCATGAACTTCTTGTGCGGGCCCTTCTCCGCAGCGTCGGCCGGCCAGGGGATCACAAAGACCTCACGCTCCAGCGGATTCCCCTCCAGATCAGTGAGTTCCACACCCTCGCGGGTAATTAGCGCCACCTCGTCATCGTCAATGACGTACACGCGGTCCGTTTCCTGGCGAATAGCGCCCATGTCGGAGGCGATGTAGTTCTCGCCCTCGCCAAGCCCCACCACCAACGGGGAGAAACGGCGCACGGCCACGAGCTGGTCGGGGTTGTCGGCGCAGATCACGCCGAAGGCAAAAGCCCCCTGGAGGTCCTGGACCGCGCGGACCACCGCGACGCGGAGATCGCCGGCGTAATACTTCTCGACCAGGTGGGCCATGACTTCAGTATCTGTCTGGGACTTGAAGACGAAACCCTCGCCTATGAGCTGCTCGCGGAGCTCGCCGTAATTCTCGATAATGCCGTTGTGCACCACGGCGATGCGCCCGTTAGTGGACACGTGCGGATGCGAATTCTCCACCGAGGGCTTGCCGTGGGTCGCCCAGCGAGTGTGACCGATGCCCAGGGTGCCGGGCAGCGCGGTTTCTCTCAGCGAAGCATCCATGTTGGATAGCTTACCGACCACCTTGCGAACATCAAGCTCCCCGTCGCGCACGACGGCGATGCCGGCCGAATCATAGCCGCGATACTCTAGGCGGTGCAGACCCTCGAGGCAGATCTGAGCCGCGGAGCGAGAACCGATATAGCCAACAATACCACACATGAGACTGACTTCCCTTCCCCTGATTATTCAGCGAGGCTCATGCCTCGCCGTCGGGATCGCCGGGCTACGAATTGCGCCCGGCGGTCACAAGTAAGGCTCTCCGCCTGGGGAGAGCCTGAACTCACAAAACCAGCGGGTATTATACTACGCGCATGGTCCGGCCGCAAGCCATTCCCCGCCTTGGTCAGCTAACCTCACTCCCGACTGTGCACAGGGGACTGACTTGCCTCTCCCCCGCTGCCTCCCGGTTCAACTCAGGGGTACTGCGCTTGACGTCGGCGGCGGGCGTGCCTATACTGATTCATGAGACGTTCGTGCCGACCCCGCAACGACAATGCGACGTTCAAGACTGAAAGGCCGCATCTACCCGGCGCGCGAGAGATAGTCATGCCTCCGGAACAGCGCGTTACCGATAATCTGGATCAGCTCCTGGAGATCCTCCCACCTCGTATCCGTCAGCCCCTTGTGGAGCACCCGAATCTGGAGGACCTGCTCGAGATCATCATGGACCTGGGGCGCCCCATCGAGGCGCGCTTTCCCAGCCATTACGATCTCCTCACTGACGATCCCTGCACGCTCGAGGATATCCACTCGGTGATCTCGCGGCTGGGGGAGTTCGATCGCGACAACCGCGCAGGGATCGAGCGCACCCTCCACCGCATCTCCGCCGTGCGCAACCGCCGAGGTGAGGTGGTCGGCCTCACTTGCCGCGTGGGCCGCGCGGTCTATGGCACCATTGACATTATTCGCGATCTCATCGAGTCCGGGAGGAATATCCTGCTTCTGGGCCGACCCGGCGTGGGCAAGACCACCCGGCTCCGGGAGGTGGCCCGAGTCCTCGCCGATGAGTTCGACCGCCGCGTAGTGGTGGTGGACACCAACAACGAAATCGCGGGTGACGGCGACATTCCCCACCCCGGGATCGGACGCTCGCGCCGCATGCAGGTGCCAAATGACCGCCATCAGCATGACGTGATGATCGAGGCCGTCGAGAACCACATGCCGGAGGTCATCGTGATTGACGAGATCGGCACCGACGCTGAGACCGCCGCGGCCCGTACCATCGCCGAGCGCGGCGTGCAACTCATAGGCACTGCCCATGGCAACAACCTCGAAAATCTGCTCAGCAATCCAACGCTCATGGACCTGATCGGCGGCGTACACTCCGTGACTCTGGGGGACGAGGAGGCGCGACGGCGGGGAACGCAGAAGACCGTTCTGGAGCGCCAAGCCCCGCCCACTTTCGATACGGTAATCGAGATCGAGTCCATTGACCAGCTTGCCATCCACCATGACACCGCCCGCTGTGTTGATGCGCTCCTCCTGGGCGAGGCTGCTACGGTAGAGGTACGGCAGCGGAATACGGAAGGCGAGATCGAGCACAGCACGCGGTCGGTGAGACTCACGGGCAGCGAGGTCGAGCACGCCGGTTCTCAACTCTCCCTGGACCTCGAAGGCTCCGGTGAGGGCCTCGTCCTCACTGCCGGGTGCGTCTTCCCCTGGGGCATAAGCCGCCGGAAGGTGGAGCAAGCGCTGCAGGAATTGCACAGCCCGGCGGTCATCACCCGCAATCCGGAGGAGGCTGACCTGATCATCGCGCTGCAACACCGCCTGGAGCGCGAGGGCCCGATTGGGCGGCGCGAGGCGGCAGTGATAACGGTGCGTAGCAATACTCATTCGCAGATCAAAGCCGCTCTGCGCGAGGTCACCACCGCCTCCGAAGCGGCGCGGGAGGCCTTTGCTCTGCGCGAGGCTCGCGACGCCGTGGCCCATGCCTTGGCCAGTGGGGAGTCGGTGGAACTTCTGCCCCAGAACTCATACGTGCGGCGCCTGCAGCATGAGTTGATCGCCGAGCACCAGCTAATGTCCCGCAGTGTGGGACGGGAGCCCCGACGGCGCGTGAAGGTCATGCCGCTCTAGCGAACACGACAGCGACCGGAAGACGCACCGCCGGCGGAGGAGCCGTGCGCTTTTTGTCCGGTCCCTTCCGGACCTCATACAGGACTCACAAGCATGAGCCACACATTCTCGGCCAGGTTCATCGTGCTGGATGGAGTGGAGGGCTGTGGAAAGAGCACCCAGACCAGATTGCTGGGCGAAGCCTTCGCCGCGCGCGGTTGTCCGGTGGTGTTGACTCAGGAGCCGGGAGGCACTTCGCTCGGAGCCAAACTCCGGGAGCTGCTGCTTCATGGCGAGGCCCAGATGTCGGCGTTGACAGAGACCTTTCTCTTCTGCGCGGACCGTGCTGAACATGTGCAGAGCATGATCGTGCCCGCCCTGGCGGCAGGCTCCACCGTGATCAGCGACCGCTTCTCCGCCTCCACCTTCGCCTACCAGGTCTGGGCCGGCGAGGTGCCCACGGAGGTCTTCGAGGCGCTTGATGGCACCGCGCGATCGGGGCTGGCGCAGGCCCCAGGGCGCCACGGCAAGCCTCTGCACCCTGATCTGACCATTATCCTGGACGTGGACCCGGAGACCGGAAGAGCACGCAAGGCCGCGCCAGGCGAAGCCCAGGAAGACAACTTCGAGCGCCGCTCGCCAGCGTATCACGCACGGGTACGCGAGGGTTTCCTGCACTACGCCAAAAGTCTGGGGACCGCAGCCCTCGTGCTCGACGCCGCTCAGCGGGTGGAGGCACTGCACCAGGAAATTCTCCTCGCCACGGGGTTGAGCGGCTGATGCCCTTCGCCCAGGTAGTGGGACACCAAGGTGCAATCCTCGCCCTCCAGCGTGCGTTGCTGGCACAGCGCGTGCCGACCGCCTACCTCTTCGTCGGCCCCCCGCACATTGGCAAGACCACGCTGGCCAAGGCCTTCGCCCAGGCCGCCAATTGCGAGTCTCCCCGTTATCCCCGTGGCGAGACGAGCGATGCGGAAGCTCTTCTCGACGCTTGTGGCGAGTGTCAGACCTGTGTCCGGATTGAACGCGAGACCTATGGCGATACGCGCGTGCTCAGGCCCCGACGACGAGTGGAGGTCAAGGCCGAGGAAGACCCTCAGAAGCAAGAGCTTCAGGCCGAGCTGGATGACGCGCTGCTTGACGTCCGACTGATTGAGCGACTGCGCATGGAGGCTGCCGCCAGCGCTGTAGAGGCGCGGCGAAGGGTATTCATCCTCACGCAAGCGGAGACCATGAATGCCGAGGCCGCCAACCGGTTCCTCAAGACCCTGGAGGAACCGCCCCCGGACCTGACCTTCATTCTGACCACCGCCCAACCCTCCCGCCTGCTCCCGACCTTGGTCTCCCGCTGCCAGATTAGCGTCCTGCATCCTCTGCATCGGGCGGACCTCAAGGCAGAGCTCATGCGCAGGATGACAGCGGGGCCGACAGCCACCGCCGTGGAGAAGGGGGATACCGGCGCCTGGCCCCACCTGCCTCCGGAGCGGGTGGAGCAGATCGTCAGTCTAAGCGGCGGAGCCCTGGGCCGTGCGCTTAACCTAGTGGCCAAGCCGCAGATCCTGCAGTTGCGCGAGGAACTGCTCGAAGCACTCGGAAGATTGCCAAGCATGGAGCTTTGGGAGGCCCTGCGAGAAGGCGAAAGACTGCTGGACCTGACCGAGCGCTGGTGGCTCGCCGAGCACCCCGATGAAGCTGGTGCGGAGTTTCTCAAGCGCGCGCACGATACCGCGGTGCGCGCCGAACTTCGCGAGACGCTGGGAGTCATGCAGTCATGGTTTCGCGACCTGCTGGCCCTGGAACGAGTTGACCTGCTCGCCAACGCCGACCGCCAGGCCGCGCTGCGCACTGTAGTAGCACCAGCCTACCCGCCGCACGCTGCTCTCGCGGCTGCCGAAGCGGTTGAGCAGGCCCGCGCGGACTTGCGGCAGAACCCTAACCTGCGGCTCCTGACAGAGGCTCTGATGGTGAGACTCTTGGACCTGAGGAGGAAGTCCTAGATGTGGAGTGCCAAGAGCTCGAAGGCCCACAGCTACAGCCAGAGCCAGGGCAGACCGCCAGCCGGCCTCTCATCGTCACTTGAGAATCAGGATACACGGAACTCCCGATGAGCATTAACCCTCTATCCCAGCCAGCCGAGCAGACCCCAGGCAGTATGTATGCCAAGGCCATACGGGCTCTGGTCATGTTCGCCGTGTTCGGCACCCCGCTCATTCTGCTCTTCCACTGGATCACCCCCGGCGCTCTGGGGATCAAGACCATCTTCTTCAACCTCGTCATGCTCCTGGTGTTTGCCCTGTGGGTACTGGAGTGCGTCCATGAGGGCCGCGTGGTGTTGAAGCGCTCTCCCCTGGACCTTCCCCTTGCGGCCTTTCTGCTCTGGAACCTGCTCTCCGTTCTCTGGACGCAATATCAGTACGCAAGTCTGAATCAGTTCGGCAAGTATGCCACTTACTCGTTCTTGTACCTGATGGTCATTAGCCACTTCCGCCATCCCCGCCACCTGACGGCGCTGGTGGTTACCATCTTCTCCAGTATGCTGTTGACCTGCGCGTACGGGGTCATGCAGTTCCTGGGCTACGACTGGTTCACCTGGTTCCCCCAGGACGTACGCCTTCTCGCCTCCCTGGGGAACGCCACCTTCTACGCCGCCCACCTGCTGATCATGCTCCCGCTGGCGGTGAACCTGTACCTGCTGCGGCGCGGGTCGTGGCGCACGTTCATCTGGGGAGCGATCGTAGCCCTCATGTACTTCTGCCTCCTGGCGACCTACACACGGGCCGCGTGGCTAGCCGGCCTCGGAATGATGCTCCTCAACCTAGCGCTGCTCGCCCGGTACACTGACTGGTTAAAGCCGCCACGAAGGGCTGCGACGGTCTCCGCCCTGGTACTCATCGTAGCCCTGACAGGAGCCACGGTGCTCGTGGCCACCACCGGCCACTATAAGCTGGGGGACCGCTTCGCCTCCTCCTTCCAGATGGATATGTCCAACGTCCAGCGCAAGATGGTCTGGTCAGCGGCCCTCAAGATCTTCCAGTCGCACCCGCTCCTGGGGACGGGCGCGGGCACTTACTTTCATCACGTCGCGGGTCATCTTGATCCCGAGTTCTACAACACCGGCGAGGCCGGCTGGGTAGATCATGCCCATAACGAGCTTTTGGAGCAGGCGGCGGACACCGGGATCGTCGGCGTGGGCCTCGCTCTGTGGCTGGTAGTCACCTTCGTGATCGTGACGCTGCGACTGGTACGCCGAGCACCCGTGCAGACTTTCCGGTACATGGCGGCCGGGTTGCTCGCCGGCGGTCTGGCCTTCCTGGGGCAGAACATGGCCGGCGTCAGCATCCGCTACACCACGGGGGCCGTGTATTTCTGGCTGGTTCTGGGTATGGCAGGGTTGCTTGCCACCTGGTCTGAGGGGAAGACCTCCAAGCTCCCGGAAGAAGAACTTACCGCTCTGCCCCCTCCGAAGCACGCCACGAGGGTATATCTCGAACTCGCACTCGCCATCGCCCTGGCCGTGGTGGTATTCATGGCAGGCCATCGCATTGTCAACCGACTGGTCTCGGATGTCTACCTGCAATGGGGGATGAGCGGCCAGAACATGGAACGCTATGGTCAAGCGCGACGCGACCTGCTGCAGGCCATCCGCCTGAACCCCTACTCGCTGCGCGCCTATGCTTACCTCGGCGCGCTGGGCGTAGAGACGGGGGAGTACCAGGCTGCGCTCGAGAGCTACTTGAAATTGCAGAAGCTCCATGCCGAATACCCCAAGCTCAATCGGGGCCTCGGAGAAACCTACCTCAAGCTGAAGCGCTACCCGGAGGCCATCGCGGCCTACAAACGGGACGCGCAGCTGGAGCACTCGCCGGTCAGCCAGATCAACCTGGCGGAGACCTACGCGGCGGCGGGAAAGATGGAGGAAGCACGCCGAGCGGCGAATGATGCGGTGCGCATCACCGAGGAGGGGCGCCCCTGGCTCCATATCACGCTTCCTGAGGTCTATCTGCGGCGGGCCGCCATCCTGGCGAAGCTGGGACTGCGAGACCCGGTCTTCGAAGATGTCCAGCGGGCGAAGGACCTGGAACCGGACAGCGAGAAGCCCTATCTGGCGATGGGCGACATCTACCGAGGCTGGGGACGGTACCGGGAGGCTGTCCGCGAGTATGAAGCGGCCCGGGACCTCAAGCCCCAGGACGCCCAGGCCTATGTCTTCCTCGGCCTAAGCTATGCCGAGATGAAGGATTACGAGCGGGCCATCAACCACTACCACACGGCGTTGTACATCAACCCCACCGAGGCCTTCACCCGGCTAAACCTGGGGCTGGCGTACATGCATACCGGACGCACCGAGGAGGCGCGCGCCACGCTGGCCCCGGTGGCGCAGTTGGGCGCTCACCATCCGCTGGGTGCCCAGGCCCGCGCTGCCCTGGACAAGCTGGGACCGCCTTCGTAAGACTGACCCGGCGGGGACGCCATCTTGTGAGTTCCCCACGCCTGCGGGCCCAAGCTGCGCGAGGCAGGCACGCGCATCGTCTCTTTCAACGAATTGCCATGGGCACAGAACGCGCCACATACTACGCTAGAGCTATCGAGATCGGGGTCCTGGCCACGGCCCTGCTGACACCCCTGCTTTTTCTCCCACCACCCCTGCCCGCCTACGATCTCACTTACCCCAAGACGGTCTTCTTCGGTCTGGTCATTCTCGTGCTGGCGGCGCTGTGGGCACTGGAGTCCGCCGCGGCGGGACGCCTGGTGTGGGTGAGGACGCCGCTGGACTGGCCGGTGGCGCTTTTCGTCCTGTGGAACCTGGTCTCTCTCATGTGGTCGCGCTATGACTACGCGACTCTCAGCCAGGTCGGCAAGTACGCTGGAGGCGCGCTCCTCTTTTACCTGATCCCCACCCACTTCCGCACCTGGCCTCAGCTACGCCGCCTCCTGCTGGCGATCTTCGCCGCCGCCGCGTTAACCAGCGCCTATGGCGTCGTGCAGTTCTTCGGCTATGACTGGATAGACTGGCAGTCCGGAGACGTGCGAGTCGTGGCGACGCTGGGCAACGCCACCTTCTTCGCCGCCCATCTTGTACTGCTTATCCCCCTGGGACTGAATATGTTCCTGGGCAGTCCCTCGCCTCGCAACCGAGTCCTATGGGCGCTCCTGGTGGGCTTGATGTACTTCAGTCTGCTGGGCACCTACACCCGCGCCGCCTGGCTGTCGCTGCTGCTGGTGGTGGTCCTGAATGTCGTCCTCCTGGTGCGAGGTGAAGCAGGCGGGCGCAAGCCGCGTCAGCGCACGATTCGGGCTGCGCTGCTGCTGGGAGTCTTCTTGTTGGCCCTTACCGCCCTGGCCGCCTGGCAAGGTCCCTATTCACTGCGCGAGCGCGCCGCCTCCACCTTCCAGGTGGACCTCTCAAACGTGCAGCGCTCCATGGCCTGGCGGGCCGCCCTGGACATCTTCCGCGCTCACCCTCTGCTGGGCACCGGAGCGGGCACCTTCTTCCAGGAAGCGCCCCCACATCTCGACCCCGAATACTACAACATCGGCCAGGCGCAATGGGTGGCCCACGCCCACAGTGAGCTCCTCCAGCAGGCCGCGGAAACCGGCTTCGTCGGCCTGGGGCTGTTTGCTTGGCTCATCCTCGTGTTTATTGCCATGTCGGGGCGAATCGCTCTGCGGGCTCCGCAGCACCTGGACCGGCTCCTCGCCGCCGGAGTCCTGTGCGGTGTCCTGGCCTTTCTCGGGCAGAACCTGGCCGGCGTGAGCCTGCGCTGGCCCACCGGAGCCGCATATTTCTGGCTGATGCTGGGTCTCGCCGCCGCTGTCGCCGTCCGGAAGCCATGTGCAGCACCCGCCGCAGATGACGACACACCAGCCGAGGGGATACGGGAGGCAGGAGCGCCTGAGACCCGCAGCAACTCAGCCCTGGAGGCTATCCTGGCGGTAGTTCTTCTTGCGGTGGTGGCCTTTGGGGGCATGGAACTGGTGAAGCGGCAGCTATCCGACATGCGGTTGGGCGCCGCCATCGGCCATCTGGAAGCACGGCACCATGAGCAGGCCTATCTGGAGTCACAGCAGGCTATGACCCTGAACCCCTACAACCTGCATGCCTACTCCACCTTGGGCGCCGTAGGCGTGGAGACCGGGAACCACGAACTGGCCCGGCAGGCCTTCGAGACGCTGCAGTCGCTAGCCCCCCACTTCCCCATGAGCCACCGCGGACTGGGCGAGGCTTACCTGGGCCTCCAGCGCTATCCCGAAGCCCTAGCCGCCTTCGAGGCCGACGCGCGTCTGGAGCACTCTCCGGTGTCGCTGATCGCCCTGGCGCGAGCCTATGCCCGGGCCGACCGGCTTCCCGAGGCGCGGCGCGCGGCCGAGGAGGCGGTCAGGATCGTGGAGGAGGGCCGGCCCTGGCTGCACCTGGCCCCCGCCGAGGCCTACCTCACGCGGGCCCAGATTCGGGGAGCCCTGCACGAGCGCCAGGCCGCGCTGCAGGACGTGGAAAGAGCCAAGAGACTGGCCCCCCGGAGCGAGCAACCATATCTGGTAGCTGGAGACCTCTACCGAGGCTGGCGAGAATATGCCCTGGCCCTTCGTGAGTACGAACGGGCGCGCGAGCTAAGCCCCCACTCGCCGCAGCCGCATGTGCTGATGGGCTTGACTTACGCCGCGCAGGGGAAATGGGAGCTGGCGATTGAGGCCTACCGGGCGGCGTTGGCCCTCCAGCCGGGCGATCCTTTCGTGGAGAGGAAGCTGCAGGAAGCGCAAGCCCACAGATAGGAGGCCGCGCAGGGACTCCAGAACGCAACACCAAAAC
>JAAYIR010000072.1 GCA_012523355.1 candidate division WS1 bacterium
CAGGACCAGGGGATCCATGCAGGCTCCCAGGTCCACCACGGCCCCCTGCTGCCCCTCCCCCGGATAGCCATCCGCCTGAAGCGGGGCGTCCACGTAGGGGACCTCCAGCCGCGGTAGCCGCACCGGCACGTATTCCTGCACCACCGAGGGGAAGGACAGATCCACCGGCTGGTGCTTGAGCAGCAGTCGCGGCGCCGGTTGGTCCGTGTCGAGGGTCAGGGCGAAGCTGAACTCCCGCCGCTCGCCGCCCGCCAGTTGCTCCACACTCGCCTGCGGAGTTGCGCCCGGCCCCGACCACAGTAGCTCCACTCTGCGTTCCAGTCCCGACAGGTTGCGCACTGTCACGTTCAACTCCTGGCGCACCTCCCCGCTCTCGCTGACGGTCAGCGTCGGCGGGCTCGACACCTCCAGCATCTGCTCATACCGCTGGTACCGGTCTACCTCATGATCGAGCGGCGTGAGCGTGAACCGGTGCGGCGTGGGCCGGCTGACTTGCGCCAGCGTCGCCTGCGCCTGCTTCATCCGCTCGGCCAGCGCCGCTTTGGAGGCCTCCTCCGCCTCGGGATTCAGGCTCAGGCGCCAGACCTGCCCCTCCAGAAGCTGTCTGCGTCCCACGGCCTCCGAGACCGCCACCGCCTGATCCTGATCGGGGGTGTGGAAGAACCGCGACAGGTTCACCCCCTCGGCCAGCTCTTCCGTGCTCAACTCGGCGATGGGCCGATCGTCAATGCGCAGCGCATAGGCCTTCGCAGGGAGCCCCGTCACCCGTAGTTCGTCACGGTTCAGGTCATCGGCCACCTCAATCACAGAGGCCACCGCACGATCCCGATAGACAAGCCCCCGCGTCCCGGCCACCACCGGGAAGGGCAAGGCGTCGAGGGTTCGCTCGAAGCTCAGAACTCCCTCCCGCAGCTCTACCTTCTCCACCCGCGCCCCTGTGGCTGCGGGCTTGAGATTTGCCGCGTCCAGGCTCACCACCGCCAGATCTCCCCCGGCCCCGAGACCCCGCAGGACCAGCCCGGCGATGAACAGGTGCCCGCCCATCGTGGCCGGATGGACCCCGTCCGCGGAGAAGGCCAGGGTGTTGGGGTAGAGTCCGTCCGCGAGTCCCATCGCCTCGCCATAGGCGCGGTTCAGGTCCAGGTATCTCAGCCCCAACCGGCGGGCGATATCCCGCTCCTCCCGGGCGTAGCTGCGCAACACGTAGGGGTAGAAGGGCATGGCGCCGGAGGCGCGGGCCTCGTACAAGAGGGGCGAGATGAGTACCAGCCGCACCTGGGGGTTGACCTCCCGCGCCAGCGCCGCCACCGTCTTCAGGCTCTCGGCATATCGCCGGAGTCCGGGCGCGATCACCGGCGTCGAACCGCCGTCATTCATCCCCATGTTGAAAAGGATGACGTCGGGCTTCAGCGACAGGCAGTCCCGCTTGAAGCGCTCCAGGTTGTGCGCAGTATCACCGCCCCGGGAGCGGTTCCATACCTGAGTAGTCCAGGCCGGGTACCGCGTCCTCAGGTAGGCCTCGAAGTACCGGGGCCAGTACTGGTAATCCATCCCGGCGGAGATGGAATCGCCATAGATGACCACCCGATCCCCATCCCGAATCACAAAGCTCTCCGCCGCCGCAGCCACCCCGGCGACCATCAGGACCAGCACCACCGCCAGGCTCGTCAGGCTGAAATGTTTGCCTAGCACAAGCAAGCCTCCTTGTGAGCGATCTCCCACTCTGCTCCCGGAGCCACCACTGCCGAGGGATGACTTCCGCCGGCGTGTCCCCCCTGGGGAGTCTGGCCTCAAGGGCAGTGGTTTGACAGGGCGGATTGCGGTAACCCGTATCGCTTCTCTGTCCACGCTGGCGTTCCCTCCCGGAGCCTGGGCTCCATCTCGTCTTGATTCTCTTTGATGAACAGTGTGCGCGGACTGGTCCCCGGGTGTGCCCGGCGAAGCCAGGAGAGCTGGGAAAGCGTCCTGCAGTTCAAGAACAC
>JAAYIR010000011.1 GCA_012523355.1 candidate division WS1 bacterium
CATCAATTCTTTTGCACTCATGGGGTTGACAAGGCGTGGGTGGCGTGCTACTCTGTTTTACATCACAAAACTGAATTATACCATGTAAAAATGATTCGCGCCCTCGAACGCGCCTGTGATCTCCTCGAAATCCTCTCCCACAGCTCAGAACCTCTTGGTCTGAGCCAGCTTGCTGCCGCCGCCAATCTCCATTCCGCCACCTGCGCCAACCTGTTGAAGACTCTGATGGCGCGCGGCTATGTGGATCAGGTCGCGCCACGCAAAGGTTACCAACTCGGGCCGATGGCGTATTACCTGGCGCGGCAGGGCCCCTGGCGGAAGGATCTCGTGCGGGTGGCGACCCCCTTCATGTCGGGACTGGCGCGGCTTACCGAGGAGTCCGTGGTGCTGGCGACCCTGCACCAGGGGCGCTGGTATCAACTGGCGGAGGTGCGAGGCGACCAGCCGGTGCAGGCAAACCAGGTATCGGGGGGCCTCTCGGTATACCGGACGGCGACCGGGCGCGTGCTGCTGGCCTACCTGCCCGAGGAGGCGTACGTGGTGCTGGCGCGGCACGGCATGCCCGGCGAAGCCTGGCCAGAGGTGGGGACGAACGTTGATGCGCTGGCGGAGGCGGGGAGACTGATTCGGGAGGCCGGAGGGCTGGTGGAATATGGGACACAGGACGGGGTAGCGCGGGTGGCCTTCCCGGTGTGGGAGCAGGAGCAGGTGGTGGCTGCTCTGGGCGTCTACCTCCCGGATTTTCGGTTTGAGGGAGAACACGAGAAGCTGGTGATTGCCGGGGCCATGGAGGCGGCGAAGGAGATCGAAAAGGCCCTGGATCCAGAACGCGAAAGGGAGGACTGGGATGAATTTGTCCGAGGCGGTAAGAAGTAAGGCCAGAGAACTGGGGGCGGACCTGGTAGGGATAGCGCCGGTGGAGCGGTTCAAGAACGCACCCCTGCGCATGAGCCCGCTGGGGCTGCTGCCAGGAGCGAAGTCGGTGGTCGTGTCGGCGATCCACCATCTAGACGCGGCGATCGAACTGGATGGGGAGCCGACGCCACAACACATCAGCTCTTACGCCACACAGTCCACGGCGATGAACCCGCAGTTGGACGATCTCTCCTTCCAACTGGCGCGGTTTCTGGAGGACCAAGGGCAGGTGGCCCTGCCTATCGCGGCCAGCAACATCTGGCGGTACTACGGCTATAAGGATTTGAAGGTGGACTTTGCCCCTGACCTGGCCCACCGGTACGCGGCGGTAGCCGCAGGACTGGCGCAGATTGGCTGGAGCGGTTTGGCGTTGACGCCGCAGTTTGGGCCCCGCCAGCGCTTCGTATCGGTCATCACCGAAGCGGAGTTGGAGCCGACGCCCATGCTCCCGGAGGAGCCGCTGTGCGATGAGTGCCAGGCCTGCGTCAATAACTGCCCCACCGACGCTTTCCGCCAGGAAGTCAGCGGGATGAACGAGATTGAGATCGGCGGGCAGGTCTTCCGCTTCCCGGAGATCAACAAATGGCGCTGCTCGTGGGCGGAGAACTTCTGCCTGGACCTGGACCTGAAGGTTCCGGAGCAGGTGACCGAGGAGGTGGCCCTGCGCTATATCGAACGGTATGGGCTGCGAGGGGGAGAGATGGGCGCGTGTCTGCGGTTCTGCATGGTGCCAGAACACCGATACTATGATCTGAACTACTGCCGGGCGGCGCGGAGAAGGAAAAGCCCGGAGTTGGGGGAGGGGCGAGACGCCCGTCCTACCGAGTTGCTGGAGGGGCTCAGAGGCATCCTGCAGGGGCGACCTTACGAGGTGATGGCCATCGCCTCCGCCGAGTCCTTCGCGGAGGACCCCTACATCAATCCAGAACTGCATCTGCCGGACGCGAAAAGCGTAATCTCTCTGGCCGTGCGCGCACCGGAGGGAGGCCACGAGAGCTCGCAGGTGGACTGGGGGATGTGGCGGACGCTGGCCTACGCGGCTTTCGACCTGGCGCACTACCTCGACATGCAAGGCTACGCGGCGACCACCCATACCCACATACCGGATACGAGAGTGGCGGTGCAACTGGGGACGTATGATCCAGAAGCGGAGATGAAGTATGCGACGGTGCTAACCAGCGCCGAGTTGCCGGAGGGGCTGGAGCGGCGGGAACGACATACCGCACAGATGACGGCCGAGGAAGTGCGGGAGCTGGGGCGGGAGCTGGGCGCGGACCTGGTGGGATTCTTCAACACGGAGCGCTTTACGCAGTTCCGGGAGGCGTACGAGGAGCTGGGGCGGCCACCGGTGGTGCGAGAGACGGTGAGGGACACCTCCATGTACGGGCCGTACGTTCCGGCGGTCGAGTCAGAGGAGGTGCGGCTGCGCTCCCCGGAGGAGCACCTCACCGGCGCGCAGTCGGTAATCGTGCTGGGTTTGCACTTCCCGGATGCAACGCTGGACACGGCGAAGGTGACGCCGGCGGAGACCACCGGGCCCTTCGGCTTTGTGGAGGAGGAGAGCCTGCAACTGCTCCGAGACACGGCCCTGCGGCTGGCAACGCGACTGAGCGATGCGGGCTGGCGGGCGACGATCAGCGAGGATGTGACCGGGCTGGCCTCGATGACCAAGAATCCACGGGGAGTGATCCCGGACATGCGGGCCAACGCGGAGGCGGCGGCGCTGGCGGGCCTGGGGACGCTCGGGGTGAGCGGGTTCCCACTGACGCCGGAGTATGGAACGCGACAGCGCTTCATGGCGGTGGTAACGGACATGCCGCTGCCGAATGACGAGCTATACCAGGGCGAGTGGCCGTGCGCCGGGTGCGACCGGCCTTGCGTGACGGCCTGCCCCATGCAGGCCCTGAACGGGGAAGTGCAGACCATTGAGCTGGAGGGAGTCAGGCTGCCGATGCCCCGGCATGATGAATTTGCCTGCGACTGGGCGAAGCGGTACGGACTGGAGGCCTCGGAGGGGCCGGAGTTCTATGCCCTGAACAGCGATCAGCCCCTCCCCGAGGAGCGAAACGGCCAGGCGATCGCCGAAGCAGTGACACGGGTGAAATGGGGCATGCAGAAGCGGCTGTACAGCATCGCCGGCGATTGCCTGCGGGTGTGCCCGGCGGGGAGGAAGAGGGAGTATGGGAAGGGGTGAGGCCTCACCCCCTCGGCGGCTGCGAGGCAGCCGCCGGGGAGGCCTCACCCCCTCGGCGGCCACGAGGTGGCCGCCGGTCCCCCTCCCCTGGCAGGGGAGGGGGATAGGATGGGATAGAGTGGGCCGGGCTCGCGGGGCGGACGCCGCTCGGCCGGCCCCTCCAACCGGAGGGGTAGGTCGGGAGTGAGCGAGAAAGGGGACGGAGCCTTTTCTGGCTGCCAGAAAAGGCTCCGTCCCCGCCAGGCCAGTGCGGGCGGCAATCGCGGGCAGACCCGCGAAAGCCGCCCCTACGGGGAGACGATAAGGACCAGGTGCGGGCGGCAATTCGGCGCGGGCGCCGAAAAGCCGCCCCTACGGGGAAGGGAGGGAGGGCCACCACGGTAGCTACCGGTGGCGACAGGTGGGCCGGCTGGCCAACGGTGGTACAGAAGACCGAAGTCGGAGTTCCAACAAAGAAGGAGAGAAGGTCATGACACGAGAGGAAGTTGAAAGATTTGCCCAGGAGGCAGGGGCCGATGTGTTTGGTGTGGCCGGGATAGAGCGGTTCGAGGAACTGCCCCCGGATAAGCATCCGAGCGCGATCTTCCCAGAAACCAAGTCGGTAATCGTACTGGGGCGGCGGATTCCGCGCGGCACGCTGCGGGGAGTCGAGGAAGGCACTAACTTCGGGAACTACTACGGGTTCGGGAATAGCATGCTCGACAATCACTTCACGTCGCTGACTACCTTCCAGGTGTCGGAGTTCATTGAGGACAACGGCTGGGAGGCCATACCGCTGCCGAACCTGCCGCCGGAAGTGCCGCCCATGGGCGTACGGGTGAGACCGGGCGCGCCGGAACCGAACGTGATGCTGGACCTCGACGACGCCGCTGTGCGCGCCGGAGTCGGGGAGATCGGCTATAGCGGAGTGCTGCTCACGCCAAGATTCGGGCCACGGCAGCGGATACAGGCGATTCTGACGGATGCGCCGCTGGAGCCGACGCCGATGCTGGAGGAGGAGATCTGCCCGCGAGAAGGCTGCCAGGCCGTCTGCCCGCTCAACGCCATGGGCGGCGAGAGAATCGTGGAGATCTGCGGGAAGAAGATGCGGGTGGCGGAGATTGACTACGCGATGTGCGGGCGGTGCAAGAACGGAGCCACGGCGAACATGCAGCACCCGGCAGGCAAGCCGGACCGGATCGCGGCGGTGTGCGTGCGCACGTGCGTGGACTGCCTGGAGCAGGGCGGAAGGGTGAGCAATACCTTCGATAAGCCGCTGCGCATCCGCGAGGCGTGGACCGTAACCCCAGACGTGGACCTGTACGCACGGTGAGGTGTTGAGAATGGCAAAACTAACAAGCGAAGCAGTCAAGGAGTTTGCGCTCAGCCACGGGGCGGACCTGTGCGGAGTGGCAAACATTGAACGGTTCAAGGACGCGCCGGCGGACCGGAACCCCATGAATATCTTTCCGGAGGCGCGGTCGGTGGTGGTACTGGGCCGACGCATCCTGCGCGGCGGCTGGCGGGGAATCGAGGAGGGGACGTACTGGCCGAGCTACACGCATTTTGACTACTCGGGGTTGCTGAACACGTTCTTTCTCCCCCTGCCACTGTACGAGACGGGGTGCTTCATCGAGGATCAGGGCTGGGAAGCGGTGACGACATATGCGGGGTGCCCGGAGTTGCAGGACCCCCAGGAGAGACCGCGACGGCCAGGGGGAGTGCCGCCGGAGGTGACGCTGTCCACGCGGATTGCGGCCATGGCCGC
>JAAYIR010000073.1 GCA_012523355.1 candidate division WS1 bacterium
CCTGGCGGGCAGCGCCATGCTCCTGGCCTCCATTGGCTCTATCTGGAGCTTCTTCTTTCTGCGCTGGGACGAGCTCTTGCTGCGAGGCCGGCTTCCTTCGGCGGTGGCCCTGGTCATCCTCTTTGACCTGGCGTGGCTGACCATGTTCATCATCGCCACGGGGGGCTTCTACAGTCCTTTCTGGGCTTTGCTGCTGTTGGTGGTGGTGTTTGCCGCCATGTTTTTCAGTGGTACCTCAGCGGCCATGCCTCTGACCGCCTTTGTGGTGGCCCTCATCTTCGTGGCGATGGCCGGCACGCTGCCCAGGCTCACCCCCACCGTGGTCTGGGCTATCGCTGGCCGACTGCTCGCGGTGTTGCTTCTGGCCTGGTTCAGTTGGGCCCTGTGCATGGTGCTGGAGCGTGAGCGGCGGGCTAGCCAGCGCCTGGTGCGCCATCTAACCGAGGGCGTCTTGCTCATCAACTATGATGGAGCGGTCCTGCTTGCCAATCCGCAGATGGCTCAGTTCTGTGGCATGTCCATGGATGAGCTGGTGGGCTATCGAATCTTCAGTCCCGGGACGCGGGTTGGCGATGCCGTCCTGCGTCGGATGGTCTCGGATGTGGAGAGCCGCCCGCGCCTGCCCGTCAGCCGTGACCTGACCATCGAGGGCCGCCAGATCACCGATCTGCGCTGTACCGTCGTTCCCTGCGGCCGACTCCGCGGTCAGATCCTGGGCTGGGTGCTGATCGTGCAGGACGTTACGGATATCCGGGCCGCCACTCGGCTGCGTGAGATGGGTCTGGACATGGTCTCCCACGAGCTCCGCTCTCCCCTGGCCTCGCTACGGGTGATGGCCCAGGTGCTCAATGGCGTGGCCGGAGAACTGACCGATGCGGAGCGCGAGCGCGTGGCGGTGACCATTGAGCGCGAGACCGATCGGCTCTCGCGTCTGGTAGCTGACCTGATGGACATCTCCCAGGTGGAGCGGGCGGATTATACGCTGGCCGTCACGGCCGTATCCGTGCCGGAAGCCGTGGGACAAGTACACGAGTTATACGCGCGGCACGCGGAGCAGCAGGGCAAGACGCTGATCAATGAGGTGCCGGCGGAGCTCCCTGAGGTCCTGGCCGACATGGACCGTCTGGTTCAGATCATCAACAACCTGGTGGATAATGCCATCAAGTACACCTCAGTGGGCGGCTCCATCTGGTTGCGCGGGGAAGCCCTTGAGGACAAGCTCTCGGTCTCCGTGCAGGATACGGGGGCCGGCATTTCGCCGGAGGCGTTGGGAGTCATCTTCGAGAAGTTCGGCCAGGCACCGGCAGAGGGATCGCTTTCGGCTTCGGCACGGGGTCTGGGGCTGGGGCTATACCTGGCTCGTACTCTGGCCTGGAAGATGCACGGGGATCTGACCGTACACAGCCGGCCCGGCGAGGGCACCACCTTCACCCTCACCCTCCCCCGGGCTGACGCTCGCCCGCCGGTAGTGACACCGCCCTCCTGAACCCAAGGTGTGCCGGGGCTAGAGACGCGGAGTCTGGCGCTGCCGACGCCGCGGTGCGGGCCGGAAGCTGTCCCTCAAAGCAGGCCGCAGGCCTCGCGCGCCCGCGCCAGCGTGGGGCGGGCTACGGCACGCGCACGCTCCGCACCCGCGGCCAGAATCTCGCGCAACTGCTGAGGATGGGCAAGCAGCTCCCGGGCGCGCTCACGGGGCTCGGCAAAGCGCTCGACCATCAACTCCACTGTCCGGCGCTTGACCGCACCGTAGGCGGCTCCACCCTCGAGGTAAAGTCGGCGCATCTCCTTCAACTCCGCTTCCGGCGCGAAGAGGCGGAACAACGCATATAGATTGTCCTTTTCAGGGTCTTTCGGCTCCTCGACCGGTGTGGAGTCGGTCTTCATGGACATGATCTTCTTGCGCAGTACCTGGGGATCATCCAGGAGCTCGATGGTGTTGCCGTAGCTCTTGGACATCTTGCGCCCATCCAGTCCGGGAATGACTGCCAGCTCCTTGAGAATCAGTGGCTCCGGCAGGGTGAATACCTCGCCATAACGGTTGTTGAAGCGGAGAGCGATATCGCGGGTGACCTCCACATGCTGCTTTTGGTCCTGCCCCACCGGCACGAGGTTTCCCTGCACGATCAAGATATCGGCCGCCATCAGTACCGGGTAGGCAAACAGGCCGTGTTCCGCCGGCAGGCCCTGGGCGAGTTTGTCTTTATAGGCGTGGCAGCGCTCCAGCAAGCCCATCGGCGTGACCGTCGAGAGCAGCCAGGTGAGCTCCGTGACCTCCGGCAAGTCCGACTGCAGGAAGATGGTCGCCACCTGGGGGTCCAGGCCCAGGGCGAGGAAGGTCGCGGCCACCTCCAGGGTGCGCTGACGCAGTTCCTTCGCCTCGTGTACACTGGTCAGGGCGTGATAGTTGGCGATGAAGTAGTAGCAGTCGTGCTCGTGCTGCAGGTCCAGGTATTGCCTGAGCGCGCCGAAGTAATTGCCTATATGCAGGGCGCCTGAAGGCTGAATTCCAGATAAAACACGCATGATGGGTACCTCCCAGAGGCCGCTGGGGCCGTCGAGCCGATAGGTAGAAACAACGAATGGGCCAGACGGGCTGGCCCACGCATATCTTCTGCTGAGTTATTGGTGAGAACTGCCTGGCACGCACGGGCCACCCGGTCTTATCTCCAAGGTCGCCAGACCCAGGCGGCTCGAATCTCCCCACTGGTACACGTAACTTCACGTTTCATGAGAATCGGCGAAATTATAGCGCAGACAGGGGAGTGCTGACAAGGCCTCCGGCACCTAACTTTCTTGCGTCAGTAGGATCGCGTTACCGGGCAGCAACTCTCGAGTCTCCAGTGGTCTGTTTGGCGTGCCCAGCTCTACCAGGTCTCGCGGAAGCCAAGCTGCGCTGCCCATCTCCACCAAGCTCGTCCCAACGTTCAGCGCCAGGAGATACTGGTGTCCATCCAGTCCGGTCACGCATACCGCGCGCAGGTCCGGCGGCAGACTGGTGGGAACGGGGGCTGCGTTTGCCGCCGCGAAGCGGCGCATTTCGGTGGCGGTGGCGGAGGCCACCAGGGCCCAGCCCACATCCAGCACGGTCTCCCCCGGATCAGCAGCCCAGAGCTCGGTCCGGCAAGGGTAACAGAGCTCCTCGACGTACAAAGAGTTGTACTTGCCGCCGCGGCGGGCTGGACTGCGCGAGAGGGCCAGGCTGGACGCGCCATACAGACCCATGACTCCCAGTCTGGTATGCAGGACCGCCCAGGTGCTATCGAGACTGAGCGTCTCCTCACACGCCGCCGGACTGCGGAGGGTGACCCGGCCTTGGGCCGTAACCAGCGTGCGGCGGTAGTCGTTGAACAGGTCGTTGGGGAGGTTAAGCAGGAGGCCCTTGGTTTCGGCCAGGTAAGCCCGGAGCCTTCCGTTCCGGCAGTGCTGCAAGCCTACAACCGTGCGGCCGTCAGGGAGTGCCGCGAAGGCCAGATGATGTGGTAGCGCGTAGCTCCCACTCCAGCCCTCCGGGATGGTGAGGTCCAGACCCTCCAGGATAGTCCCATAGGTCAGGAAACCACCGTCAAACTCGACAATGGTGTGGGCGAGGAGTTGGCGGTGAGTGGTACGGCCGCCGCGGATGATTCCGTCGTCTCCCAGACAGCGGAGGCGCCCCCCCAGGTTCTGTGACCACTCGGCGAGGTGTCCATCGTCCGGTGGCAGGCACAGACCCTGGGCGAGGCCGTGCGCTCGCCAGGCGAAGGAGACCAGACGCCGGGGGTTGCGGTGGAGGACCGCCCCATGCTCCGGCTCCGACCACGCCCCGGCCACGCTATCCTCAAAGCTCTCGGTGGGTGGCGGGGGCGGAGCAATGCGCTCAGCATAGGTCAAGAGAAAGCCCAGCGCCATGGCGCGATCGGATTCCAGGCGGCAGAAGTAATAGGGACTCTGTGTGCGCAGCGTAGACAGCCGCTCGCCGTAGAAGCTGCCGTCCGCATTTGCCTGCTGTTCCTGGGCCATCAGTTTCACGAGACTCTGCGTCAAGGCGGGGGCATGCGCGTCGTGTAGGCAGTCGGCGGCGTACATCAAGGCGGGCAGAAGATAGTCCTGGCAGTAGGCGTAGCGTACGCGGGTGTCACCCCCCAGGCGGGCCAGCCGGCCCTCGCCGAAGATCATCCGTCGCGTGACTGCCCACAGATCGGCCTGGTGATGATCCAGGGATTCCGGGCGCGGCAGGTCGGCAGCCTGGAGGTCAAAGTGCAGTAGCGCAGCGTTGGACAGGCAGATTACCATGTAGCCCACATTCAGGTAGCCGTGGTGGTCAAGAGCGTAATGGGGAAAGAAGTTCGCTCCGGCGTGGCGCTCGCGGATCGGCTTTCCAGCCACCAGCGTCTCGTCAGTAGCGTCCGCGGGGATGCTGACTGCGTTAATCAGGAACCGGTGCGCGTACTCCTGCCAGTCCGCAGCGTGCGGGTGCTCCGGACAGGCGACGGCGGCCCTCCAGAGCATGGCCCCATTCCACAGATTGGATTCGGGAGCGTTCCGGCCGCTGTCGTCCCAGACATGTCCGAAGATCCCCTCGTGCGGACCCTTCTGGTGGTGCAGCAGCAGCCAGTCGGCCTCGTCGGTCAACACGCGCCGCAAGGCTTCGTTGTCGCGGTTGGTCAGGTGCGGCTCGAGCAGCCTCACGCCGAACATCATGCGTTCCAGGCCAAGGGCGCTGATCCAGGTATGCCCCCACTGCGTGCCGTCGGTGCA
>JAAYIR010000074.1 GCA_012523355.1 candidate division WS1 bacterium
GCAAGATTTTCTATCCGATCGAGACGGCGGTCTGTCCGAACATGAAGAAGACCACGCTGCCCAAGGTGGTGGCGTGCCTGGAGAACATGTCCCCGGAAATCACCATCCCGGAGGACCTCGCCGTCCGCGCCCGCCGCTCCGTCCAGCGGATGATAGAGGTAGGTTAGGAATAGCGATGAAGCTCCGCTACGCAGGAGGACATGACCGGTGAAGCTTGAGGTGTACTGCGACGAGAGCAGACAAGAACTCTTCAGTCATCCCCCTGAAGACGGAGGTCAGTGGGTAGTGCTAGGGTCTCTCTGGGTACCGGCGGAAGATCGAGAGAGCCTCAAGGCTGCTATCCGTTGCGTGCGCGACCGCCATAGTGTCTACCGTGAGTTTAAGTGGCACTTGGTGAGCCCGTCGCGCCTGGGCTTCTACCGTGACCTGGTGGAGCTCTTCTTCAAGAGCTCAATGCGGTTTCGTTGTCTAGTCCTCCCAGCAGGAGAATTGGATGCCGCCAAGTTCCACCAGGCGGACAGTGAGTTGATGTTCTACAAGTTCTATTACCTGATGCTTCAGGGATGGATCCTACCCTACAATGAGTACCAGGTGTTTCTTGACATCAAGACCAGCCGGGTCAAGGGGCGCTTAGCAACTTTGCGGCGTGTCCTCCAGAACGCCAACCTGGCCTCAACCATCGCCTCGGTTCAGGCGCTGCCCTCTCACGAGCTTGACCTGATGCAGTTGACGGATGTACTGATGGGCGCCACGTCCTATCGCTTCCATCGATATGCATCGAGTCCCGCCCGCCTATCGGTGGTCAAGTCCATCGAAACTCGCATTGGGCACCAGATTGCCGGGACCCCGCGTTGCGAAGAGAAGTTCAATGTCTTTCAATTCAGGCCGGGCGGTGGCTGGTAGTGTCTTGGCAACCACTGTTGCACTTGCCTGATGAGCATTCTTACCGGGAGCGGTTCAACGAGGAGTATGTTAACTATAGTCCACTTGTGATGCACGACGGCATGCGAGTGATGTTCTACCCGGAGATGTTTGATCACGCCTTCTTCCAGGACACTGATCGAGGCGGCCGGAGGATACCTCCGGTCTTTTCGCTGGAGCGGGCGGAGCGCCTCTTGTGGATACAGGGCTGCCTCACCGATCCTTCATTGCCGAGCTACCGGCGGGTCATGGCTAACGGAGAGGTACGTCGTCTGATCCTCGTAGAGTCTGAGCAGTATCTGGTGGTCTTGCGTGGAGTTAGGGGCCTGACCGCGAGGTTCCTTACTGCGTACGTCGCTGACGCCTCCGGCACGGTAGCGAAGATAAAAGCGAATCCGATCTGGCAATGATATTAAACAGAATCGCCGCTGATTTCGGGTTCAGCGGCGGAAACCTTTGTGGGTCCCAAACCTTAGGTAGAGGACAGTAGTATTATACTTGATACCTGAAACTTTTCAAGTACCTAGGAGGTCGTCATGCCCCAAATCAAACTCGCCTTGCTAAGCGTTTCCGACAAAACCGGTCTCGTGGACTTCGCCCGCGGCCTCACGGAGATGGGCGTTAAGATTCTCTCCACCGGCGGGACTAAGCGCGCCCTCGAGGGGGCCGGCCTCCCCGTCACTGCCGTGGAGGACCACACCGGCTTCCCGGAGATGATGGAAGGCCGCGTCAAGACCCTGCACCCCAAGATCCATGGCGGCCTGCTGGCGCGCCGCGACGTGCCCGAGCACCTGGCCCAGGCCGAGGAGCACGGCATCGAGCTGATTGACCTGGTCTGTGTCAATCTCTACCCCTTCCAGCAGACCATTGCCCGGCCGGGCGTCGCGCTGGAGGAGGCCGTGGAGAACATTGACATCGGCGGGCCAACCATGCTCCGCTCCGCCGCCAAGAACTTCGCCGCCGTCACGGTCATCTGCAACCCCGCGCGGTATGAGTCCGTGCTGGCGGAGATGCGCGCCTCCGACGGCGAGGTCTCCCTGGAGACGCGTCGCCAGCTGGCGCTGGAGGTCTTCGCCCACACCGGCCAGTACGACGCGGCCATTGCCACCTACCTCTCGCAGGCCTTCTCGCCGGAAGAGAGCCGCTTCCCC